>DHSK01000176.1:19565-52897 GCA_002408445.1 Syntrophomonas sp. UBA5288
ACGTTTTTTTGTCATCCTGAACGGAGTGAAGGATCTTACCATTTCGGAGACTGCAAGATCCTTCACTACGTTCAGGATGACATACTATTCGTTTATCGTGGTGCGGACATCGCGTGATAATTCTGAGGCAAAGCCGAAGGATCTAAGATTCTTCGGCTTTGCCTCAGAATGACGACACCCCCCATTTTATAAAGTGGCCTTCGATCTCTTGCATAATATCCCCCCTTGTTATAGCGCTTCTATTATTGGAATATACCTGAAATATAATCTATGACCCTTCTTTTCGGGCCTAGCCTAAATTGAGTAAATAATCATAATTTTCTTGTTATTTTCCAATTAGTCTATTGACACCGTTTGTTTCATCTGTTTAAACTTAAGTATCATTTTGCTACCGGGATGGTGTAAGTATGAAAGCTCAAATAAAAGGTACCGGGTTCTCATTGCCCGAAAAAATATTGAGTAATTCTGACCTTGAATTAATGGTAGATACCAGTAGTAAATGGATCGAAGAACGTACCGGAATTTTAGAACGAAGAATTGCGGATAGCAATACTGCTACTTCAGATATGTGCTATGAAGCGGCCACCATGGCCCTTGAGCGCGCAGGTATTGACCCTTTGGCGATTGATTTAATCATTGTGGCAACTGCGACACCGGATATGCCGGTACCTTCAACTGCCTGTATCCTGCAGGAGCGCCTGCAGGCTTTTAATGCCAGTGCTTTTGATCTGGCCGCAGGCTGTACCGGATTTATATATGGGCTAAATGTAGCGGAAAAGTTTTTGCTGGCACCGGATGTAAAAAATGTACTTGTAGTTGGCGGCGAAACGCTTTCCAAAATAGTAGATTACCAGGATCGCGGTACCTGTATTATTTTTGGTGATGGGGCCGGAGCAGCGGTGATAGGCAAAGGCCGGAAAGAGTATGGTATTCTGACCTCTATGATGGGTGCTGATGGACGCGGTGCCGATTTGCTATGTATACCGGCCGGGGGCTCCAGACTTCCCAGCAG
This sequence comes from Syntrophomonas sp. UBA5288, assembly GCA_002408445.1. Taxonomy (GTDB): domain Bacteria; phylum Bacillota; class Syntrophomonadia; order Syntrophomonadales; family Syntrophomonadaceae; genus UBA4851. Next base: position 20,578 of record DHSK01000176.1, read on the forward strand.
CAAAGAAACAGTCGAAAATCGACAGCATTATTTAAAAATGAACGGTAATGAAATATTCCGCTTTTCTACCAAAAAATTAATTGAAATCAGCAACCAGTTAATTGAATCGGCTGGTCTTACTTACAGTGATATAGACCTGTTTGTTCCGCACCAGGCCAATCTGCGTATTATCAAAACCGCCATGAAACATCTTGATATGCCTCCGGAAAAGGTTCTGATCAACATAAACCGATTTGGTAATATGTCTTCTGCCTGCATTCCCGTAGCACTTAGTATGGCTGAAACAGAAGGAAGATTGAAACCAGGCGACCTTGTTTTAACGGTAGCTTTTGGGGCAGGTCTGACCTATGGTGGTGCTATTATACGCTGGGGGAGTGATGATTGATGAATCTGCATACCGAAGTTTGTGATTTGTTAAATATTAAGTATCCGCTGCTGCAAGGCGCTATGGCCTGGATAGCAGTAGGCAAATTAGCCGGTGCCGTATCACAGGCCGGTGGATTGGGTATTATTGGTACAGGAGATGCTGACGCCAAATGGCTTACTGAGCAAATAAACAGCGTCCGTGGGATCACCTCCAACCCTTTTGGGGTTAATCTCATGCTGACTTCACCTCATGTGGAAGAGGTAATAGAAGTATTGGTAAAGGAGCAGGTCCCGGTTGTTACTACCGGTGGCGGCAACCCCGGACGCTATATGCAAAGGCTTAAGGATGCCGGTATAATTGTAATACCGGTAGTATCCTCCGTGGCCCTGGCCAAACGTCTAAGCCGGCTGGGTGCGGATGCCATTATCGCCGAAGGTACCGAATCAGGTGGACATGTCGGCGTAATGACCACCATGTGTCTGGTACCAATGGTGGTGGATGCCGTGACGGTTCCGGTCATCGCTGCCGGCGGTATTGCTGACGGGCGCGGTGTTATCGCTGCTATGGCCCTGGGTGCGGCCGGAGTTCAGATGGGTACCAGGTTTATATGTGCCACTGAGTGTAATGTTCACCTTGCCTACCAACAAAAAGTTGTTAAAAGTAAAGACCGGGATACGGTTGTATGTGGCACAACTACCGGACATCCGGTAAGGGCCATCCACAATAGTTTTACCCGTTTATATACCACTGCTGAAAGACAGGGGGCTCCGGTGGAGCAATTGATGGAACTGGGAAAAGGCCGGTATTCAGCCGCTTCCTTACAAGGCGATCTGGATAATGGCTCTATTCTGGCCGGACAGATTTGCGGACTGGTGCACAGCATTCAACCGGCCGCCGAGATAATCGAGGATATTATGAAGGAAGCCCATCTGGTTGGACAACGTTTGGCAGGGGGGAATTAACACATGCTACGTTTAGGTTTTGTTTTTCCGGGGCAAGGAGCTCAATATCCCGGTATGGGTAAAGAGTTAGCCCAAAACTATACTGAAGCGGCTCTTGTTTTTGAACAGGCAGATGACATTTTGGGTTACAGTTTGAGTAAATTATGTTTTGATGGTCCGGCCGATAAGCTCAACCAGACCGAATATGCCCAACCTGCCCTGCTTACTACCAGTACCGCTATATTAAAAGTGGTGGAAAAGCAAGGATGGCAAGCAAGTATGATGGCAGGTTTGAGTCTGGGTGAATATAGCGCTCTGGTAGCGGCCCAAGCCATTACTTTGGATGAGGCTCTGCCTCTGGTTCAAGCCCGGGCGCATCTAATGCAAGAGGCCGTCCCGGCTGGTCAGGGCAGTATGGCGGCTGTGCTGGGCCTGGACCATAATATGGTTGAAAATGCCTGCCGCAATGCGGCCGGCCTAATTGATGTTGCCAATTATAACTGTCCCGGCCAGGTAGTAATTTCCGGTGAAGCCCAGGTCGTGGCAGAAGTAGGTTCCGAACTCAAAAAAGCCGGCGGCCGGGTAATTCCATTAAAGGTAAGTGTTCCTTCCCACTCCCGTCTAATGTCACCCGCGGCGGAAGGCCTTAAACCTCTGCTGGATAAAATACCATGGAAGGAACCGGGAGTACCCGTACTGAGTAATGTTAATGCCGCTTCCAATACGGCTGCGCAATTGCCGGATATTCTGGCCGCCCAACTGATTTCTTCAGTACGCTGGGAACAAAGTATGATACATATGCTGGAACAGGTCGATAACATTATCGAGATAGGTCCTGGCTCAACCTTGTCCGGTTTAATCAAAAAGATCAACAAGGAAAGATTGCTGGGACACATAGAAGACCTGGATTCCTTAAATAATATAGAAAAAAGGATGAATCAAATATGGAACAGGTAGCAATCGTAACCGGCAGTTCGCGTGGAATAGGCAAAGCTATAGCATTGCAGCTGGCCAGAGACGGATTTAAGGTGGTAATCAATTATAACCATAATGAGGAACTGGCTCAAGAGGTTTTAAAAACGATTGAAGCTGAGGGGGGCGCCGGTCTGCTGGTCAAAGCTGATGTATCAGATCCCGCGCAGGCCAATGCTTTGATCGAAACGACTGTGGCAGAATTTGGTCAGGTGGATGTACTGGTTAACAATGCCGGTATAAATAAAGACGGTTTGGTATTACGTATGAGTGATGAAGACTGGAACCGGGTTATCAGTACCAACCTGAATTCAGTCTTTTATTGTACCCGTGCCGTCCTTAAACACATGACCCGAAAACGTTATGGCCGTATCATAAATATTTCTTCGGTAGTCGGTCTGCATGGTAATGCCGGTCAGGCTCATTATGCAGCCGCTAAAGCGGGAATATTGGGTTTTACTTTTTCTATCGCGCAAGAATATGGAGTAAGAGGAATTACCGCCAATATAGTGGCGCCTGGTTTTATCCGGACGGACCTGACTGATGTACTTTCTGAGGAGCAAAAGGCTAAAATTATGGCCCGGGTTCCGGTCAGCCGGTTAGGAAACCCGGAGGATGTAGCGTTCGCAGTATCTACCCTGGCTTCGCCCCGGGCGGGATATATTAGTGCCCAGGTGCTTAGAGTTGACGGCGGACTTACAGGCATTTAAAATAGCGGTAAGTTATGAAACAGGCAGACAGCCCCGGCCTGAGTATATATTTCAGGCCAGGCGGCTTTATGACAAAACTTTAAGGGGGAATAACAAATGGCAGTATTGGATGATATTAAAAAAATAATCGTAGACATTAAGGACATTCCTGAGGACGACATTAAGATGGAGTCTCGTTTTACTGAAGATTTGGATGCTGATTCACTTGATATGGTAGAAATGCTTATGCAGTTGGAAGAAAAACACGATATTCACGTTCCCGAAGAGGATGCCGAAAAGATTTTAACCGTAGAGGACCTGGTAAATTATATTGAAGCTCGTATCTAGCAGCTTATATGAGGTGATAAAATGCCTAAAAGAGTTGTAATTACTGGATTAGGTGTCATATCGGCAGCCGGCCAGGATAAAGCTACCTTCTGGAATAACATCGTTCAAGGTAACAGCGGCATCACAGCTATCGAACATTTTGATGCCTCACCTTATCCGGCCCGCATTGCAGCTCAGGTGCATGATTTTAAAGTCGAAGATTATATATTACGCAAAGATGCCCGCAGAATGGACCTCTTTGTGCAATATGCGTGTGCCGCGGCCCGCCTGGCGGTGGAGGACGCACAGCTTCAGACCGGGCACCTGAACAAGGACACCGCCGGTGTCTGGGTAGGCAGCGGCATAGGTGGAGTTGAGACCTTTGAGAAGCAGCACCAAAACCTGTTACAAAAAGGTCCCGGATTGGTCAGTCCCTTTTTTATACCTATGTTTATACCTAATATGGCGGCAGGCCAGATTGCCATCATGCTGGGCGTAAAGGGGCCTAATGGATGCACGGTAACCGCCTGTGCAACCGGCACCAATTCCATAGGAGAAGCCTTTGAAATGGTAAAGCACGGCCGGGCCGAGGTGATGATAACCGGTGGTACCGAAGCATCAATTACACCTATGAGTATCGCCGGCTTCTGTTCCATGAAGGCATTATCCACTGTGAATGATAACCCGGCCGGTTCCTGCCGGCCATTTGCACTTGACCGTCAGGGTTTCGTCATGGGTGAAGGTGCCGGGATTGTTGTATTGGAAGAACTGGAACACGCCCAGAAGCGCGGCGCTCATATTTACGCGGAATTGATAGGGTATGGCGCCAGTGCCGATGCCTCCCACATGGTTCAGCCCGATGAAGAAGGCTATGGGGCTATGCTGGCCTTTAAAATGGCTCTGGCTGAAGCCGGTATAGAACCGCATCAGGTTGACTATATCAATGCCCATGGTACCGGTACCAAACTAAACGATTTAGTTGAAACCCGTGCTATCAAAGCCGTATTTGGTGAGCACAGCCAAAAATTATCTATAAGCTCCACCAAACCGGTTACAGGACATATGTTGGGGGCAGCCGGGGCAGTTGAACTGATAGTATCGGTTCTGGCTTTGGGCCAGGGTATCATTCCTCCCACCATAAACCTTGAAAACCCGGACCCGGACTGCGACCTGGATTATGTGCCCGGATGCGCCCGGGAGAAAAATGTACAGATAATCTTATCTGATTCACTGGGCTTCGGAGGGCATAACGCCGCTTTGATCGCACGCCGCTTCGAGTCCTAATGAGGTGAAAATTATGGATATTCATGAAATTATGAAAATACTTCCCCACCGCTATCCTTTTCTGATGATAGACCGGATTACTGAACTGGTTCCGGGGCATAAGGCTGTGGGTATAAAAAATCTGTCCTGTAACGAGCCCTATTTTCCGGGTCACTTTCCCGGTCAGCCGGTGATGCCTGGCGTATTAATGATCGAAGCCATGGCTCAGGTCGGAGCCTGTGCGGTTCTGAGCGAACCTCAGTACAAGGGATACATTGCCTATCTGGCGGGAGTAGACCGGGTTCGTTTCAAACGTCAGGCCATACCCGGGGATGTTCTGGAAATAACTACCGAGTTGATTGCTATGAAAAATAACATCGGCAAAGGCAAAGGACGGATAACCGTAAATGGCGATCTGGTCTGCCAGAGTGAGTTTTTATTTGCCTTATCTGCCGGACAGGATAATGAATCATGTTAAAAAACGTATGGGGAAAAAAGAAAACCTATATTACCTTGCCGACTCCCAAAGCAGCTGGACTCCGGGAGGATAACCTCCCGGGTTCGACTACCTGCCCTGCCTGCAAAGGTTTGATTTCTGAAGTTGATATGATGAGAAGCCATAAAGTATGCCCGCGCTGCCACTACCATTATCCTTTAACAGTGGGAGAACGTATTGCCGTTACGGTGGATGCGGACAGCTTTAAGGAAATGGATGCCGATTTGCAATCCTCCAATTATCTGGATTTCCCGGGCTACACGCAAAAACTTAAACAGGCTCAGCAGACCACCGGTCTGAAAGAGGCAGTTGTTACCGGCGAGGCTACCATCGCCGGATATCCGGTCATATTGATTATAATGGATTCACGCTTTATGATGGGCAGCATGGGAATCGTGGTAGGCGAAAAAGTGCTAAGAGCCATAGAAAGAGCTACGGCCAGCAAAACGCCTTTACTGCTTTTTGCAACTTCGGGCGGAGCACGGATGCAGGAAGGCATGTTGTCTTTGGTGCAGATGGCCAGAACCAATGCCGCGGTAAGCTCCCTGCAAAAGGCGGGGGTGCTCTATGTCTCAGTGCTTACTGATCCTACCACCGGCGGCACCATAGCCAGCTTTGCCTCCCTGGCCGACATTATAATCGCGGAACCAGGGGCACTGATTGGCTTTGCCGGTCCCAGGGTAATACGTCAAACTATTGGCCAGGAGCTGCCCCCTAATTTTCAGAGAGCAGAATTTTTATTGGAGCACGGCATGATAGATTTGATAAGTGTACGCGAGACAATACCTACCACCATTGCCCGGATCCTAAAACTGCACGAGGGTGATGCCAATGGTTAAGAAAAATTTTGATTATGAGCAAAAATACCAACAGTTATTCGATAAAGTTAACGAACTTAGAATTATTACCGAGACAACCGGTTATGATCTGAGTGAGCAGCTTCAACTTCTGGAAGAAAAACTCGAGACCATCAGGAAAGAAAAATACCAGAATCTCAAACCATGGGAGAAACTGCTCCTGGTGCGCTGCATTGAGCGGCCCACTTCGATGGATTATATCAAATTTATTTTAGATGATTATATGGAATTGCACGGTGACCGTTGTTTTGGCGACGACCCGGCCATAGTAGGCGGCATAGGAGAGTTCGAAGGTCAACCGGTAACTTTCCTGGGCCACCAAAAAGGAGAGGATACCAATGACAATATCCGTCATAATTTTGGTATGCCGAACCCGGAAGGATATCGTAAAATTCAAAGGCTGCTGTTGCAGGCAGCCAAATTCAAACGTCCGGTTTTAACCTTCATAGATACTCCGGGCGCCTTTCCCGGTATCGGCGCGGAAGAACGCGGTCAGGCCTGGGCTATTTCCGAAGTATTATCCACTTTGTCCTATATTCCGGTACCCATTATCGCAGTTGTAACCGGAGAAGGAGGAAGTGGAGGGGCTCTTGCCCTGGCCGTATCGGATCATCTGGTTATGTTATCCAATGCGGTTTTCTCCGTCGCGTCACCGGAGGCCTGTGCCTCCATACTCTGGAAAGACGTGGAAAGAGCGGATGAAATGGCTGCAACCTTAAAAATAACCGCCGGACAGTTGTTGGAATTGGGTATTATTGATGAGGTGGTAGAAGAACCGGCAGGCGGTATACAAGTCGATTTTGAGCCTACCGCCCAGGTGCTTAAAGACCTTATCAGTACCAGGCTTAAAAATTTGAAAAGCCTGGAACCGAGTGTTCTGGTGCAAAATAGATATAATAAGCTAAAAGGTTTGACCAACAAGTTTCCTCTTACACCAATTTCCCGGTAAAATATTGGCCGCCGTCGTTTGAGCCATAATCTCCCAATTTGTGTATTATAATTGAACATGCTATGTTTATTAGAACAGTTCAAGCCAAGGGAGGAAAATTTGTGATTCGCAAACATATCGAGGCTCTTCAGGGAAGGAAAGCCGGTATCCTGGGAGAGGATGAATTTATCAGATCAGCCGTTATGCTGCCTTTGATCGAAGATAAAGGTGGGATAAAGCTCTTATTTGAAAAACGATCTGCTGAGCTGGACTATCAGCCCGGAGAAATATGCTTTCCCGGCGGCAAGGTGGAACCGTCTGATGGCGGTCCGCAAAATACTGCCATCCGCGAGACCTGCGAAGAACTTGGCATACTCCCTGAGCAGCTCGAAATGGTTGCGCCACTGGATGTGTTTGTCAGTCCTTTTAATATAGTAGTTACTCCGTTTGTAGCTTATTTAAAGGACTACCGGCAAATTCACTTTAACCCGGCGGAAGTAGAAAAAATTTTTTCCGTGCCTTTAAATCATTTTCTGCAAAATGAGCCACAGCTGCAAACCCTGAAGTTAAACTTGACTCTGCCCGAAGATTACCCTTATCATTTAATCCCGCACGGGCGCAACTATCCCTGGCGGCAAGGAATTTACCAACAGTATTTCTATTTGTGGCAGGATGAAGTTATATGGGGTATGACCGCCGGCATTTTGCACAATTTTATAAGCTTACTACAACAATAACCCACGGTCTGACGGGGATGGATACAATTCCATCCCCTATTTCTTTTTCTTATACGCTTTTTAAAAATAAAGTATGAATTAGAGGAAATTTGACAGAATTTGTTGAATTCTAACCCATGACGGTGTGGTTTATTTTTGTGGAGGTTAAGTATGCTTATACATGATTCCAAAATAATGCATGAAATGGAAAAGATCAAACCCGGCGCCCATGTTTGTTTGCTTTATGAAAATGAAGAGGAATGGCAAAACAGTGTGATTCCATTTCTGGCCACAGGTATTAACGGGAATGAAGTCTGCGTTTGCGTGGTTAAAGAACATACCGTTCAACAGATCAGACAGTATTTGGATGAAGCTTATAAAGATTTACCCTCGCCCCAGATTGACCAACAATTAATAATCCTCCAGTCGGAAGATATCCCCCCATCCGACTATTCGGCCGATATCAATAAACTAATTCAATATATAATTGATGCTGCCTATAAAGCCAAACAAGATGGATTTAAGGGGCTTCGCTTTACGGCTGAAATAGACTGGATGGTGGGAACCGGGGAAAATAGCTTTGAAAATATGCTCGAATATGAAAACAGTTTAACATCAGATTTGTCGCTTAATTTTCCCATAACCGTATTGAGCCGTTGTTATATCGATAAGTTTAGTATTGCTGCCATAAAGGAAATAGTTATGACCCATGCCTTTTATATCAGAAAGGACAAGTTTTATCGAAATTACCGGCATATTCTGCCCGGTAAAACTAAAAAGCAGAATCGTGCCAAACTGGACAAATGGTTTATTGATTTGGAAAAGGAACAGGATAATTACTGTCATATTCAATTTCTAGCCAATATTTTGGAACATTCATCTCAACCGTTCTGCACCAATTCTCCGAAAGGCAGGGTCATAAGTTTTAATAATGCCTTCTGCAATATGCTGGGCTATGACCGCGCTGAAATAGCACAATTAAAGTCACTGAAGGATCTCACCCCCTGCGAATGGCATGGAATAATAGACTATGCCACCGACCGGCTTAGCCGCACCGGAAAACCCCAGCGTTATGAAATGGAAATACAGTCCAAAAACGGAAATACCATACCGGTATCCGTCTTAATTGACGGGATAAAAGATAAGAAAGGGAATGTATCTTATTATTCTTCCTTTTTTACTGATATTACCGAGCGCAAACGCTCAGAACAAATCCTGCAGGAAAGGGAAGAAAGATACCGGGTCCTTTTTAATACGATCAATGAAGGCTGGTCACTGTTCGAAATCATAGCTGATCAGGACAATTACCCCTGCGATTTTCGCTTTTGCGAAATTAATCCCGGATTTGAGCGGCAGACCGGTCTAAGCAAGGAAAATGTAATTAGCCATACTTTACTGGAAGTTTTGCCGGATATGGATTCGGAGTGGTTAAATATATTTATTCAGGCGGCACTTGATAAAAAACCGGTATCATTTCAAAGGTACTCCCCCACCTTAAAAAGGTATTTTGAAGCCAGTGTTTTTGTTACCACCGAAAAATATCTGGCCGTTATGACTATTGATATAACCAGGCTTAAACATCTGGAAGCCAGACTACAGGAACAGCTTCATTTTCTGCAGCACCTCATCGATAATATTCCCAACCCGGTTTTCTATAAGGACTTAAATGGAGTATATCAAGGCTGCAACCGGGCCTTTGAAAATATCATGGGCCGACCCGGAAATGAGATAATCGGAAGAACCTTTTTTGATATAGCCCCCTATGAGATTGCAGCCAATGGCTGGAAAATGGACCAGCAATTATTTGCCAATCAAGAACTGCAGCACTACGATAGTATACTTCCCTATGCCGATGGCAGCTTGCATGATGTTATATACAATAAAGCACCGGTTTTCAGTATGAATCACAAACTTACCGGATTGGTTGGAGTAACGGTAGACATTACGGAACGTAAACGGGCCGAGCAGGCACTGGCTATAAGTGAAGAAAATTTCAGAAGTATATTTTCCCAATCACCTATCGGTATTGCGGTTGTAAACTGTAATGGGGTTGTGGTAGAAGCCAACCCGGCCTGTTTAGACATATTTGGGGTTAACACTCTGAATGACCTGGACCGCTTTCAGCTCTTTGAAGACCCCACCCTGCCATATGAAGCCAAACAGAAATTGATCCAGGGCGAGGTTGTACGTTACGAAGCAGAATTTAATTTTGATATTATTCGGGAGCAGGGAATATATAATACCCGCAAATCAGAATATGCCTATCTGGATTACCTTATTACTCCCCTCATTTCTCATGAAGGAGGAACCGGTGGATATCTGGTTCAGGTACAGGATGTTACCGAACAAAGAAAATCCGCTCTGGCGTTGAGAAACAACGAGACTCAGTTAAGAAGAATTACCAGTACCATGCGGGATATCATCTGTCAGACTGATTTAATCGGTATCGTACAGTATATCAGTTCCTCGGTCCGAACTGTTCTGGGCTATGAAGCGGAGGAAATGATAGGGAAAAATATCTGGTGCTACACCCACCCCGATGATATGGGCCGGGTTCTGGAGATAAACCGGCGTGCTCTCAGCAAAGGTTCTTATGGTAAAATCGAATTCCGTTATCGCAAGAAAAATGGCCCCTATTTGTGGTTGGAAGCGGTAGGCAACCCACTTTGGGATGAAGAGGGCTCTATGGTGGGAATAGTATTGGGGACCAGAGATATTACCGAACGCAAGCACATGGAAAAAGAAATGGCCAGGCTGGACCGGTTGAGGCTGGCCGGCGAGATGGCGGCTACTATCGGACATGAAATCAGGAATCCCATGACTACGGTGCACGGGTTTCTCCAATTGTTGAAAAGTGAACCGGAATGCAGTTCTTTTCAATCCTACTTTGATCTCATGATCGAAGAACTTAATGCCACCAATTCCATAATTACAGAATTCTTAAGTCTGGCTCAGAATAAAGCCATATATTTAAAAGTACAAAATTTAAATTGTATCGTAAAAAATATCTATCCTCTGATCAGTGCCGAGGCAATTAAATCGGATAAACAGGTCACGCTGGAACTGGGCAATATTCCCGATACCGGTATAGACAGCAATGAGATCAGGCAGCTGATATTGAACCTGGCTCTTAATGGCCTGGACGCCATGGAACCGGGTGGGACTCTGCAAATAAGTACTTTTCTGAAAAATAATGAAATAGTCCTGGCCATCAAGGATCAGGGCAAAGGCATTGACCCGGCCATTTTTGATAAACTTGGAACACCGTTTGTTACCACCAAAGAAAACGGCACCGGTCTTGGTCTGGCAGTATGCTACAGTATCGCTGACCGGCATAATGCCACTATTGATTACCAAACCGGCCCTAACGGGACTACTTTCATGGCCATTTTTAAACCGGCTTAGTGGATCACGGGGAGATCTCACGAACTGTGCCCATGATCCACTGCCGTATAATTCTAAGCTTGACCCTGCTTCTGATCCTAGGCCAAGCTGGCTAAATGCTGAGCCAGGCCGGACAATTCCTCAGACATAGCCATCAACTGCTGAACATTGGCCGAGGCGGTCTGGGTAAGCTGGGCTTGCTTTTGGATCGCCTCGCCCGAGTCATTGACCCCCCCGGTTATAATTTGGACTGATTTTTCGATATCATGGAGTATTTTGGAGATCCGCTCAACCGACAAGGTACTATTCTCTGCCAGTTTGCGCACTTCATCGGCCACCACGGCAAAGCCTTTGCCGTGTTCCCCGCTTCTGGCCGCCTCGATGGCTGCATTTAAGCCCAATAATTTAGTCTGTTTGGCAATAGAATTAATAAACTCAAGTACTTCACCGGTTTCCCCCAAATGCACTGCAGCATCGCGGGCTGACTCCATCAGACTTATACCTTGGTTCGATACTACCTGAGCATAGGAAGCCACTTCCTCTACTACCTGACTCACCTTTTGCATAGTATCGGAGAGTTCGCCTGACATATCCGCCAATTTTTCCGCCTCCTGGTGCAGGCTGACTATCATGTCTTCCCTGGACCCAACCAGCAACATCATAAGATTAGCGCCATGAGAGTCCACCACCGCAGTCTCTTGGCTTTTGCTGCTGTTAATGAGTTCCTGAACCTTGCTGCTGCCTGTGGCCTCAATAATAACGTTTAAAGAGGGAATGGCGAAAATATCTTTCAGATCATTATATGTAGCTATTCCTAATTTCCTGGCCAGTACCATTCCTGGAGAATTGGCATTTACATCACAAATACCTGCAATTCTAACCGTTTCCAGACCATTTAATGCTTTTAATACCGAAGTTCCTCCCTGCCCCGCGCCTACAATTACTACATTATTCACACCATACGCCTCCCTTTTCTAACTCTTATTTGTTAATTCGCCACAAATTACCTTTTTACCTGTAAATTATTTTATTTTTGTAAAATAAATAATAAGGGCGGGTTAAAAAACCCGCCCTTATACTATCAAAAAAGTGCCCATACCCCAGAGCGAGCAAAAAAGCCCAAGAGCAAGCCAAGAGCAAAGCATTAAGGGAAGAACGTGATTGAGGCGTACATGAGTACGTCGATTGAGCGGTCTTCCCTTAATAACGCAGCTATTGGGCTTTTTTGACGCTCTGAGGGCGGGTTAAAACCCGCCCTTAGTTTGCCCTGGCTATGCTGTTCATCGATTCTATATTCTTGCAAATCTTATTAATTGTCCGAGGATACAAAATCTTTTTACCTTTATTATAGCGCTTGATATAATTTACTAATTCTCTCCGGCCTATTATCGGTATGGCTTCATCCTTTTTTCTATTAGATCGCAGTGTGATATTGTCACATGACAACACTATTATGCCCTGTATGGGAAGATTGCGTACCCCCACCACTTTGTTCATAAAGCCCTGGAGACGATACTGATGCGAATCCACCTGTCCGGCCGGGTTGGTGATTATTTTGGAATGGCCGTTTTTCTTATGCAGTATCCAGTTGCCATTGTTGTCGATATCTATTATTCCGCCGCGTTCCCCGCCATAGTTTTTGGTTTCAATATGAAATATACCATTTGGTCCGACAATCACCGTGTCATACTCATTGGTGTGCTCAGAATCCGGACCCAGGTTAACATTATGGTAGACTTTATAACGGGAATTAGGTTTATCCAGAACTCTGAGCGTATGTTGAACTTTAAATTCTCCTCTGTCTCCGCTTTGAATTATTTGCTTTTTAGTTTCTTCCTTTTCCCGTACTTTCAGTTTGTATATAAAGAAAACAGCCAATAAAAGTACGGCAATAATGGGACATAATAAAATTAAGTTATCCAAGCTTTACTCCTCACTATGTATAAATTATATAATTGTTTATATTATAGCAAAAATCCGGTACAATCGTCTTGTATCTTTGCAAAACCACTAATTTTAGGCTTGCGTAATTTATTTCTTTATCCCATATACTTAAGTGTAAAAATATGGTAATATATTTGTAGATACAAATCAAGTTCTTTTTACTATTGGTTGAAGGTATCCCGTTATAAATTAATAAAATTCCGAATATAACAGAAAATAGTCACACTTTGGTCCCAGGGACTTTGGTTGCTAATAATATAATACTCATATACAATAAAGGAAAAGGAATCAGGGATGATACATATTGATTAAACTGTTTGGTGGTATGACAAGCCCTGTATTAAATCGAAAAAGAAGTGACTTTATACAACATACACTTCCTTCTCTTCGCATGGCTGTTGCTTCCATCGCTCTTCTGGAATACCTCTGGCTGGGTCCTTCAAACCGACAGGTCTTAATTATGCTACTAATCGCAGTATTTTATGCCACCCTGTGCATTTGTGTCCGGACTATTAAAGTTTTTTTCGGTAAATACCAGTACGTAATGCTCTTAGTTGACCAGTTAATGATCTTTTTGCTGTGTTATTTCGCCGGAGGAATGCAGTCACCTTTTGTATATGGTTTTATCATTCCCGTCCTGATCTTTACCACCAGTCCTGATTATAAGCAAATGATTACAGTGTTGGTATTATCTTTGGCCTGGCTGCTGCTGCTGGGATTACTGACCATCTTCGAGTTGGACCTCCTGGTCTGGCTGTTTACCATTATAGCTTTAAGCGGTATCATTGTGAATGTTACTGTGTCTAACGATTTAAGCATCTTGAGCCGATATGCGGTTCGTGATGGATTAACCGGTCTGTTTACTCAGCGTTATCTATATGAGCATCTTGATATTTTGATCAACGACCCGAAAACCAATTCCCGCCCTTTTGGCCTGCTTATGCTTGATTTGGATGATTTTAAAAGTTTAAATGATGAACTAGGGCATGTCGAAGGTGACCGCATACTGAAAGAAATAGCTGATACCCTAAAACGAACCGTCCGTGATACTGATGTGGTCGTACGATACGGGGGCGATGAATTCGCCATCATACTGCCCGGAGTTGAATATCAATTATGCCAGGTCATAGTAGATCGTTTGCGCACGGCCATCATAGATATGGATTATTTCAGCAATGTATCCATTGGCAGTGCGCTCTATCCCGATGAAGCTACCGAGGTCGATGAATTAGTCAATCTGGCCGACACCCGCATGTACCAGAAAAAGCGCCAAACCAAGCAAGGCTACAGTCTCTTCTGAAACAAATCCCAGCCAATAATTATTGAAATTAGCTTAATAACAGAGTATAATATTTTAGGTAACCATAAATATGCGGATGTGGCGGAACTGGCAGACGTGCTTGACTTAGGATCAAGTGCCGCGAGGCGTGGGGGTTCGAGTCCCTTCATCCGCACCATTTAACAAGCACAAAGCTGATAGAAGCAAAATCCCTTGATTTTAAGGCATTTGCGGACTATCGGCTTTTGTTTATTTTCAGAGAATTACCGTTCCAAGGTGGTTCAAAAAGAAAATCCCGAAAAAGTGAACCCAACCTGAAAACGCTAAATGCCTTAGCGTTCTCAACTCTTCCTATTGGATGTTCAAATAAGAAATGCCTATTTTTCAGCCCGAAACAAAGAAAAAGCCCGCGAAGCCGACGCCTCGCGGGTGTTGTTTTGGCAATTTCCGTACCGTCGCAGAAAAGAACTGCGAACGGCGTAAGAATTTCAAAAAACTGTTGCAATTTATCTTGTGATATGTTTCTATCTTCAATAGGTTTGTCCGCTCGTTCAAAATTGGGGCGTATGGGCGGACAGGTATAACCGCAAATACTTGATTGTAATATCCGATGCTTGTATCGCATTGATTACGCTTGGTTTCAGCGCATTATTCAGCTTTTTTGCGTCACCCGCCGCGTTGCTCACGCCCTTACAGACCGCCCGCACTTTCGGTGACGACGTATGGCGTCTTACGGCGATTGAGATAATGTTCTCGCTCGGCGCGGTTATCGGCGGGATATTGATTTCCATATGGGGAGGGTTTAAAAATAAGGCTCACACGATAGTTTTGGCCTGTATGGCGTTCGGGTTGACGTCGGTGCTGCTCGGGATAGTGCCGAATTTCTGGATATATTTGGGTATAATGTTCGCTTGCGGCGTTACAATGCCGATGTTCAACACGCCGAGTATGACATTAATGTAAACCAAAATTGAGCCGGACAAAATGGGACGCGTGTTTAGCGTTATGATTATGTTTTCCGGCGTAGCAATGCCGCTTGGAATGGTCGTGTTCGGGCCTCTGGGTGATACTGTCAGAATTGAGTGGCTGTTAATCACCACGGGTGTGATAAGTTTCGTCAGCGGGTTTTCGTTACTCAGGGCAAAGGCGTTGATAGAAATCGGAAAATCTTGATAGTTAACACAGCGACGGCTTGGGCGATGCCGCCGAAGCGGACTATGGGATTGCTGGCCACATACGTTGCCGAAAAGACGGCGCGTTTGACCTGTATGTGTGTAAAGCCTGTGATTAAACGTGAAAGGATAGCTTTCCAGCGGCGTATTAACAATAAAACAGTATATTAATATATACATAATCAAATGAAAAGGAAGTGGTTTGATAATGAAGTCTCAGCCTGCCAAATTTTTAATATTGGCCGCTTTAATCCTCTTATTAATGACAACCATAGGAATCTGCAGTCCGGCCAAAATTTCCGTCGCAGACAGCAATTCCAACCCGGTTCAGATTGAGCCTCTCCCTTGTGTTGGTTCGTTGGATAATTTGAAAGCCCTCTTAAAAGAAGCACAGGAATATAACACTTATTATCTGCAAGACACCGTATCGGCCCAGGCCGAAGGTCTTCTCAACCGGGTTCAGACCAAGTCGGATGCCTCTGCGCAGGATTCAGCCGATTATTCCGGAACCAATCTGCAGGTAGCGGGAGTGGATGAAGCCGACATAGTCAAAACGGATGGGAAATATATTTATCAGGTTGACCATACCGGCATAAACATCATTGAAGCCTATCCGGCTGAAAATATGAAGAAAATAGCTGCCATTGCATTTGACCAACCTAACTTTAACCCATCAGAAATATATGTAGATAAAACTCGTCTGATCGTATTGGGAAGTGCTCACCATACCGGACAGAAATTGCAACCAGCGGGCATAAAACCCTCCATATACCCTCCTTACCCCACCCGGGAAACTACCGGCGTAATGGTTTACGATATATCCAACAAAACTAAAATAACCAAACTCAGAACTCTCGAATTGGAAGGCCAATATGTATCTTCCCGCAAAATTGGCCATAACCTTTATCTGGTGGCTAACCGCCATATAGATTATTACATCCTGGAAAACGCCAATGCTGATGCTACTCCTGCCTATCGCGATACCGCAGCCGGCAGTGATTTTAAATCAGTTGATTATTCATCCATCCATTATTTTCCCGGTCATATAACTCCCAGTTACATGCTGGTGGCAGGAATTCGTTTGAATGACTCTTCCCGTCCGGCCGATATCCAAACTTTCCTGGGAGCCAGTGAAAATATATATGCCTCCGAAAATAACCTCTATGTAGCTGCCAGCAGCTTTAACGCTAATCCGATCCCCCTGCAAAAAAGTCCAACCTACCGGGATAGTTCTTCAACCCGGATATATCGTTTTGCCTTAAGCCAGGGAGCCATTAAGTACAACGGCCAGGGAGATGTGCCGGGCACCATAATAAACCAGTTCTCCATGGATGAAAATCAGGAGAGCCTGCGCATTGCCACTACCAGCGGCGATATGTGGCAAAATGAAAGATATACTTCCCAAAGCAATGTATATGTATTGGATCGGAATATGCAGATTAACGGACGACTGGAAGGAATAGCACCGGGCGAGAAAATATATTCCACCCGTTTTATGGGTTCCCGTTTATATATGGTAACCTTTAGAAATGTCGATCCGTTGTTTGTCATCGATTTAAAAAATGCTGCCGCGCCCCGCATACTGGGCAAATTAAAAATACCCGGCTACAGCAACTACCTGCACCCGTATGATGAAAACCATATTATCGGATTCGGAAAAGATACGGTGGAAGGCAAAGGATGGAACGACCAAAGCCAGGCCTATTATCAGGGTATGAAAGTTGCAATTTTCGATGTTACTGATGTAACTCATCCGGTGGAAATGGATCAGGAAATAATCGGCGACCGTGGTACAGATTCGGAACTGCTTAACAATCACAAGGCCCTGCTTTTCTCCCGGGAAAAAAATCTGCTGGCTTTTCCGGTTACTGTGGCTAAACTCAGTGATCCCAAGCAAGATATCACGGCTTATGGCAATTTTGCTTTCCAGGGTGCTTACATTTATAAAATTGATTTGACCGGCGGATTGCAACTGCGGGGCACCATCACCCATCTGACCCAGGATGATTATGCTCGGGCGGGTGATTATTGGTATAACGATGATAGTAACATAGAGCGCATACTTTATATAAACAATAATCTTTATACCATATCCAAGAACATGATAAAAGCATATGATTTATCCAACCTCCAAGAAATAAACACGGTGGCTTTGCCTTAAGAGACTTCAGGTGCAACAAAACAACCATTCCGGGGAATAATAATACAAACTTCAACCTTTTCCCTGGAGTGTGTTGTCAATGGAAGTATGGACAAATAGTCTGCTTAGCCTTTTCAAAATAATTATGGCCCTGCTCCTGGTAGCACTTAACGGTCTTTTCGTTACGGCCGAATTTGCCTTTGTCAGAGCCCGGCCCACCCGTATTGCACAGCTGGCGGCGGAAGGCAATCGTAAAGCTCATTTGGCGCGCCAATGTCTGGAAAATATTGATAATTATCTGTCTGTCAGCCAGCTCGGCATAACCCTGGCCAGCCTTGGTCTGGGCTGGCTGGGAGAACCGGCTATCGCCAGCCTGTTGACTCCCCTCCTGAACCGATGGGGGCTGACACCACCGGCTCTGGTCCATTCCATTTCCTTCATAGCAGCCTTTTCTATCATTACTTTTCTGCACGTGGTACTGGGGGAATTAACCCCCAAGACGCTGGCCATTCAACGAGCTGAAGCCTTGTCAATGACTCTGGCCCGCCCTATGCGTTTTTTCTTCTTTTTATTCTACCCCGGAGTAGTAGTATTAAATGGAACAGCCAACAAAGTAGCCATGCTTTTTGGCCTGCAGCCGGCCCATGAAGCTGATATTACCCACTCTGAGGAAGAACTGCGCATGCTCATCGCGGAAAGCTTTGAGGGGGGACAGATTAACCAGAGTGAACAGGAATTGCTGCAAAATGTTTTCCGTTTTGAAAAACGGGTAGCAGAAGAAATAATGGTTCCCCGGCCCGAAGTCGTGTTTTTATATGCCCAGGATAGTCTGGCCGAAAGCATCAACATAGCCCGCGAAGCCCAGCATACCCGTTTTCCCCTCTGTGATGGCAGCCCCGATCAGGTTACCGGCCTGATCCACATCAAAGACCTGCTTTATTTAGAAGACCAAAAAGCCAGCATAACCTCCATCCAGCGTGATATCCTGTTTGTGCCCGAGGGTATGCCCTTGGACGCTTTACTGCAGGAATTCCAGCGTTTCCACCAGCATATGGCAGTTGTAATCGACGAATACGGCGGAACTGCCGGCATCGTAACCATGGACAATATCCTGGAAGAACTGGTGGGTGAGATACAGGATGAATTTGATGAAGAAGAACCGGATGTAATAAAACTTAAAGACGGAAGCACCCTGGTAAGCGGAAGAATGTTTATAGATGAAGCGGTGGAATACTTCGGTCTTTCCTTTGAAGAAGATGATGAACAATACAGTACACTGGCCGGATATGTGCTGGGTAAACTAGCCAAAAAACCGGCCGAAGGCGATATTATTACGGTCGGAAAAACCAAACTGGAAGTTGTACGCATGCAGGGCATGCGTATCGACCGCCTCAAAATCCATTCCCTGGCTGGTGACGAACCCGAACCGGACTAACCAGCCCGGCATGGAAATAGGCTGCTTTATATAAGAATAAAAGCTGTACGTTGGTGCATTTTTCCATAAAGAAGCATCTGCCTGAGACAGATGCTTCTAAAGCTTTAATATGTTATTTCTTATTGGTTGGCATTGCCCATCTCAGCAGTCTGCTTGGCCATATAGTCACTCATGCTAATAGCTGAACTGACATCCGGTACGGAAAAGTCAATTCCAAAATCATATAGTTCATATTTAGCGTTTTGCTTGCTCTGCACAGACATTTCAACCGGATTCTTATTCTCGTCATCGATCTTCATAGTCAGGTCCATATTGGCATCTAAATCCAGGAATTGGGGCAGGAATGTTTTCTGATCTATCCACATCTGGTAGAACATATCCACCTGCATATTCTTAAATAACTCCTCTAAAGCAAGCGGGTTTTCAGCGTTAGCTGCTTCAGCCGGGGGATTAAAAACTTCGGGTACCTGTTTCATAAGTGATTGCAGGTAATTCTGGAAACTATCCGGACTCATGGTTATATTCAGGACCCAGTAATCCTTGCCGTCCTTATTGCCATCATTGCCATAGTTCAGTAACATACCGGATTCTTTCATCTTGGTAATGGAACTCATAACATCCTGACCTCCGGCCTGCTCCATCAGTGCTTTTATATCCAAACCCGGCACCTCTAATTTTATCCATCCGTCATAATCGGGCATGGTCATATACATTCCACTTTCATTTACTAGTACTTCGGCTTTTACGTTTTCTATTTTCTCGCTGCTGTCAGCCGACGCGCCTGATAATTGCTGCTTCATATACATTACCAGAGGTTTCTCCTGATAGGCACAATCAGCCTGAGTCTTCATGTTCATAGTTGTACCTTCGCTGCCGCTTTGCATACCGAGGGTCATATCCATATTGAGCTTCATTTTGTAAGTATTGGCATCGGCCAAGGCCTGGGAAGACTTGCCCAGCATCTCTTCGGCCGACATGTCATTACGTTTTTCCTGGTATTGAATAGCCACGGTTTGTGCGTCTTCCTGCCATAAAACCTGCGCTGACAGACTTTCACAAACAAAACGCAGGGGAACCAGCATCTCTCCGTCTTTCAATTCAGGAGCCCGTGGCATGGTACGGTCTTCCCCATTGTATGACGCAGCCAGACTGCCTTCCGTCATTTTAAGTATGTTGCCATTTTTATTGAGTTCTATCTGCTTATCCTGGATGGTTAAATCAGCCCCCAATGTTCTGGCTGCAACGCTTACCGGAATCATCGTAGTCCCGGCCTCAACCTGCGGAGCATAGGCCGGTTTATAAGCCTTGCCATTTACATCCAGATTAACTTCTGCCATGGCCGGAACCGCCATCATTAAGATAAACAACATGGTAACAAGAATGATAAGTCGTTTTTTCATTACCAAAACCCTCCTTAATATTTTATAAAACCATACGCATTATGGTGGCTAAATATGCCCCTCTTGCCATATTAGAGTAAAGCAGGTCAAACATCAACTGCTAACCGCCTTCATATTAATAACCTTCCGATACCCTGTAAGCCAGATGACCCGCTATAACAGCCATTTGGGCCCAGTTAACATTTTGCTGCGGGTACCAATAGCCGTTCTGGTCAGGGTTCATCAAGCCCAACCCATAGGCCAAGCCTACATAATTTTGCTTATCCGGGCTAATCCGGGCTTTGTCTTTAACCGGGGTTTCAATGTGATTGCTCATAAGAGCTATCTCCTGATAACCCAGGGAATTAATGAGCCACACCGCCAATTCCTCCCGGCTCATACTGCTTTGGGGATTGAATTTGCCTTCTCCCGGAATTATACCGCGCTTAACTGCCAACTTGAAGAAAGCCAGATCAGAGTCGTTGCTGCCGATATCACTTAGTTTAATTTCCACCGGTTGCTCTTCTCCATACCGCACCCAGGGGTTGGTGGCTATTACCAGCACTTTTAATATATCCCGGCGGCTTATTGTGTCTTCAGCGTTAAAGTCCTGGTTGGCTATTAATCCGTTTTCCTTCAGCAGGGAAAGGCCCGGGGCAGCCCAGTGTTGACTCCAGGCCGGCTTTGTGGTTGCGGTGATAATTTTCTCCCAGGAATTAACCGGTTCCCCGGTAAGAGCATTCAGCTGCACCTGGGGTATACGGTAGACGTGCAGACTCTCCCCGGTAGGCTGGTAATGCTCATCCATGGTAAACATATAACTCAATTGCAAAGGATTTTTCTCCAACACCTGGGACTTAAGTTCCTCCGGAGGTATTAGTTGAGACAAGCCGGGACACTGCACCGGACGCCACTCCCGGGAATAATCCATTATTTTTCCGCTTTTTCCATCTACCCCGACAGTTATGCCATCCCGCTCAAAGGGAATGCCATTCAGCAACCGTTGAAAGCGAAAATGGTAATAGGGACGTTCATCGATCCAATGTTCATTACGGTTTAAAATTACTGCACCCACCTTGTCAGGGTCATATTTATTAATCGCTTCCCGGGCTTTTACTAAAGCCTGACTATAACTTAAGTCAGCCGTACCGCTAATTTCAACTGATTCCTCCCGGAAACCCACCACCTGACCGGTAAACGCATTAACTTCAACCCGCAGGCGGTTGTTGCCTTCATCCACAGGGGCATATGACCAATGTTCGTCTTTAAATCCGGGACCGCTGCTGCTTCCCCCGCCGTTTTTGCGTATCTTGCCCTCATAACCCATGGATTTAAAAAATTCCTCGGCGGCTTTTCTGGCTATCTCGGGATCGACCATGGTATCGGTCCAGGCAGGTTCATTAATTGCCGGTCCCCCAAGCACCGGTTTAACATCGCCATCGTAAATCCCAAGTTCATCATTTTGCTTGACCTTCCCCCAGCTATCCACAAATTTACCTGTACGGGCATCGATAGCGGCAGCATCAATATCGACCTTATAAACAGGTATAATCTTTCCGCTGGTCTGCCCCTGGTTTCGTTCATAAGTGTAGTAAGGGACAAGTTCCAAATTATCTGCTAAAATCTGCTCGATTTTCTGGCGGGAGAGCAACTGTCCTTGGTCGGCAGTCTCAATCTTATGCCAGTTGCAATAGTAACGGGTAACTATGCCGGTGTAGGCGTCAACCCCTACATTGATACTGTCCCAGTCGACCGTTGTCCCGTTTACCACCCGTTTCCAGTTAAAATTGTAATATAAATTCATAGGGGTTTCCGGATAAGCCAGTCTGACTTCCTCTTCACTCAGTTTCAGCATGCCGTACTTATGCGGCTGGAACTTGAGCAAAAATTTGTTGGCCGCTTCGTAAGCCTGTTCCCGGGTTAGACTAATTTTCTTGTCCTTATAGAAAGCCGGATCGGGCCTATAGTTCATACCGCAAATATCTCCGCTCCGGGCATCAACGTTGCCGCTAATCTCGATCCCATTACCGAATAGCCAGCTTCTTTCGTTTGAACGTATAAGCCACATCGGATTATCATTACCGTCTTCCTGTAATTCTGCGGTTAATTTCTTACCCCGGGTAATATCGGGGAAAGCCTCGCCAAAGATTGCCAGGGCCTTCTCC
This sequence comes from Syntrophomonas sp. UBA5288, assembly GCA_002408445.1. GTDB lineage: Bacteria > Bacillota > Syntrophomonadia > Syntrophomonadales > Syntrophomonadaceae > UBA4851. The sequence continues at coordinate 43,032 of DHSK01000176.1, forward strand.
TGGCTTATTATTTCATCTGACCCGGATATTACTGCTTCAGAACCTGTACCAGTTATTGTCCCCGTCCATGCAGGTGGCGTGCCCACCGGCACAGCTATTGGCTCGGCCCGGGCCAAGCCCGGTAAAAACGTAACCTGCATCAACACCGCCAGCAATACCACCAACCACTTTCGCTTTTCCACAAGTTTGCCTCCCATCTCCGCTCATTTATGGCAATTATACCATTAATAACTATACGTTTGTTTTATGTTTTTTCTTGCACGATTAGAACCAGAATTGATGAGGATTCAGGATATTCAGCCGGAAGGACGCTTAGATAATTCAACCCAGAAGGACACTGATTATCTATGATCAACACAGATCCTAATAAAAACAATAATACATAGAATTACCGGGGAACACTCAGCCCTGAGGCTTGCGATGAAGACATTCCCTGTTAAGAGTGTGTCCCCGTACCTTAAATCGTCGGGTCCGTAGAGCTGGCTACAAATATGAGATGTGCTTACGGAGGCCGGCGGTTAGGCATAGCCCGGGCGCGACTTGCGGAGGCGGTGAGAAACACCCGGCAAAATTGAGCGGTTGATGGGGTCGAGCAGCACGGATGCTGCTCGCGCGACTTTGAACACGGATGTGAATAGGAGCGGTGCCCCATCAACCGCGAAATGAGCCGCTGGTGTTTCCGTTGCCGGAGCATGGAGCAAACGGGCTATGCCTAACCGCCGGCCTCCGTATTCCGAGTATTTGCTGAAAGCGTTCTTAATATCCAACCCCGCATAACCTACCTCTATATATAAAAAACCACGGCTCTGCGTCCGTGGTTTAGATAATTCAATTATGGCTGTATATTAATCGGGGCTGAAATTATCGTTTAGCGGCGGGATTTTAATTCGGCAAAAATATCCCCCGGTTCCACTCCCTGCTCTACCAGGAGAACCAGCAAATGATAGAATAAATCCGATACTTCATAAACTACTTCTTCCTTGACCCGGTTCTTGGAGGCTATAATGACTTCCGCTGATTCTTCGCCCACTTTTTTCAAAATCTTGTCTATGCCTTTGTCAAAAAGGTAAGTAGTATAATGGCCTTCCGGCATTTCCTGCTGCCGTGACTTTATCACATCATAAAGCTCATATAGTATTCCGGGACCTTCAGCATCTGCCTTGTATACCTGGTCCGGATCAAAAGCGGCGGGTTCGATTTCATTACCCTCCGCATCCCGGTAAAAGCAGGAATAATGACCGGTATGACAGGCAGCCCCGGTTTGTTCCACCTTGATCAGCAGAGTATCGGCATCACAGTCGTACAGGATTTGTTTAACCTTTTGCACATGGCCGGAAGTTTCCCCCTTCATCCACAGCTCCTGCCGGCTGCGGGAATAGAAACAGGTATGCCCGGTGGTCATAGTCTTTTGTAATGATTCCTGATTCATATAAGCCATCATTAAAACCTGTCCGCTCTGTACATCCTGAATAATGGCAGGGACCAGCCCCTGTTCATTAAATTTAATATTTTCTATCATAATCTAACTGCCACTCCTTTATCAGCTAAATATTGCTTGGCCTGTAAAACCGTATATTCCCGGTAATGAAATATGGAAGCACATAAAACCGCATCCGCTTTGCCCTGGGCAACCGCATCATACAAATGCTCCAGATTGCCGGCGCCTCCGGAGGCGATTACCGGAATATTGACCATTTCACTAATCGCCCGGGTTAGAGGGATATCATAGCCATCCTTGGTTCCGTCTTTATCCATGCTGGTCAACAGTATTTCTCCCGCCCCCAGGCTTTCAACCTTCCGGGCCCACTCCAAAGCATCCATGCCGGTCGGTGTCCTGCCGCCATTGATGAATACTTCCCACTGGCCGGGAGCTTTGGACCTTGCATCTATCGCCACTACTATACACTGGCTGCCGAATCTGCGCGCCCCCTCCTCAACCAGACCGGGGTCCTTGATCGCGGCCGAATTTATAGATATCTTGTCGGCCCCGGCTTTGAGTATGTTCCTGATATCATCCAGATTGCGGATACCTCCGCCTACAGCAAAAGGAATAAATACTTCCCGGGCCGTATTCCGGACCACCTCGATCATAGTGTTGCGGCCTTCCGAAGATGCGCTGATATCAAGGAAAACCAACTCGTCCGCACCTTCTTTATCATAGTATGCGGCCAGTTCCACCGGATCCCCGGCATCGCGCAAGTTCACAAAATTAATTCCTTTTACCACCCTGCCATTGTGGACATCAAGACAGGGTATTATCCTTCTGGCCAGCATAACTTAACCCTCCGCTCCAATATTTTTTAAGGCCTGGGGACGTCTTTTCGCTCCCCCATTTCAAGTGTATTATATAGAGGAAACTTCAGCCACCGTGTATTTCCGATAAATAACCGGAAGCTGAAGCTTCACCTACAGTGCTATATAGATTTACCAAAAGCTGCAATGGAATGTATCGAGCATTGCAGCGAAGGCTTCACACTCCCGGTTTCTTTGCTAGGAGCAACCCCAAGCTTGAATCTCCGCTCCAATGTTACGATTATATTTCTATTTAGCTGCCGCCAGAGCGTCTTCCAGAGTAATTTTGCCGTCATAGAGGGCTTTGCCTATTACGGCTCCGCATACCCCGGCAGATTCCAGGGCCTTTAAGGCCTGTATATTCTCAACCGTCGCCACCCCGCCGGAAGCGATTATTTTAAGACCGCTGGCCTTGGCTATTTCCTCAACCGAACTTAAATTCGGCCCCTGCAATAGACCATCGCGGGAAATATCGGTAAATACTGCGGTTTTAATTCCCAGCTCTTTCACCTGGCAGGCCAGGTCAATGGCACTAACTTCAGATTTCTCCACCCATCCTTTTACAGCTACCATTCCATCTTTGACATCGAGTCCCACAATAATTTTGTCAGGCCCAAACTCCTCCAGCATCTGGCTGAGGAAGAACTCATTCAAGGCATTGGTACCAATAATAACCCGGCTGGCACCTAATTCCAACATCCGGTCTACATCTCTGATCGAACGCAGACCGCCGCCTACTTCAAAAGGAATTTTAACTTCCGCTGCAATAGCCCTTATCGCATCGAGGTTGGCAGGACGGCCGGCAAAAGCTCCATCCAGATCGACTATATGCAAATATTCCGCACCTTTAGCCTGGAAAGAGGCCGCTACTTGAGCCGGAGTATCTGAGTAAACCGTTTTGTTTTCCAGTGCCCCCTGTACCAAACGTACACACTGACCGTCTTTGAGATCGATTGCTGGTAGAATAATCATTGTTACATCCCTCCAAAATTCTTTAGTATATACAATCCGGACTCACTCGATTTTTCCGGATGAAACTGCGTAGCAAAAATATTATTCTTTTCAATTGCACAGGTAAAATCAAAACCATAATCAGTCACCGCCGCACTCCAGTCAGCATCTTCCGGAGCCACATAGTAAGAATGGATAAAATAATAATAGCTGCCGGCCGGAATTCCTTTAAATAATCTGCTCTCAGGCCGGGGGCGGACTTCATTCCAACCCATGTGGGGTACCTTGTAGTGCGGAGGAATCCGCAAAACCTGTCCTTTTACTATATCCAGTCCCTGGCGAAAGCCGTTTTCCTCGCTGGAAGTAAAAAGCAGCTGCAACCCGAGGCATACTCCCAAAAGGGGTGTATTCCTTTTGACTGTCTCATATATGACCTGGTCCATTCCGGTCTTTTTCAGGTTGTGCATGGCATCGGCAAAAGCCCCCACCCCGGGCAATACTACCTTATCCGCCTGCAAAACCATTTCCGGATCGGAAGTAATATAAGCTTCAAAACCCAATTTGGCAAAAGCATTGGCCACACTGGCCAGGTTACCCATACCATAATCTATTATTGCAATCAATTCTGCAACCCCCGTCAATTATCCATCTTATAGTTGGTTGAATCCATGTGTCTCCGTCTTGAACTAGAGATTTCCTTTGGAAGACCATACTCCTTCTATCCTGGGCTCGTAACTTACCGCCTGTTTCATAGCCCGGGCAAAGGATTTGAAAATAGCTTCAATAGCATGATGCGTGTTACTGCCCCGCAGCAAATCGATATGCAGAGTAATATCAGCATTATTGGCTACCGCCTGGAAGAATTCCTTCACATTTTCAGAGGAAAGCCCTCCCCGTGTTTCCCGGGGCAAATCCGCCGCAAAAACCAGACCGGAACGGCCGGAAAGGTCGATCACCGTACGGGCCAGAGCCTCATCCATCGGAACAGTAGCCTCGCCATAGCGGTTAATCCCCCGTTTCTCGCCCAGAGCCGCTTTTAGCGCCTGACCAAAGCAAATACCAATATCCTCTACCGTATGATGATCATCCACCTCTATATCTCCCCGGGCAGTTATCTTTACATCACACAGACTATGTACCGTAAAAAGGGTCATCATATGGCTCAGAAAAGGAATCTCAATATCAATTTGGTGTACACCGGTTCCATCCAGGTCAAGCTGCAGCAGAACTTCAGTTTCGCTGGTTTTGCGCTGAATTTCAACACTTCTGGTCTCCAAAAATCTTACTCCTCCTTTCTGACTTTCACACTATTGGCATGAGCAGTCAGACCTTCAACTTCCGCCAGCCGGATAATATCATCACAATTATCTTTAATGCCCTGAGCCGAGTAGTATATTATATTTGATACCTTTTTAAATGTATCTACCGTTACCGGTGAATAAAATCTGGCGGTACCGCCGGTTGGCAAAATATGATTAGGTCCGGCAAAATAATCGCCCACCGGTTCCGGTGTATTTGCACCTAAGAAAATGGCCCCGGCATTTTGAATCTGATGCAGCATTTCAAAAGGATGTTCCACCATCAGCTCCAGATGTTCGGGTGCCACCAGATTGGCCACCGCACAGGCTTCACTCATATTATTGACCAGAATGAAAGCCCCATAGTCATTCAGGGCTTTTTCTATCATAGCTTTGCGTTCCAGTTTTTCGATCTGTCTTTTCAGCTCTTGCTCTACTTTATTAATAAGAGCAGCACTGTCGGTCACCAGTATGCTGCGTGCCAGTACATCATGTTCCGCCTGGGACATCATGTCGGCGGCCAGATGCACCGGATTAGCAACGGCATCAGCAACTATTAATATCTCACTGGGTCCGGCCAGCATATCAATGTTCACATCACCATATACCATCTTTTTAGCCAGAGTAACGTAAATATTACCCGGACCGGTGATTATATCCACTTTGGGAATAGTCTGAGTCCCCCAGGCGAGAGCAAAAACAGCCTGGGCACCGCCCATTTTATATATTTCCTCCAGTCCCAGCTCGGCAGCCGCAACCAGAGTATAAGGATTAAGTTTACCGTCACGGCCCGGCGGAGTAACCATGACGATCTGTTCCACACCCGCAACCTGCGCCGGGATAGCATTCATTAGCACTGAGGACGGATAGGCGGCAGTTCCTCCCGGTACATAGATACCTGCCCGTTTAATCGGCCGGTAAACTTGTCCCGTTACATTTCCAGCCTCGTCGGTCTCCATCCAGGAATTGCGATTCTGCCTTGAATGATAAATCATAATGTTATCAATGGCTTTACGCAGAGCAAACAGGTAATCATCATCCACCTTTTCATACGCTTCTTCGATTTCAGCATCAGACACCATCAGCGTTTTCTGATTGAGCTGTACCCCATCATATTTTAAAGTGAGATCCAGTACAGCCTCATCACCGCGTTCCCTGACTTCCTGCGCGATTTTCTTCACATTTTCTTCAAAGGAAGAAGTATCAATTTCGCTGGTTTTAAGGAATTCTTCAAGATTGCTTGCTGCAGTGCTAAATCTTTTTATTTTCAACCTTCACTACCGCCTTTCACTATTGTTTGCATTTTTTCAACCAAAGGTTGGATTTGCTCGTATTTAGTTCTGTAACTTACCCGGTTGCTTATCAGTCGAGTAGTGGAGTCCATTATCTTCACCAGTTCCACCAGGTTGTTTTCCTTTAAGGTTCTGCCGGTAGAAACGATATCGACGATCATATCCGCCAGGCCCATTAAAGGCGCCAGTTCAATATTTCCATGCAAGGTAATTACATCCACCTGCAGACCCTGGGACCGGAAATAGCGCTCTGCTACCACCGGGAATTTGGTAGCCACCCGTTTATATTTTAAATCTTTGAGAGAACAATTTTTCATTTCAGCCGGAACTGCCACGACGAATCGACAGTAACCATATTTCAAATCAACCATTTCAAATACATCTTTGCCCTGTTCTACGATTACATCTTTACCGACAATACCCACATCAGCAGCACCATACTCTACATAAGCCGGCACATCCGTAGGCCTGCACATAATATATTTTATATTACTTTCTTCATAGGTAAATACCATATTGCGGCTGTCTTCGTGGAGTCCTTCCACCGGGAGATTGGCTTTTTGCAAAAGAGCAACCGTGGGTTTAAGCAAGGTCCCTTTGGAAAGGGCAACGGTCAGGCAATTATTTCCCATATTATTATCCTCCATTATATGTAAACCAGAATGCAGTTTTCCCGGCTCTTTATCTTTTGCTCCAGTTCTTCCCTGCGGTTGGATTCCAGCGCCAATTCGACCACATGGCCCTCACGCCGCAATTCATCGGCTTTCCTGGCCATAGCCGGATAATCGGTTCCCCCGACCAGATAATGAACTGCCTTTTCGGTCTGCTGACCGGCCACCAATGCAAGCCGGTCCATACCCAGAGCAAAGCCGGTGGCCGGACACGGGAATCCGAATTTACCCAAAAGTTTATCATAGCGTCCTCCACCCAGCAACCCATATCCCAGATCGGGTGAATAACCTTCAAACTCCACGCCGGTATAATAATCCAGTCCTCTTAAAACTCCCATGTCTATAACAATATGATCCTGAATACCAAAGGCTTTAAGAGCATCATATACTTTCAGCAATTCTTCCACCGCCAGAGATGCCTTTCGGTTACGGCTGATATAGGGAATCCTGTCCAGTACCTCCAGCCCGCCGTGTAAAACCGGTAAACTGGCTATGGTATCTTTCAAGCCATCTTCCACCGGCAAGGTTTCCAGTACCGCCGACAGCTCCACCAGATCTTTATTCTCCACCAAACGCCTTATAGCAGTACGGGCGGAAGCACTTATGGCCTTATCTTCCAAAATACTGTTGAATATTTCGATTTGATTTATACTTACTTTAAAATTATTAACACCCAGCTCTTGCATGGCCTTGACGGCCAGAGTAATTACTTCGGCATCGGCCCAGGGCCCGGGAGCACCTAAAAGCTCCACTCCCATTTGCCAGAATTCCCGATATTGAGCCAGCTGCGGTTGAACATGGCGAAAAACATTAGCTCCATAATAAAGACGGCGGGGAAAATGTTCGTCCTGGAGATGAGTGGCTACCAGACGGGCTATGGATGTAGTCATTTCAGGGCGCAATGACAGGATGCCGCCTTCACGGTCCATAAATAAAAATAACTCTTCCCGGATGTTGCCACCGGTTCCCTCTTCCACCACTTCCATAAATTCAAAAGTAGGAGTAACAACTTCTTCGTAGCCATAACTGCCAAACAGATCAACTAGCTTCTTTTCCATACAACGCCGTGTTTTAACTTCATCCGGTAATAAATCCCTTAAACCCCTCGGTATTTCTAAATTACTCATGCTATTGCTCCTTTTTCAAGCGCTCCAGTACTTTTCTGTATCCTCCGGCACCGTAATTGAGAGACCGGTTTACTCTGCTTATAGTGGCAGTGCTGGCACCGGTCTGGCTGGTTATGATATTAAAAGTAATATTATTATCGAGCATCCTGGCTATTTCCAGGCGCTGGGACATGGCTTTGATCTCATTTATGGTAGAAAGATCATTTAAAAAACAGCGTACCTCGTCTTCCGTTTCAAGGCTCAGTATGGCCTGCGCCAGCAATGTACTCACATGGTCTTCCGAGTCGGGATGATTATCCACGATGATGCCCCCTTACAATAATTTATTGTTATTCATCATAAGCTGGAATTGACACCCTAAATGCTCCGCTGCGCGTCGGCACATCAGCATCTTGGTCAGAAATATTTCAAAATACTCCATGACCGAACAAACGGAAGTGTCTATTTGCATGCGGAGACAAATCGTCCGCTCAATGCTATCAATTACAATGTTGGAACTGGTAACGGCATAATTTACACGGTCCCGTTGCGTAAAGTTCGCCGCATCCCGTTTTCTTACCCGGGAGCGATGTACATCTGATTTATCGGCCAAAATAAGAGCTGCCGCCACATTATTTACCGGCTGGCCCTGGGCATTCTCCTCATGATTGCCGATGGCGCCCATGATCACCGCTATCTCCACCGGTTCCATATCCAGTTCCGCCAGTACCTGCATGGCAATTATCGCACCGGACATCCCATGCCCATAGCGGTTAACCAGATTGCCTATATCATGTAAATAACCTGCCATACTGCCTAATTCGGCCTCTCGCACCGGATACCCCAATGTATTGAGGATATCATAGCACAAAAAAGAGGTTAATTCGGCATGATGCATATTATGTTCTATGGCTCCCATATTGCCTATAAAATCATTGCCCGTTTCCATATACTGCCTGACCACCGGGCTCTTTTTAACCATTTCCAATGTTACCATTCTAATCCCCCCTCCTGTTCACCCCTGATAACTATTTATTGCTGTCCGAAATGGATACCAGTATTCTGGCGGCCTCCTCCGCAGCTTTGGTTTGGCGGGGGATGGTATTGATTAGTTTGCGAGCTTCGCTATAGTCTCCATTCTTGACCATTTGTTTTGCCAGTTCAAGATCGCGCTGGGCCTTCTTTTCTATTTCAACCTCATCAAGTTTGGCCTGCATTTTATTTTTTGCGCCCAGTTTTTCCAGTTTGCTGTATTCAGCCATAGCGCGATCATATTGCCCCTGCCGGGTCAGGGCACTGCCTGTGGCCATAATCCTGCGCACCTCAATCCTTTCCGGCAGCTGAGTTAAAAAGTAGAGGTAGGTCCCACTCAGAACTACCAGCCCTAATGCGGCTATCATCCATTTACGGGAGCGTTTATCCTGTTTGCGCATAAAAGCCGCCAAAAACACAGCCAGTATACCCAGCAGGCATGTAATTTTCAAGAATTCCCGGGTGGGCATATAAAGCAGGCTGGCTGCCAGGAGTATTATAAATATCACTCGCACCCACGGATTCTTTAAAAATTTCACAACCTTCCCCCCAATAAAGCTATTTTTTTAAAGCCCGATGACCTATGTCCCTGCGATAATGCCTACCTTCAAAATGTATCTGTTCCACCTGCCCATAGACCTGGTCAATGGCAGCGCGGAAATCCCGGCCCCGGCATACTACTCCCAGTACCCGGCCGCCTCCGGTTATCAGCCGCCCCTGGTCCAGAGCCGTTCCCGCCTGAAAAACCAGAGCATCCTTAACATTATCTATTCCTGCAATGACTTTACCCTTTTCATAGCTGCCGGGATAACCACCGGACGCCAGTACGACACAAACGCACACCCCATCGTTTAATTCAATGCCGGCGCGCTGTATATTCCCCCGGGCAGACGCCTCCAAAAGGGGTAAAAGATCACTTTTTATCATAGGCATAAGCACCTGGGTTTCCGGATCACCAAAACGGGCATTGAATTCAAGTACTTTCAGCCCATCCGCAGTTATCATCAGACCGGCGTACAATACCCCCTGGTAGGGATATCCTTCACTGGCCATGCCTTTGATTACGGGTTTGATAACCTGTTCCACCGCCCTCTCGTATAGTTCGGCGGTAAAAACCGGTGGATTGGTATAAGCTCCCATCCCTCCGGTATTAGGGCCTGCATCATTATCGAACACCCTTTTGTGGTCCTGGGCCGACAGCAAAGGTACAAAATCAACTCCATC
>DHSK01000084.1:0-10209 GCA_002408445.1 Syntrophomonas sp. UBA5288
GTTTTGGGAATTATGCAAAACTCCCAAATAAAAAGGGGGCAGGGATAGTGGATATAAATATTATTTTCCGGGTAGCAGGGATTGGGATTCTGGTATCGGTTCTGTGTATTGTTCTGAAACAGGCCAACAAGGAAGAACAGGCCCAGTTGTTAACCCTGGCCGGCGTAGTGGTGGTGCTGATCATCGTAGTTCAGCTCATGAACCAGTTATTTACCACGGTTCGTTCGGTATTCGGTTTGTAGGCCCAACCTCTTTAGCGTCCATGATACGAAAAAGGGGCGATAGCAGTGGAAATAGCTCAAATAGTAGGATTAGCTCTGGTTACAACTGTTCTATTACTCATACTCCGGCAGGAAAAGCCGGTCATGGCAGTGCTGCTTAGCATAGTATTCAGTGTGGTTATCTTTATCTTCATGATAGGAAAGATAACCGCCATTCTTGATATCATGAAGGAATTGGTTAACCGGGCGGGAATTAATTACTTTTTCCTGGCCACGGTTTTAAAAATACTGGGGGTTGCCTATCTGGGGGAATTCGCCTCAGCTATCTGCAGCGATGCCGGTGAACAGGCCGTAGCCCGAAAAGTAGAATTTGCCTCCAAGATTATCATAGCGGTACTGGCCTTACCCATAATCGTAGCCATTATCGAGTCGCTGATGGAATTATTGCCTAAATAAAGTCATGTCACGCTCTGCCCAACTTTGAGCCGAAATGGAGCAGGAAATGAGGAGTGCTGGTGAAGAGATACTTGTTTACATCACTTTTAATCTTACTGCTGGGCATCATGGTACCTGCAGCGGTGGCGGCGGAAGACCAGGCTGATTCTGAAAGCGATGCTGCCTTTACTTTGCAGGAGGCGATGCAAAGCCTTGATCTGAAGGCTATGGATGAATACAAGAGCATGATCGATGGTGAAGTAAATTCTTATCTGCAACAGAAACCGGTCAGTGCCTGGATAGCCGATTTTATCAAAGGGGATTGGAACTTTGATTTACAGGAGACGGCACGCAATCTGCTGCAATTTTTCTTTAAGGAGGTTACGGCCAATTCCGGTTTATTGGGTAAACTGATTGTCCTGTCGGTGCTGGCGGCCTTGCTGATCAATCTGCAGACTTCTTTTTCTTCCGGAGTGGCAAAAGTATCCTATATGGCGTGTTTCCTGGCTCTGTGCGCAATTGCCCTGGGCTCTTTCAAAGTGGTTTTATCCATCGGCCAGAATACCATCGACAACATGGTTGCATTTATGCTGGGAATGCTGCCCCAGATGATGGTGCTGGTGGCTGGGCTGGGCAACATCAATACATCGGTAATGCTTTTTCCGGTCCTTATGACTACTGCTACCGCTTTTGCCAATGCCATTAAAAACATAGTTTTTCCGCTCATTATTATGTCGGCCATCCTCCATCTGGTCAATCACATGTCTGATACCGTAAAAGTGGAGCGGCTGGCCAAATTTTTTACCCAGATGGCGCAGATCTGTCTGGGGTTTTTCGTAACCATTTTCGTAGGAATGGTTACATTACGGGCTTTGTATGGTGCCGTATTGGACAAAGTGGCGTTACGTACGACCAAGTTCATAACGGACAATACTATTCCTATTATTGGGAAAATGGTGTCTGATACACTGGAAGTAGCGGCGGGCTATGTCGTGATGCTTAAACAGGCTCTGGGTATTTTTGGGGTATTAATAGTCTTTGGCCTAATAATTTTTCCTTTGCTGAAAATAGCGGCCATTGCCCTGATCTACCGCCTTACGGCGGCACTAGTGGAACCCATGGGGGATGCCCGGACGGCTGCGTTTCTCGAAATCATGAGTACCCACCTGCTGTTAATGCTGGCAGCCATAGCGGCGGTGGGATTGATGTTTTTTATAATGATCGCCATAGTGGCAGGAATATCCAACTCCATGTACATGTTGAACTGAGCGGGGGATGATGGTATGGAAGTTTTGGTGCAAATTGTCAGAAACCTGCTGGTTATTATCATGGTGGCCAGTTTTTTGGAACTGCTGCTGCCGGATGGGGGCATAAAACCATTTGCCCGTTTGGCTATGGGCCTTTTTATACTGATAGCTATTTTAAATCCGGCCCTCAGTCTGCTCTATGAGAACCGTGAATTCAAAATTAATCTCTGGGATTATGAGGCGAACCAGCTCCAAAATGAAGAAATTCTTCAGGCCGGTAAAGAAATTAATCAGCGTATAATAACTGCCGACAGCGATGCCATCAAAACCAGGGTGGAAGGGCAGATAGGCGCCATGGCCATGCTGGTGCCGGGGGTGGAGGAGGTAGATATTAAAGCCGGGGTAGACAGCAGCGGTGCGATAACCAGACTCGATTTAAAAGTAATACCGGGAAATGGCAGCGGGACTGATGATGAAAAAATAAATGTTTTTTCCGGTCAGGCCGGACTGTCCGAAGAAGAACAGGAACGTATGCGGCAGAAGATCATTAATCTGGTGCAAAACATGTATGGCTTTCAAAATGTTGACATAGATATAAAGTTCGAGGGAGGCTGAGATGTTTGGAAGAATGGATAAGAGGGATCAAGGAAGAGACCGGGGAAAAGTTTTCCCTGCGCAGTAAAAAAGGCCGCTACCTGATTGTAATTGTGGTCTGTCTTGGCCTGCTGGCCCTGTTATGGCCTGCCCCCAATCGTTCCGGTACCCAGCAGAGCGTATCCCGTCCCAACGGCGGGACCGGAGGCAGTATAAAGGAGCAAATGCAGGCGGAACTGGAGACTATCTTGTCTCAGGTTGATGGTGCCGGGAAGGTTGAGGTAAGAATGACACTGGCTTCAGATGGATTGAAAAACTATGCGGTTAACATCAAGGATGAAACCAGGAAGACGGAAGAAAAAGATTACAAAGGGGTGGAGAGAACCATTGATGAACAGAATACAGTCAAAGATTTGGCTGTTTCCGGAGGGGAATCACTTTTGGTCGAACAAAAGTCCCCGCAGATTTTGGGTGTACTGGTAGTAGCCGATGGTGCCTGTGATCCGATGGTCAAGGAAGAGCTTACCAATGTAACTGCTACTTTGCTCAACCTTTCCGCCTATCAGGTAAGGGTAGCAGCACGCCGGCCGAATGCAGAAAGGGGTGCGAGCCGATGATTCAGATGATTAATGGGAAGAAAATATTGGGCTTGGCAGTAATTTTGCTGCTGGCAGGAATAATATGGTTTTTAGTTCTCCAGGGAAAGGACACCAGCCCAAATGAAGTACCGGAGGTTGGTATAGAGCCGGGTATCGAAATTCAAACTAAAGCGGCCGAGGCTGGGAGTATAAGCTTTTTTGCCGAATACCGGATGGAGCGGGAGCGCACCCGGAGCAAACAGATAGAATTATTGCGGGAGATAATTAACCAGAATTCGCAGGGCAAAGCCCGGGAAGCCGCTTCACTTCGCCTGGTAAGTATTTCCGAGGATATGGAAAAGGAAATGAAGGCTGAGAATCTGGTGAAATCAAGTGGTTACAAAGAATGTGTTGTTATCATCCAGTCCAGTGAGACCACGGTAGTATTGAAGGCTGAGTCTTTAAGTCAGGAACAGGAGGATGAAGTCAAACAAATAGTGGGTACGTCAATTATGCAAGAAAAAAGTAAGATAAATATTATAGTAAGGAAATGAAATCGGGGGGGTTGTATACAGTGATAAATGATTGAAATAAATTTGATTTGTTTTTATAATATTATCAATCGGACTAAAGGTACGCTGCTCAGGCCGAAGGCCTGAGTCGTTTTGTATATAGGTGCTTTTGTATATTTGCATACATAAAACATCAGAAAATCGGTTGTTCCCTGCCAATTTTGGTTAGGATTTCAGATAATTGCAGCAGTTGCTTATTTAGGGAGGCCAAATATGAGTAAAATTAAAATAACCGATACCAGTCTCAGGGATGCCCATCAGAGCCTGTGGGCGACCCGGATGACGATTGATGATATGCTGCCGGTCCTGGAGGATTTGGACGAGGTAGGCTATCATTCGCTGGAGGTATGGGGCGGAGCGACCTTTGATGTATGCATCCGTTATTTAAAGGAAGACCCCTGGGAAAGATTAAGAGCTATTCGCAAGCATGTTAAAAAGACCCGTTTGCAGATGCTCCTCAGAGGTCAGTCACTGGTGGGCTATTCTCACTATCCGGATGATGTGGTGGAGAAATTCGTAGCCAAAGCGGCCGATAATGGCATCGATATTTTTCGGATGTTTGATGCTTTGAATGATATCCGAAATCTGGAGACGTGCATGAAGGCAGTCAAGAAAACCGGCATGCATGCCCAGGCCTGCGTAGTCTATACGGTTAGTCCGGCGCATTCGATTGATCATTTTGTAAATACCGCTCTGGCTTTAAAGGATATGGGAGCAGATTCCATATGTGTTAAAGATATGGCTGGTTTACTGGCTCCTTATGCTTCATTTGAACTGGTGCGTCTGCTGAAGGAAAAAGTCGGATTGCCGGTTCAGCTGCATACCCATTATATTGGCGGTCTGGCCATTGCTTCCATTATGAAAGCGGCCGAAGCCGGTGTCGATATTGTTGATACTGCCAGCGTGCCCATGGCTTTTGGTTCATCCCAGCCTCCGGTGGAAACTATTGTTCGTGCCCTGCAGGGGTCGAAGTGGGACACGGGCCTGGATCTGCATAAACTTTTTACCATTGCCAATTATTTTGAACAAATACGCAAACATAAAGGGTTTGAACGTGGAGTTACCAAGATATCTGATATGAAGGTTTTTGAACATCAAGTTCCGGGTGGTATGATATCAAACCTGATATCGCAGCTGGAAGAGCAGAAAGCCTCCGATCGTCTGGACGAAGTTTTGAACGAGATACCGAAGGTAAGAAAGGATCTGGGTTATCCGCCTCTGGTCACACCTACCAGTCAGATAATTGGAATCCAGGCGGTACTGAATGTATTAATGGGTGAGAGATATAAATTATGTCCCGGCGAGGTTAAGGATTATGTGCGCGGCCTGTATGGCCGGCCACCCGTAGTTATAAGCGACGCAATTAAGGGGAAAATAATAGGACAGGAAGAAGTAATAACCGGTCGTCCGGCTGATTTTCTGGAACCGGGCTGGGAAAAAGGCAAAAAGGAGATTGGAGCGACGGCTGAGAGCGAGGAAGATGTCCTGACCTATATTTTATTCCCGCAGGTAGCGTTAAAATTTTTTGAATACAGGCAAAATCGTGATGCGGAAGATGTTCCGCAGATATCATCCTGGGATGAGGTAGGGGAAGAAATAAAACCGCAAGAAACGGTTGCTCCGCCTGCACCCAGAATAATTAAGAAAGCCCACAGGGGAGATGAAGAAATGAATCTGGATGAAATTAGAGAACTAATGCTTCTATTGGACCAGACCGGTATTGGTGAACTGGATCTGCAAAAAGACGATTACCGGTTAATTCTGCGTAAAGCGGTTGGGGCAGTTCAAGCGGTTAACCGCTCGGACAACCCTACTGAAGATGTGGTGGTCAAAAATGAACCTTCCGAAGTCAAGCATAATTTGACCGAGGTTACGTCACCTATGGTAGGTACATTCTATCGCTCGCCTTCTCCGGATGAAAAGGCTTATGTTGTAGAAGGACAGCATGTGGAGAAGGGGCAGACCCTATGTATAATCGAAGCCATGAAACTTATGAATGAGATCAAGGCTGAGGAGCCCGGCACCATAGTCGAGATATGTGTTGAAAACACGCAGCCGGTTGAGTTCGGATCGGTATTGTTCCGTATAGAAAAAGATTGATACTGGGGGTAAAGTACTTGTTTTCCAAAATACTTATTGCTAATCGGGGAGAAATTGCCCTCAGGATAATTAGAGCCTGCCGTGAGCTTGGAATAGATACGGTGGCCGTATATTCCACTGCCGACAAGGACAGCCTGCATGTTCAACTGGCGGATGAAGCAGTGTGCATTGGTGAGGCACCTGCCCAGCAAAGTTATCTTAACATACCCAATATTCTGGCGGCCGCCAATATAACAGGTGCGGACGCGATTCACCCCGGTTATGGATTTATGGCTGAGAATGCTTATTTTGCCGAGTTGTGTCAGACCAATGATATAAAATTTATCGGACCCCGCCCGCAGGTTATTCAGACCATGGGCGACAAGATAAAAGCCAAGGAATGTGTTAAAAAGGCAGGTGTGCCCCTGGTACCGGGAAGCGAGGGGGCAGTGGAGAATTATAAGGAAGCGGCCGGTCTGGCCGAACAGATTGGGTATCCGGTGCTGATAAAGGCTTCGGCCGGAGGCGGCGGCAGAGGCATGCGTCTGGCCCACAGTACGGCAGGCTTGAAAGAAGCCATACAAACGGCCAGAGCAGAGGCCGGTGCGGCCTTTGGCAATAACGAAGTATATATGGAAAAATATATAGAAGAACCTCGACATGTAGAAATTCAAATCTTGGCCGATGAGCACGGTAATGTTATACACTTGGGAGAAAGAGACTGCTCCATTCAGAGACGCAACCAGAAATTGCTGGAAGAATCGCCTTCTACTCTGGTGGATAACGAGTTCAGGGAACGTATGGGGCAGGTTGCGGTTCAGGCCGCCCAGGGCGTAGGCTATAGCAGTGCCGGAACCATCGAGTTCCTGGTCGATAAACACAAGAACTTTTATTTTATGGAGATGAACACCCGGGTACAGGTAGAACATGCGGTTACGGAAATGGTAACCGGAATAGATATAGTAAAGGAACAAATCAGGATAGCGGCGGGAGAAAAATTAAGTTACACCCAGGAAGATATCAAGCTGAATGGATGGGCTATCGAATGCCGGATTAATGCTGAAGATCCTTATCATGATTTTCGCCCTTCACCGGGCCGGGTGGGACAATATCTGATTCCGGGGGGACCCGGGGTACGGGTTGATTCATGCATTTACAGTAATTATCAGATTCCTCCTTTTTATGATTCCATGATAGCCAAACTAATCGTGTGGGGTAAAGACCGCCCTGAAGCCATTGCCCGGATGAAAAGAGCCTTGAATGAATTCAAAGTGGAGAATTTGGTAACCACGATTCCGTTTCATCTGAAGGTATTAGATAATGCCTTTTTCCGTAAAGGTGAAATATATACAAATTTTATTCAACGCCGTATGGATGACGAGTTTTAGGCAGTTAAATGGTCAGAAAAGTTTAATTCTATTTGCTATTGGGTAAGATTCTGGTAAAATAGCGGTATAAATTAACTGGAGGTGAGAATATGGAAACGCCGAAGTCTGAAATAAACAACCAGCTCGGTTCCATTCGTATTGCTGATGAGGTGGTTTCTACCGTGGCAGGTCTGGCGGCCATCGAAGTTGAAGGAGTATCTTCACTTAGCGGCGGCTGGGGAACGGATTTTGTAGAAAAACTCGGCAGAAAAAACTTTGGCAAAGGCATCAAGGTAGAGACGATCGACGACCAGACCAGTATTAATATATACATAACGATCTCTTTTGGCTATCCTATTCCTAAAGTAGCGGAGGACGTTCAGCAGGAAGTGAAAACAGCCGTGGAAACCATGACCGGACTAACTGTATCCGCGGTTAATGTTCACATCGTAGGCGTGGCTCTGAAAAAGAATGCAGCTGACCAGGATACAAACGACACTGAGTTTGAGTAAATGATTAATTTTGCAGTATTAACCCCCTGTACATTTTCAGGGGGTTATCTGTCTTATTCGGCTGAAAGGAGATGTTGGAATGCCTGTACTCTGGCGCGTAGTACTGTTTATCTATAATCTGTTGTTGCTTATTGTGGCGGGCAGTGTGGTGATGAGTGCTTTTGGCATGGGACAACCCCTGGCTTATATTAATGCCGCCTTTGCTACTTCGCAGAATCGTATGATGGCTGGAGTGGTAGGGATTATACTGGTGGTGCTGGCTATAATCTTGCTGGGATGGGGGCTGAAATTTAAAAGAAGCGCTCAATCCCTGGTTATTGACAGCAATCTGTCAGGTGAAATCTCCATAACCGTACCGGCCATTAAAACGATAATCATGCGAGCAGTTAAAAAAGTAGAAGGCATCAAAGAGATCAGACCGGTGGTCAGCAACCGGCCGGACGGGTTGCAGATCTATTTGCATCTCATGGTTAATCCGGACTACAGCATGGAAGAAATGGGGCAGTCCATTCAGAAGGTGGTCAAAGAGTACGTAGAGAAGATTGGCGGCGTCCAGGTGGCTGCGGTCAAGATACTGGTAGATGACTTCAAAGCCGAGCGAAAATAACATAGCAGACAAGGAGGTATTACCATGTGGGAGAAATTTCTGGCATACATACTGCAGGAACATCGTGGAAAGACTATGGGTATTGTGCTGGGACTTATTGCCAGCATAATTTTTATAAACTATGGCTTCTGGCGATCGCTCTTTGTTATTTTCTGCATCATAGTAGGATATATTATCGGTAAAAAAATAGATGAAAATAAAAGTTTTGACAGCTGGTTAAAGCAGATGTTTAAAGAAAAGTAGCTTTGGAAGGGGATTAATTTGAGTAGAAGAAAGGCACGGGAAATAGCTTTCAAAGTATTATTTCAGGTAGATCAGGTCGATGCAGACGCCCGCGCAGCTTTTAATTATCTGGTGGAACAAACGCCATTGGAGGATAACAATCGGGATTTCTCCTGGCAGTTGGTGGAAGGATGTCTACAGAGCTTACCCGAAATTGACGAGAAAATTACTAAATATTCACGCGAGTGGTCATTGAGCCGCATGCTGTCGGTAGATCGTAATGTAATGCGGCTGGCCTGTTACGAAATCCTGCATATGACCGAGACTCATCCGGTGGTAGTGATAGATGAAGCCATTGAAATAGCCAAGCGTTATGGAAATGAGAACTCGGGTGGTTTTGTTAATGCGATTCTGGATAAAATACTGGGTGAAAAGAAATGAATTACATTCTGGGGATTGACACCAGTGCTTATACCACATCACTTGCACTGGTGGACGAAAACCATCAGCTGGCAGCAGATGAGCGCATGCTCCTTCAGGTCAAGGAGGGGGAACGCGGCCTGCGCCAGTCGGAAGCACTCTTTCAACATGTTAAAAATCTGCCGGGTCTATTTGCCCGCATTTTCCAACGGGATGAACCCAAGATCTCTGCAGTCGCGGTAAGCGCCTTTCCCCGCAACCTTCCGGGAAGCTACATGCCGGTATTCATGGCCGGACTCTCCCAGGCCCGTTCGATCAGTTATGTGAATCACATACCCTGTTACGAAGTAAGCCATCAGGAAGGACACATCATGGCCGGGGTTTACGGTAATCAGGAATTGCTGCAGCATGATTCATTCCTGGCGGTACATTTTTCCGGAGGGACTTCCGAAGTGCTAAGGGTAACAGCAGGAAAAGATTCCTTCTTTAAGATTGAACTTACACAGTCCGGCAGTGATCTGCATGCCGGACAACTGGTGGACCGGGTAGGAGTTGCCCTGGGTTTACCTTTCCCCTCCGGCCGCAGCCTGGAAGAATTGGCCCGGCAGGCTGAGAAAGCGGATATCATGATACCATCCTCAGTCAGCGGCACTGGTTTCTCTTTTTCCGGAGCGGAAAACAAAGCTTTGGACTTTATCAATAAGGGGTATCCCCACGAGCAGATTGCACTGGCTTTATTTAAAATGATAGCCAATACCCTGGAAAAAATACTTTTGTCAGAATACGAGCAATCAGGCTTCAAGGACGTACTTCTGGTGGGAGGAGTAATGGCCAACGGCATAATCAGGGAACGCTTGCGCAAACGCCTGGAACATCCGGCCGTAGGAATGAAACTGTATTTTGCCGCCCCCGCTCTCTCCACCGACAACGCTGCCGGGGTAGCCCTTTTGGGCAGCTATCTGTACCAGCAGGGTTAGTGAGGAGTTCAACACAGAAGGACACTGATTTTACTATGATTTACACAGATTTTTAAAAACAAGATTATGAAAATAGAGTATATCTAATATCCGTAGCAGGCCCTACAGCCCCGACGTTAGGAGCGGGCTTCAGGGCCGGGAGGTTTACGCGTTATTTCTTTTCACCGGCCTGGAGGGCTATCGTCCTGGGTCCCTTAATAGCCGCAGGGGAACATCAGTTGTACCCGTAGGGATAGGCCGTCCTACGGTTTTGGTTTTTTAAATGAGAGTTTTGCATAATTCCAAAAGCCCCATTTGTCATTCTGAGCTGTAGCGAAGAATCTTAAGATCCTTCGGCTTTGCCTCCGAATGACATTCGCAAAGTTACTGCTTAATCAT
>DHSK01000084.1:10320-23631 GCA_002408445.1 Syntrophomonas sp. UBA5288
ATGACATTCGCAAAGTTACTGCTTAATCATAGGAAAAAGTTAATTATGCAAAACTCTCAAATAAAAAATCTGTGTTAATCATAATTAATCAGTGTCCTTCAGTGTTGAATTTAGATTTGAGGTGATATTTTGGAGATTATTGGTGGAACTGCTATAGCTAATGAGATTAAAAGTAGTTTAAAAGAACGAAATCAGGCGGAGGGGATGCAGCCCTGTCTGGCTATGGTCCTGGTGGGAGATGATCGTGACAGTCTGGTTTATGTGGGACTGAAACAGAAAGCCCTGGAAGTTTCCGGGGGCAGGGGGGAGCTTATCCAGTTGCCTGCTGCCGTAAGCCTGGACGAACTTATAAAAGTTGTAGAAAAACTTAACGCGAATGCTGCCATAGATGGTATTCTGGTTCAATTGCCCCTCCCCGGCGAACTCAATGACCATCAGGAAGAAGTTCTGGCTGCCATTGCGCCGGCCAAGGATGTGGATGGATTCTGCCCGGTCAACCGCGGACTCCTGGTAGGTGAGCATCCCGGCTTTATAAGCTGTGCCGCTCTGGCCTGCATGGAGGCAGTAAAACGGGTGGCGGGGACGGCTCTTAATGATAAAAAGGTACTTCTGATCGGGGATTCTTTTGATGTTATAAAACCTCTGGCGCTTATGTTTATGCATAATAAATGCCAGGTTACGGTAATACCCGATTTCGATCCGGAAATATTAAAGTATTTTGACATTATCGTTATTGAAAAAGGGGCCGCCCAGGTCTTGAAGGGAGAATATCTTAAAGACGGCACAGTAGTTATAGATGCCGGTTTTTACTGGGATATTGACCATATGTGCGGCAATGTGGATAAAGACTCCACCCAGGCGGTCAATGGCTATTTATTGCCGGTACCCGGCGGGATGGGACCGCTGCTTATTGCGAAATTAATGGAAAATGTAAATTTGGCCGCCAGGAGAGGTACCCATGAATGACATTCTATCTGTCAGCGAACTCAATAATTACATAACCGGTCTGATCGATGCAGATAAGTTCCTGCGCAATTTCTGGCTGCAGGGGGAGATAACCGGTTTTAAATATTACCGTCAATCCGGGCATATGTATTTTACGATCAAGGATGAAGAAACTGCTATAAGTTGTGTAATGTTCAAGAGCCGGGTACGAGGGCTGGATTTTATGCCTGAGGATGGCATGGAAGTTCTGCTGCGTGGTTATGTATCGGTTTTCGCGCGGCAGGGAAAATATCAGGTATATGTTGAGGAAATGCAGCCCTACGGTCTCGGAGGGCTGTTTCTGTACCTTAAACAACTTAAAGAAAAACTGGATGCCAAGGGCTATTTCGAGGCCGCCCGCAAAAAACCGGTAGGGGGAGCCAGCCGGGTAGGAATTGTTACTTCCCAGGATGGAGCTGCGGTACGCGACATCCTGCGGGTAATTCATCAGCGCAACCGCGGGACCGAAGTGATTATCGTGCACAGCGCGGTGCAGGGGCCGGAGGCCCCGGCTGAAATAGCGGCCGGGGTACGCCTGTTAAATGAATACCAGGCCGTGGACGTCATAATCGTAGGACGCGGCGGAGGCTCGTTTGAAGACCTGATGGCTTTTAACACCGAAGTTGTGGTAAAGGCTATTTATGAATCAAATATACCGGTTATTTCGGCCGTAGGGCACGAGGTTGATTTCAGCCTGGCCGATCTGGCGGCTGATATGCGTGCGGCGACTCCCACTCAGGCTGCCCAGCTGGCAGTATCCGATGTTCAAACCCTGGAAAACAAACTGGCCGGGTTAAACCGGCGGTTGGGACGAGCTGCGGACCGAATTTTAACTAATAAAAATCAGATTTTGGATCATCTGTTAATGAGCAGTGTCTGGCGCCAGCCCCAGAGCTTGCTGGAGAAACGGGAGCAGGTGCTCAATGATTTAGCCCGCCGGATGGACCGGTCCATGAACGATATTCTAAAAGACCGAACTACTCGCTTGGCGATGGCAGCAAGCGGATTGGACGCCCGCAGTCCTGCCAAGATTTTGGAACGCGGTTATGCCATCGTGAGACGGCAGGGAAAAATCATACGCGACCCGGATGAAATTGAAAGCGGGGATAAACTTAACATTCAGCTGCTCAATAGCGCTATTGAAGTTCAGGTACTGGGGAAGGGGAAAGTATATGGACAACGTTAATTTCGAGGATGCACTGAAAAGGCTGGAAACCATAGTGGAACAGCTCGAAAGCGGACAACTCTCACTGGAAGAATCGCTTGATATCTTTGAGGAGGGAGTCAAACTGGCGGTTTCCTGCCAGCAGGAATTAAGAAGAGCGGACGGCCGGGTAAAACGTCTGGTCAAACGAATCAACGGAGACTTCGAATTGCAGGATTTTGAAGAATAAGGAGATATAAGATGGCTGCTGCTTTTGATGTTCAAGCTTTTGTAAAAGACTTGCGTACCAGAAAAGACTACGTCGATGCCTGCCTGAGAAAATATATGCCGGCTGAGATCGCCTATCCGCCGGTCATACACCAGGCCATGCATTATGCTTTGTTCAACGGGGGAAAAAGATTGCGTCCCATGCTGGTATTGGAAGGAGCCCAAATTGCAGGCGGAAGTACGGCCAGTGTGGAGCGGACTGCCTGTGCGCTGGAATTCATCCATACCTATTCACTGGTACATGATGATCTGCCGGCCATGGATGACGATGATTACCGCCGGGGTCAGCTTACCTGCCACAAAGTATTTGGCGAGGCCAATGCCATTCTGACCGGAGACGCTCTCCTGACTGCAGCTTTTGGGCTAATAGCTGATAATGCCGGGGTAGATGATATCGAAGCCCGCAATGTGGCTCTGGTCATAAAACTGGTTGCCAAGGCAGCCGGAAGTCAGGGCATGATAGGAGGTCAGGTTCTGGACCTGGAAGCCGAGCATAAGAGTATAGATTTTGAGCAATTGAAAGTTTTGCAGCGTTTAAAAACAGCGGAACTTTTTCGCGCCGCCCTGCTGGCCGGGGCCATGCTGCATAATTTGCCCGGGCCGGGAGTAGCGGCATTAGAGCAGTACGCGGAAAAGTTTGGGCTGGTTTTTCAGATAACTGATGATATCCTGGATGTAGAAGGAGATTTCACCGTTCTGGGTAAACCGGTGGGCAGTGACGTCAGAAATGACAAGAACACCTATCCCAGTTTGTTCGGCCTGGATACCGCCAAAAAAATGGCTCAGGAAAATGCCGGCGCCTGCATCGAAGCTCTGAACGTATTTGGACCCGAGGCCGATTTCTTAAGGGGGTTGGCGTTTTATGTGGTTAGCAGAAAAAGTTAAATTAGCGAATCTCACAGAGATTTGTGTAACATTTTGAGTGGTGAACACTCAAAATGTTACACATTAAGGCTGATTGTTTGTTTCTGAGTTATCTTGTTAACAGCGGTTTTTAGCAGCAACTTTTTCTTTATTCTGCTTCCAACCCAGGTACAGCAACTTAGGCATATGCAGAATTATTTCAAAAGGCACCATACCAACCAGATTCCAAATCTCGTTAGGCCTTACGTGCATGACTTGGGGCATTGAGCCGAAGGCCTTACCTTTCATTACGATAATTCCATCTTTATAATTCATCTTGGACATTTCGACCAATACGCTGCCTTCTTTTGTATATATATAAGTCTTTCGGCCCTCGATTATTTGGGTTGCAATAGCAGAAAACAGTGCTAGCAGGATACCCACGATTATTTCATTCCAGCGAATTGCAGCTGATATTGGTCCGAAGATAACTATACCTGAGACACATAACCACAATCCGAGAATAATATTGACGAAGTGGGGCCAGTTTTTAGAGTGGTCAACCTTGCTGTAAATGAAAATAAGGTCAAGAATGATAATGACCAGCCCGACAACGGTATCGTGCCATTGGGGTAGTATCTCCCTATAATCCAGCAGCCATGGAGTTATCATTAACCAAATACCTAATAATACTGTAATCCATGCAAAAAGTTTTTTCATAAAATATACACCTTGCCCCTTTATGGAATTTCATTTTTGTGGAGGCCCAAGCTTTTGATGGGCCCCCACCTGACCTATTATAGTTAACCAACTACATCATCAAAATCAATTCCCAGATCTTCCATAACAACCTGAACTGCTGCACGCCCGCCTCCGATAACACCGGGGCCAGGGTAGGTACTGGGACCGCAAAGATACATCTTATCTACTGGCATACGATAATCTTGCACTTCCGGGAAGGGACGATTGCCATATTGTTGTATCAACTGGGAGCCGATGTGATTAAAGTTACCCTGAATCCAGGCGGGATTCCGACGTTCCTTGTCGAGAGGCGAACTTACCCATCTGCCTATAATATTTTCAGGTCCCATGTTAGTGGTGCGTTTACGATAATTATTTAAGATTTCGTCTGCTACCTGCTCTTTGATTTCATCCCATCTTTGGCCTCCACCTGCCAGATTGTAAGGCTCATAATGATAGAGATATAAAGTATGCTTTCCAGCCGGTGCACGGGTGGGATCCCACCGGGTCAAGGTCATGCATAAGGGAGATTTTGTCCAGGGCTGGCCGTAGGAATAAGCATCAAATTCTTTGTTAAAATCCAACAGAGTATCAGGAGCAAACTCAACCAGGAAGCTTTCATCGACATCTTTGCCAGCTTTATATGAAGGAGCTTCATTGAGCGCATAGCCTTGAAGCATGGCCTGATACTCCTGAAAGCGCAAATTCTTCACCCGGGTGGAATAATGTTCGGTGACGTTTTCAGCCCCAAGCATACGTTCATCTAACTGTTTGATACTTAGGTTAGTGACAACCGCCTTGGTTGCCAGAATCTCTTCACCGCTTTCCAGAATAACCCCTTTACATTCTCCCGCCTCGATTTTAAATTTCTTAACCCAGCTGGAAGTGCGAATTTCTCCGCCATGGTCTATAATACATCTTCCCAAAGACTGAGACAGCTCTCCGGACCCTCCAACCGCAAGTGGCCAGCCATATTTATGGCAGACAGGTATAAACAGGAATAAGTTAAGCGCGCTGCCATCCACCCGCGGATCCATCATATTTTCTGATACAAATCGATTACAGGCGACTAACGTATGATCGTCCTCAAACCATTCTTTAGCGATGTCATCACCGCTGATTAGCATGGCATGAAGCAGATCGCGGCCCTCCCGGGTACCCTCCAGGGCGGCTGAGAAAGCTCCGAATCTCGGAGTTGGTGAATACAGACCAGCTGTGAGCATGTCTAATTGTTTCGAGGCTAAATCGTAGAATTTGCGATAAGCATCGGCATCCTTTTCAGAGAATTGGGCTATGGATTGGCAGGTCTTATCAACATCGCGGTGGAATATTATGGACCGGTCATCGGGGAAAACAACTGCAACCTGTTTCTCCGGAGTGATATACTCAAGACCATATTTTGATTTTAGTTCTAATTCATCATTTTTGATTACCGGATTAGGTTGAATAAACCCATGACATACTGAAGCCATATCTGTTACAAAGCCAGGCGCGGCCAAGCCTTCTTTGCTCATTACTCCTCCGCCAATTATATCCTGACCTTCGACTACAAGAACCTTAACTCCGGCCTTGGCCAGATAGGCTGCCACAATAAGTCCGTTATGGCCTGCACCGGCAACAATTACTTCATATTTTTGTGCCATTATTTTTTCCTCCTTTTAATATAACCTTTTTCTGTTTCCTGGCGTGATAGATGCTTTCATGGATTTTTCCGTATCGAAATAGTAAATCGTCAGTGAGGAAGATATTTGTTTCCAAGTTGATTTACCGTACTATCCGTCTTGTTAATTAACAAAGCAGAATTTTACTAAAAGTTCATGTATACCTCCTTTCGCTAAGGTAGTCATGATTTTCTGAACTGGGATTTGTGCTCTGTGGGCTTTATCTTCCTCAATAACCTATAGGAGCAAAAAGTGTGCCATGTGCTTAATCGTGAATATAACGGGATTGTTGATACGATTTACCAGAAAGGGATTTATGAAATGTGCACAAAATAACAGAATGGTACATAAATCTTAAAAAACGATACAAAATAGCATAGCTTTGTATCGCTTTACGTTACTGTATTTTATACTTTAAGCATGATAGTGGGAGTTGTTACGTTGGTACATCATGGAGGTGTAATCAATTATGCAGCAGGAACAATTGCTTAGCTCGATTATTAAAAACAGTGAAAAGAGCATAGATAATCAAAACTTACCTTATCAGGACCGAAATCTGATTGAACAAGTTAAACAGCTTAAGCTTGATGTTATCCATAAAAAAATCGATCCTTCCCAAATAAAAATGGTCAGCCTGGAAATAGTTGAGTCCTGGATAAGATCTTACAATTACGGAATCGATGTTTTTCAGTCTAATAATTGTCCGAATGTTGAAAAACATGCTTTTAAAGAAATATTACGCAAAAATGATTTTCTGATAAAGGCGACAATTTCCAGCCTTAGTCAATTTGAATCTTTATTAAATGCTAATTATGTTGTTCATCTTTCCGACCCTCAAGGAGTACAATTATTAGTCAATATAGGCAAAAATGATACCGTGTCATTAGAAGTATTCAACTTAATTCCCGGCGCAATCTGGAATGAAAAAACTATGGGAACTACATCTTTTTCCCTGTGTCACTTACTGCATCGGCCAGTTCAAGTTTGCGGCCCGGAGAATTACCTGGCCAGTACTGATTTGATGACCGGAAGTTCGGCTCCCATTTTTGATCTTGATAACAAACTGGCTGGTATACTTACCATCGGTACAATGTATTTTAATTGTGTAACTTCGCAAACGCTCAGTCTGGTGGTTTCAATTGCCGAACTTATACAAAAGGAATTTCAGTTGGCTATGTATAAGGAATTAATTAGGACTACTCATGAATCATCATTGGAAGCGGTTATAGTTATAAACAAGAAGGGAATCATAAACAGCGCAAATATGGCGGCAAAAGAGTTGTTTAAGGATCAGCACCAAGAATTAATTGGCATTCCTATTAATTTAATTATTGGAGATCAGCCCATTATTAAATCTGTATTGGAAAAGGGAAAACTATTATTTGAATCTGAATTTACTATTAAAGGCATAAATAAGAAATTGTACAGTTGTACCTTGTACCCAATAAGAGATTTTTCGGGGGGGATTTTTGAGTGTATTTTGAAGTTTAAATATTTTGATCGCTCAAATATTGTAAAACCACATATGCAAAATATAGATACCGGATTTTCCTTTGATAAAATAATAGGGAACTCACCTGAGGTAATAAAATCCATCAATCTGGCCAGAAATTTTTCTACCCTTGATTCAAATATATTATTGGAAGGTGAGAGCGGTACCGGTAAAGATGTATATGCCCAATCAATCCATATCGAGAGTAAACGAAGCGGGCCTTTCGTAGCAGTTAACTGTGCCGCAATTCCCAAGAGCTTGATAGAGAGCGAAATGTTTGGTTATGAGAAAGGGGCATTTACAGGTGCTGAACGCACAGGCCATCCGGGGAAAATTGAACAAGCCAACGGTGGAACCCTATTTCTGGATGAAATCGGTGATATGCCGCTTGAGTTACAACCGGTGTTGTTGCGGGTACTGGAAGAAAAAAAGGTTGTTCGAGTAGGTGGAAGCCGTTCTATACCTGTTAACTTTAAGTTGGTAGCGGCTACCAACAAAGATTTGCTTGATCTGGTGAATAATAATAAATTTCGCCAGGATCTCTATTATCGTTTAGCTGTTTTTAAAATAAATATCCCGCCTCTGCGAGATAGAGGTCCGGATATTATTAATCTGACTAAGCATTTTATAAAAATTGCAGCAGCTAACCAGGGTATACCTGAACCATCCCTAAATAATGCTGCAAAATTCATGTTATTGCAGTATAATTGGCCAGGTAATGTAAGGCAACTTCAACATTCAATTATATATGCGGTCAATATGTCAAATGACAATATAATCAAACCCGAACATTTTCCGGATGAAATAAAAAAATCGGTGGGCATATGTGACTCTAAAGCCAACTATACCGAACTAAAGTACGTAAATAATCAAAAAGTTTTAGAAAGAGAGCAAATAGAAAAAAGTACAATTACCAAAGCATTGCTTAAGTCAGGTTATAATATAAGCCGCACTGCGCAAACATTGGGAATCAGTAGATCTACTCTGTACCGGAAAATTAAGCAATATAATCTTTAAGGTTTTAAATATAGGCCGAGGGTGTTGTGAACAAGACAGGCAGGGGGAACGGCACAACTACCTTTAGGTTTGCTGCATGGAGCAAGGATCAAGTAAGAAATTTACCATTTTTACGTAATAAATATAGAGAGGTTTCAGTTTCCGGTCATATATGCTGGTGAAAATGAAAGAATTTTGGCAATAATAAGTTCTGGTAAAGTTTTGGATGTTAAAAGGTTATCATTTTCATGGTATAATATCATATTGAAACGCAACTGGCGAAAGGTTGCAGTATTCTAGTCAGCTCTATCAGTTTTGAAGACGGGCCTAAAAATCCGTTGAAGGGCACAGCGATGAAGCTTCTGGTAGCGGCTTGTGACGCCCAGTCAGGGGTCGCTGCTGGGAGTTAAGGGTATAGGGGCAATCCGCAACGGCATGCGGGCATGACCCCTGTATCCGTGGAGGCAGGCAGTCGGCTGAAAAGCCGGCAGCCTGAAAACCTGCATTCCGGTAATAAGCTGGGTGTAGTGTAGCCTGCCTTGAGTGGTGGCGGCGGATGGGCAACAGTGGGTAATAGTACTTCGGCCAAAGAACTATAACCTGCCCTGAAACCGGATACTGCAAAAGAGGCTAGAGATTGAAAAGAGTTGCCGGGGAAAACCCCTAGACTGCGTGCATTGCACAGTCTAATGAGGATTAAAGTGTGTACTTAGTGGTAATCCAGTCTCATATCCGGTGACGGTATGAAGCAGCCATAAAGGGAAACCGCCCTTCTGGCGACAGTTGGGAGTGCTGCTGGGAAAACCTGCTGGACCTATGTCACAGCGTTTACTCATTGGATAACCTTTTGCCAGACTCGTTTTTCGTTTTTGGAGGGAAGCAATATACATTTACCAGGAAACATCAAAAAGGGCAATCTGATTTCAGCAGCATTGGTTGCCTTTTTTACATTTATAATAGCTCTTCTTATGAGTGTTGGATCAGAAGCACTTATGAAGACACTTAATAATATTGGGGTATCAATAATATTACTATTGCTCATAATGGGACTGGGAATATTTTTTGATATCATTGGGACGGCCGCCACTGCAACGGAGAAAAGCGCGTATAATGCTAAGGCGGCTAAAAAAGTATATGGGGCTAAGCAGGCGGTAAGAATTGCCCGCAATGCTGATGCTGTGGCAAATTACTGCAACGATGTGATTGGAGATATATCAGGAACCTTAAGTGGTGCGATAGGTGCCGCCATTGTTATTTATTTAAGCCAGCGTTTTAGTATCTTGAATACGGTTTTGACCGGAGCTGTTATGACGAGCCTGATCGCATCGGTAATGGTGGGAGGCAAAGCCATAGGAAAGAACATAGCTATTAATAACGCCAACGATATTATTTTTCGAGTCGCGGTAGTGATAGCCTGGTGGGAGGATTTGACCGGACTGGAATTGTTTAAAAACAGAAGGTGAAGTAATGGCAGAAAATATACTTAATTCAATAAATAGCCCGGATGATTTAAAAGGGCTGTCTCTGGCAGAAATGAATCAATTAGCCGATGAAATACGGCGATTTTTGATTAATTGCGTGGCCCATAGCGGGGGCCATCTGGCGGCCAATCTGGGCGTGGTGGAACTTACGCTGGCGCTGCATTTTGTTTTTAATGCACCGGCCGACAAAATTGTCTGGGATGTGGGACATCAAAGTTATATACATAAAATCCTGACCGGAAGACGGGAAGGCATGACGTCACTGCGTCAGTATGGAGGAATCAGCGGTTTCCCCCGCATCGATGAATCAGTTTATGATGCTTTCAACACCGGGCACAGCAGTACATCTATATCAGCCGCCCTGGGTATGGCTTTAGCCCGTGACCTGCAGCATGAAAGCAATTCCGTGGTAGCAGTGATAGGTGACGGTGCCCTGACCGGGGGGATGGCGTTTGAAGCCCTGAATCATGCCGGCAACGTGGGGACCGATTTAATCGTAGTTTTAAATGACAATGAAATGTCGATATCCAAAAATGTCGGTGCCATGTCCAGTTATTTGAACCGGCTGCGTACCGACCCGGATTACTCGCGTAAAAAGGAACACATCGAAACCACCCTCAACCGGATTCCCGGCATAGGACCGAAAGTGGCACGTTTTGCCGGACGCTTTAAGGATACTATTAAATTCCTGATGGTGCCGGGGATGCTTTTTGAAGAATTGGGCTTCAGATACATAGGACCGGTCAATGGACATGATCTGGAAGAACTTACCCTGGTACTGGCCAATGCCAGAAAAATGAGGGGACCGGTATTAATTCACACCCTGACCGAAAAGGGGCGCGGGTATGAACCGGCCCGGAAGAACCCTGATGTATTCCATGGAGTGGGGCCATTTGATATAAAGACCGGGTCCGTTTTTAAGAAACCGGTCAAAACCTATACCGAAATATTCAGTGATTGGATAACTGAAGCAGCGCGTCAGGATGATAGAATAGTAGCTATTACCGCTGCCATGGCCAGCGGTACCGGACTATCTGAATTTGCCCGGCTGTATCCGGAGCGATTTTTTGATGTGGGCATCTGTGAACAGCATGCGGTAACTATGGCTGCGGGAATGGCCCGCCAGGGATTGAGACCCGTAGTCTGTGTATATTCCACCTTCCTGCAACGGGCCTATGATCAGGTTATACACGATGTCGCCCTGCCTCAGCTGCCGGTTATTTTTGCCGTAGACCGGGCGGGGCTGGTGGGCGAGGATGGCGCTACCCACCAGGGAGCTTTTGACATGTCATTTTTACGGATCGTACCCAACCTTGTCATAATGGCGCCTTCCAATGAGAAAGAACTGGGAGATATGTTCCATACGGCCTTGAATCTCCCGGGGCCTGCAGTTGTGCGCTATCCCCGTGGTGGCGGTGAAGGCATCAAAGTCGAAAAGAGCCATCAGCTATTGGAGTCCGGCAAAGCCACCGTGCTTCAGGAAGGCAATGATCTGGCTATTTTGGCTATCGGACGCGGTGTCGGCATAGCGCGTGATGCGGCTGAAATGCTGCAGGAAAAAGGCATCAGAGCCAAAATTATAAATGCCCGTTTCCTTAAACCACTGGACGAAAAGATAATATGTCAGGCAGGTGCCGCCCAGGGCCGTTTAGTTACGATTGAGGATAACAGCTTGTGCGGAGGGTACGGCAGTGCCGTATTGGAAGTACTGGCCGCCGCTAATATAAAGGCCGAGGTATTGCGGATCGGCATCCCGGATGAATTTATCGAACATGGCCGGGTGGATATTTTGTTTGATTATATCGATATGAATCCTGAATCCATTGTGGCCAGGATCATCAACCGCTGGCCGGACATAATCAATAATAAAACATTGGAGCTGCGTAAAATTGGCGAAAAGTAGACTGGATGCACTAATTTGCGCCCGAGGACTTGTTCCCAGCCGGGAAAAAGCCCGGGCGCTGATTTTAGCCGGACAGGTCAAGGTTAATGGCCGGGTGGTGGACAAAGCAGGCCACCAGATTGATGAAACGGCGGATATTAATATCCTGGAAACTTTGAAATATGTGAGCCGGGGCGGTTTTAAAATGGAAGGCGCCATCCGTGCCTTCGATATTGATTTTAAGAATAAGACGGTTCTGGATGTAGGGGCTTCCACCGGTGGCTACACCGATTGCGCCCTGCAAAACGGAGCTTTACATGTGTATGCACTTGATGTGGGCTATGGCCAGCTGGACTGGACCCTGCGTAATAACCCGCAGGTTACGGTGATCGAGCGTACCAATGTCAGATATTTTACTCCGGACCAGCTGGAGGGGCCGGTTGATATTATAACCATGGATGTATCTTTCATATCTACCTGCAAGGTATTTCCGGTCCTGGGGCCATTGCTTAGGGACGATGGAAAAGTCGTTTCCCTCATTAAACCGCAGTTCGAAGCGGGCAAGGAAAAAGTGGGCAAACACGGGGTGGTCAAAGACGCCGGGGTACACCGGGAGGTGTTGCAAAAATGCATTCAGTGTGCCGCCCAATATGGACTGGGATGTACTGATGTAACCTATTCACCCATAACCGGGCCTCAGGGCAATATCGAGTTTTTTATCTACCTCACTAAGGGGCAGACGGCGGATCCGGCAGCAGATGATAAAATCGAAAAGGTGGTGGCCGAGGCCCATCAAGTACTGGAGGTTTAATAATTGAACATTCTTCTGGTAAACAACGAACAAAAAAAGGACACTGTCCATATGGTGCAGCATTTGGAAAAATGGTTTACCGCCAGAGGTGTAAAAGTAGATGTTCAAAGTTTGTCTCTCTTTCAGCCGGTTAAAAAGGATATAGACCTGGTAATGGTGCTGGGCGGAGACGGCACTATTTTAAAAGTAGCACGGGAGTTGGCCGGCCGTAATATTCCGCTTCTGGGTGTCAATATGGGCACAGTAGGCTTTTTATGCAATTTTGAAGGTCATGATATTGACCGCTATCTGGAGCCTATCTTAGCCGGACGTTATACTCTGGAAGAACGGATGATGCTGGAAGTCAGCCTTGCTGAAGACGATTGCCCGGTATATAAATCTTGTTGTATGAATGAAATAGTAGCCAGGTCTCATACTACGAACATGATAAAACTTGAAGTATCCATTGACGATGAAGAGATAGAACCGTACCGGGGTGATGGAATTATAATAGCGACTCCTACCGGTTCTACGGCGTATTCGCTTTCCTGTGGAGGACCGGTAGTGGACCCGCGTCTGGATGCAATTATCATGACGCCGATCGCTTCTTATAAAGTAACTAAAAGACCTCTGGTTATACACCCGGCCCGCGTTATACGCATTAAACCGCTGGAATGTCAGAAAGCGGTAATTTCAATTGATGGGCAGGTAAATATTGACCTTAGAGCGAATTATAGTATCAAAGTTAATACTGCCCCTACCAGACTTAAATTTGCTGCCCTAAACCGGAGACCATTTTTTACTCTGGTGGACCGGACCGGCAAATAATTTTTCGACAGGGGATTTTCCCTTGAAGGAGGACTTAATGAAATCAAGAAGGCATTTTGCTATTCGTGAAATTCTGGCCAAGGAGCATATAACTACTCAGGAAGAGTTATGCGAAGCCTTAAGGAATATAGGATATGATGTTACCCAGGCTACCGTATCGCGGGATATTAAAGAGCTTCAC
>DHSK01000084.1:23833-28938 GCA_002408445.1 Syntrophomonas sp. UBA5288
CTGACTTCCAGGGAACGCTTTCAGCGTCTTTTTAGAGATTCGGTAATTAACATAGATTATTGTGAAAATCTGATAGTTATCAAGACTCTCCCGGGCGCGGCCCAGTCGGTGGCCTCGCTGATCGATTCATCGAACTTTCCTGATATTATGGGAACGGTAGCCGGCGATGATACCCTTTTTTCAGCAGTTAAATCGCGGGAAGCAGTGATTGACGTAGTCACCATGTTTCGAGAACTTTTGCGCTAATAATCCGGGCAGGTGAAACATAATGCTTCTGGAGATATACATAAATAATTTCGTGCTTATCGATGAAATGCGCCTTGAATTTGGACCGGGCTTAAACGTATTGACCGGAGAGACCGGTGCGGGCAAATCTATTATTATTGATGCTTTGAGCCTGATCATGGGTGACAGAATGAAAACGGATTTTGTGCGCGACACCAGCCGCAAAGCCATTGCCGAGGCTGTGTTTGACATCGAGGATGAAGCGCGCTCTTTTTTATTGAATAATGAATTAATTGAAAATGAAGACGACAGTATTATTATCAGCCGTGAGATACTGCCCAGCGGTCGAAGCTCGGCCCGTATCAACGGGCGCAATGTTCCCCTGGGCGTATTAAAGACTTTGTCGGTTTTACTGCTGGACATGCATCTGCAGCATGATAACCAGAATATCCTGCGTCCGGAAAAATATCTGGATTATGTGGATAGTCTGCAGGATATGACCGCCGAACTGACGGAAGTCAAGAGGCTTTATGAGGATTGGCAGGAACAGCAGCGGCGGCTGGACGAATTAAAACATAATGTTAAAAATAGCCGGCAAAAGTTGGAGATAATAGACTATCAGATTAAAGAAATAGAAAAGGCCCACCTGCAGAGCGGTGAAGAGGAAGAACTGGTCAAGCTCCGGGAGAAAATCAACAATGCGGCCCGGCTTATGGACGGCGCCGTTAAGATCTTGCGCCTGCTTTATGACGGCGAGGAGGGCAGCCCGGCCAACGATCTGGTGGCTGAAGCTTTGGATACGGCCCGCAGCCTGGAAGAATACGATGTATTTGCGGCTATGGTTGCACCTCTGGAGCAGTTCTATTACAGCTTGCAGGATATGGCGGCCAGCCTCTCCAGTTATCGGGATTCACTTGATTTCGAACCGGGACTGCAGGATCAGGTGGAGGAAAGGCTGTTTGAAATTAATCGGGTGAAAAATAAATACGGCAGCAATGTCGATGAAATACTGGCCCTCCTGGCAAATTTAAAGTCAGAAAGGGAAGAGCTGGACGTCAGCGAAGGAAGGCAGGCCCGTCTGGCCAAGGAACTGGAACAGAGCCGGTCCCGCTATCTGGACGCTGCTCAGAAAGTGACGGTTTTAAGGAAACAGGCGGCCGGGCACCTGGAAAAGGTTATGCAGCATGAATTGAGTCAGCTCAACATGCCGCAGGTGCAATTTGCCGTAGCCGTGAATCCTGCTTCCCGGCCCGGCCCCCGGGGAATGGACGAGGTGGAATTTACGTTTTCCCCCAATCCCGGCCAGCCTTTGCTTCCGGTTGCCCAGATAGCTTCGGGGGGCGAAATATCTCGTTTTATATTGGCCCTTAAAGCGGCCCTGGCCGAATTTTATCAGATAGATACATTGATATTCGACGAAATCGATGTGGGCCTGGGCGGAAGCGCTCTCAATACAACTGCCCGTAAACTCAGTGAAATCGCGCAGCATCATCAGGTCATAGCTATTACCCACTCACCCCGGGTAGCCAGCTATGCCGATCATCATTTTTTAATTGAAAAACATATTAATAATAATCACACTTATACCGTCGTCACCCGTCTGGATGATGACAAACGGGCGGCTGAACTGGCCCGCATGCTGGACGGCGACAATTACACCCCCCTGACCCTGCAGCACGCCCAGGAAATGCTAAACGAAGCCCGCAACGAATAGTATGTCATCCTGAACGTAGTGAAGGATCTTTCACTCTCCGATATGGCAAGATCCTTCACTACGTTCAGGATGACAAAAAAACTGTTATAATACCCAACTCCCGCAATTGTTAATCCTATTTTCCCATCTTGTCCATGATGGACATGATTTCTTCGATCTTTTCATCCCCGTTGCCGT
Organism: Syntrophomonas sp. UBA5288; assembly: GCA_002408445.1. GTDB lineage: Bacteria > Bacillota > Syntrophomonadia > Syntrophomonadales > Syntrophomonadaceae > UBA4851. The sequence continues at coordinate 25,950 of DHSK01000084.1, forward strand.
GCTGGAAGGCTTCCTTTACGCAGTGGTTGAGATGGGCGTGAAGGATTTCCTTATTGACACTATGCAGGATGGCCTGGGTCGCCATTAACTGGTTGCATATATCTATGCAATAACGGTCTTCCTCCACCATTTTCAGCAGCCCATCCACTTGTCCCCGGGCTGTTTTTAAAAGGTTGTTTATCTTGGTTTTATTAGCTTTCATCAGGTTCCTCCGCCCGGTAATTATTCTGCAGGTGAATCTTTAATCGAAACGACTTCGTAACCGGCATCGGTCACAGCACGGTTTAAAATTTCATCGGAAACTCCCGCATCAAGTGTAATGACCGCCTTCTTTTGATTGAGATCGACTTTTGCCTTTACGCCGTCAATAGCGTTCAGGGCTTTTTCCACACTGGCCTGGCAGTGCTGGCAACTCATTCCGTTAATCGTCATAATTTTCTTCATGTTATAATCCTCTCCTATCATATGGTTATTTGATTCTATTTTTTTATACGCCGGTTTAAAAAATCTTAATCTCAGCGCATTGGATACCACACATACAGAACTCATGCTCATGGCTGCCGCAGCAAACATGGGGTTAAGCTTCCAGCCCAGCACAGGATAAAATAGGCCTGCTGCCAGCGGAATCCCGATAATGTTGTAAAAGAAGGCCCAGAACAGATTTTGTCTTATGTTGCGTATTACTGCCTTGCTGAGTTGCAGTGCGGCCACTACATCCAAAAGGTCGTTTTTCATTAGTACGATGTCGGCCGACTCAATGGCGATATCGGTTCCAGCTCCGATCGCAATTCCCACATCCGCTCTTGCCAGAGCCGGAGCATCGTTAATGCCGTCGCCCACCATCGCCACTTTTTTGCCCTTTTGCTGAATTTGCCTGATTTCACTTTCCTTGTCCTGGGGGAGTACTTCTGCCACGACGCTGCCGATGTTTAGTTGTTGCCTGATAGCTTCGGCCGTATTCCGATTGTCACCGGTCAGCATGACCACATCGATTCCCATGGCCTGCATTTGCCCAATGGCTTCGCGGCTGGTAGACTTTACGGTGTCGGCCATCGCGATCATACCGAGCAGATGGCCATCCCGCGCGAAATAGAGCGGGGTTTTCCCATTCCGGGCCAGGGTCTGGGCAGCATCTTGCAGGGCGGCAGTTGAGATGGAATTATCCCCCATAAAGGCCAGGTTACCGGCCTGAAAGGTTAAGCCGTCAATAACAGCGGTGATTCCGCGCCCCGGAAGAGCGGTGAATTGCTCCACCTCCTTGCAGGCCACTCCCCCTTGCCGGGCTTTTTCCACAATGGCCTTGGCCAGCGGGTGCTCGGAAGGCTTTTCAATGGAAGCCGCCACCTGCAGCAAATAATCTTCAGTTACTCCATCGGTTGCCACCATATCTGTAACTGTTAGCCGGCCCTCGGTGATGGTGCCGGTTTTGTCGAGTACCATGGTTTTGACCGTGTGCAGGGTTTCCAGAGCCTCGGCCGATTTAATCAGGATTCCGTTGGCCGCGCCACGGCCGGTTCCTACCATAATGGCTACGGGGGTGGCAAGCCCCAGGGCACACGGACAGGATATGACCAGTACGGCAATACCTATGGTCAGGGCGAATAAGAACGGTTTACCCAGCAAAAGCCAAACTACGGCGGATATTACCGCAATAGCTATGACAATGGGAACAAACACCCCGCTGATTTTATCGGCCAGCTTGGCAATAGGCGCTTTGGATGAACTTGCTTCTTCTACCAGTCTGATGATCTGGGCCAGAGTGGTGTCATTGCCGACCTGTTGGGCCTGGAACTTTAAAAAGCCGGATTGGTTGATAGTGGCGGCCTTTACCTGATCTCCGGCTGTCTTTTCGACCGGAATGCTCTCACCTGTGAGTGCCGATTGGTCAATCGATGCATTTCCTTCAATGACCATACCGTCGACCGGTATGCTCTGACCAGGTCTTACAATCAGGATTTCGCCGACAGTTACTTCTTCAACCGGAATTTCGATTTCAGCTCCATTCCTCCAAACCGTGGCGGTTTTTGGCGCCAAATCGATAAGCCGGCTGATGGCTTCCGAGGTTTTTCCCTTTGACCTGGTTTCCAGGTATTTGCCCAGGGTTATGAGGGTCAGTATCATAGCCGCTGATTCAAAATACATATCCATGGTATAGGTTTCAACCATACCAGGAATGTCGTGCCCCAGGCCATAGCCTATTTGAAAAACGGCAAATAACCCGTAAATAAGTGCGGCGGACGAGCCTATCGCAATAAGGGAATCCATATTAGGAGCTCCCCGGAAAAGGGTTTTAAAACCAGCCTCATAATAATTGCGGTTTACATAGACTATGGGCAATGTCAGCAGGAACTGGACCAGGGCCAGGGTAATGGCATTGGACATCCCCAGCAAAAAGTCGGGCAGGCGAAGCTGGAGCATGTGACCCATCGAAATATACATGAGCGGAACCAAAAAAGCAAAAGATATAAGGACACGATTTTTCATCTGTCGGACTTCATCCTGAAGTTGATTAAATGGTCCCTTTGGCGCTGATTGTACTCCCTGGTCAAAAACGGATGCGCCGTATCCGGCCTGAACCACCGAGCTTATGATTTGGTCATCATTGGTGATAGTATGGTCATAATCAACCGTCATAGTGTTTGAAAGCAGATTGACATTGACGAACGATACGCCTTCAACCTTTTTTACGCTCTTTTCCACCCGGGCTGAGCAAGCCGAACAGCTCATGCCTGCTACGCTATATTTTTGATGCATAATACCACTCCTAACTACCCCACCCCTGAGGGGGGATATATATTATATATATATTAATATTGATGTTTTTGTCAAATAAAATTTTAAGGCAATAAGGCGAGAGTTTTGCATAATTAACTTTTTTCTATGTTTAAGCATTAACTTTGCGAATGTCATCCTGAGGCAAAGCCGAAGGATCTTAGATTCTTCGCTAACGTTCAGAATTATCACGCGGTCGCACCACGATAAACGAATA
>DHSK01000084.1:29132-37997 GCA_002408445.1 Syntrophomonas sp. UBA5288
AATGACAAATGGGGTTTTGGAAATTATGCAAAACTTTCATGTACCAAAATGCTTTAAGTTAATTGCAGATGTTTCTTATTATCTCTAAGTATTTCCTGTTTATATGGCGCCTCATGCCTGATTCCGAATGCATTTATTGGCATTATTTTTCCGGTTTATGTTGCGTGGTTGACCAGTATATTCTGCTGGCCCGAAGGGGAGAATAAATGCTATCAGGTTTTCAGGAGGGATATTATTGTTGCGTCGCAGGCAGGTTGTTGGTATTATAATTGCTTCTTTATTTATTTGCCTTTGTTTTACTCCCCAGGTACGGACTCTTTTAAGTTTACCTGGTTACCAAAAAATGGTAGTAGGTGAAAGCAGCCAGATTAATCTGGACCTCCCCGGAACATTGGATAAAAGAATACAGATGAGTGTTAAAGGACCTTCCCGCAGCGTTTTCGCCTCGCCTCAGGACCTTCCTGTAGTAATCAATAAAAGTATAACCGGTTACCATATTCTCGCTTTACGGCCGGGAGAAGCGAATATACAAATAAAATTGCTGGGTTACATACCTTTAAAATCCATCAAAGTTCAGTCAGTTGCTCCCCAGCGGGTAGTGGTAGGCGGTCATTCCATCGGGGTGATGCTGAAATCGAACGGTATAATGGTAGTAGGTTTTGCTCCCGTGATCCTGGCTGATGGGAGTAAAAAATATCCGGCTCGTGATGAAGGAATGGAAATAGGCGATCTGATTTTTAAGGTAAATGGGAAAGCAGTAAGTTCCGAAACTGATCTGGCCAAATGCATTGATGAGGCCGCGGGCAGCAACCAGAAATTAACGGTGCAAATCAAGCGGCATAACAAAATTGTCAGCTTGTCGATAAAACCGGTCCACTGCTCGGAAACCCAGCGCCACCGCATAGGATTATACGTGCGGGACGGGGTGGTGGGAGTAGGGACCATGACCTTCTGGGATCCGGATACGAGACAGTATGCTGCTCTGGGACATATTATTATTGATACCGATACCAGGCAGGGCATTGACGTGCTGCGGGGCAAGATAGTCAGTGCTTCGGTTCAGACCGTAAGACGTGGCCGTCCCGGCAAACCAGGTGAAAAAATCGGTGTATTTAATGAAAAGGGCACCGTTGACGGTAACATAACCAAAAATACCAGCTCCGGTATATTCGGCCAAACCAGCGGCGAGGTAAATAATCCCCTGGTACCGCACTTGTTGGAGGTGGGATATGCTCATCAGATTCATACCGGCAAAGCCAAAATTTATACCGTCGTAAATGGAGACGATATCGAAGCGTTTGACATCGAAATAGAGAAAGTTTATCGCGACCGGCAAAATGGCAAAGGTATGGTTATAAGAGTAACCGACCCTCGTCTTATCAGTATAACCGGAGGCATAGTACAGGGAATGAGCGGCAGCCCGATTGTCCAGGAAAAGCGTATTGTGGGAGCGGTAACTCATGTTTTCCTGAATGACCCGGAGAGAGGTTACGGCATATTTATGGACAATATGCTGGCTCAACTGCCCTCTTTACAAAATGACGCTAAAAAGTTTTCGACATTATACTAAATTGTCGCAAAGCAGATTTAACCGGCTATATCAGCCCAATTGAAGTTTTATGGTTTTATTGAACTATACCGCTTAAAGCTATATGTTGACATATTTATGCTTATATTGTGAATGTATGCTGTATAATTGGTTAATTTGGTTCAAAAAAAAAAGAGGAAATAATTAATGTACCGTCGAAAACGGTTAATAAATTCTAATAAGTATAAATACTAGGATATTTACAGGTTTAAGGGGGGGTTTTTGAATGTATAGTGGCGGAGATCCAATAAAAGTTCTCATCGCCGATGATAATCGTGAATTCTGCGGAATTCTAAGGGATTATTTTACCAGCGAACCGGAGTATGAGCTAATTGATGTTTGCCAGAACGGAATGGAAGTCCTTGAAGTTATTAAGAAGCGTGAGGTCGAGGTGCTTATCTTAGATCTCATCATGCCATATATGGATGGTATAGGCGTGCTGGAAAAAATTAATGAACTGAATCTGGAAAAGACACCTAAAATTATTATTTTGACTGCTTTCGGGCAGGAAAATATCACCCAGAAAGCAGTTCAGTTAGGTGCCGATTATTATATCTTAAAACCGTTCAATCTGCAGGTACTGGGTGATCGGGTTAAACAGGTAGCCCGTGATATCAAAACCAGCAGTGAAAGACGCACCCAGATATCCAGCATTACGGTCAGCCAGACAGCTCCCAAGAATCTCGAAGTGGAAGTTACCAAAGTCATTCATGAAATTGGAGTGCCGGCTCATGTCAAGGGTTACCAGTACTTGCGCGATGCCATTATGCTGGTAGTGGAGGAAATTAATTATCTTGGTGCCGTAACCAAAGAACTGTATCCGACTATTGCTCAGAAATACGATACTACTCCCAGCCGGGTGGAGAGGGCCATTCGTCATGCCATTGAACTGGCCTGGGATCGCGGGGATCTTGATAAAATCAACAAATTCTTTGGATATACTATCAGCGGCGAAAAGGGCAAACCAACCAATTCAGAATTTATAGCTATAATAGCGGACCGTCTGCGACTGGAGAACAAGGTCAGCTAAATAGTGAATCATATTTTACCACCTGCATAAATGCATAATAATACCTCCTGTTCGCTGCTTCCAAGGCGATCAGGAGGTATTAGTTTTTTATGAATCATTGTGCTATTATAATCTTTATGAATTAAAATAGGTTAGGTGGATTATGAATATACGAGGAAAAGTAAGGCTGGATAAACGCACCAAAAACCTGGTTACACGGCTGAAGAGGAATGAGATTGCGGTCATTGATCATGATGATATTGATGAAGTGGCTGCCAATACTCTCATACACATCAGACCACAGGCCATAATTAATGCACAGCCTTCGATTACCGGACGCTACCCGGCCCGAGGCGCCTATAAACTATTGAAAGCCGGTATTCCCATCATCGATGAAGTGGGTGAACTGATTTTTGACCGTTTGCGGGAAGGAAGCCTGATAGAAGTCAAAGGTAATCAGATTTTCTGGGGCAATGAGCTGATAGCGGAAGGGCAGCTATTAACCTTGCCGGCTGTTCAGACTAAGTTAGAAGAGAGCAATGAAAATATAACTACCGAACTGGACAATTTTGTAGATAATACCCTGGAATATGCTAAAAAAGAAAAAAGCATATTACTGGGCAATATAGAAATACCGCCTATTTCAACCCCGGTACTTAACCGGCATGTTCTGATAGTGGTAAGGGGCAGCAATTATAAAGAAGATTTACGTGCCATCAATTTTTATATTCAGGAACAAAAACCGGTCATTATAGGTGTGGATGGTGGTGCAGATGCCTTACTGGAATTTGGACTGAAACCGGATATAATATTAGGTGATATGGACAGCGTATCAGATGCCGCCCTGCAATGCGGAGCCGAGGTTATCGTACACGCTTATGCCAATGGCAAGGCCCCCGGTTTGCAGAGAGTTACGGATATGGGAGTAGAGGCCCAGGTATTTCCCATTACCGGCACCAGCGAAGATGCCGCCATGCTCCTGGCCTGGGAAATGGGAGCAAGCTTGCTGGTGGCAGTAGGTACGCATTCAAACATGATCGACTTTTTGGAAAAGGGACGCAAAGGAATGGCCAGCACGTTTCTGGTCAGGTTAAAAGTGGGCTCAATTTTGGTAGATGCCAGGGGTGTAAGCCAGTTGTATAAACAGAGCCTGCATACCAAATATCTGATTCAGCTGCTGATCGGGGCTATGATTCCGATTGCCATTATTCTGTGGGTTTCGCCCTCGACCAAGCCTTTTTTCAGGTTATTATTCTTACAGATCAAACTACTTCTAGGTTCTTAAAATAAAATTTATTCTGGTGGTGTAACAATGATTGATTTAAGATACCATATAGCTTCACTGGTAGCTATTTTTCTTGCCCTGGGTCTGGGGGTTCTTATTGGCAGCACCATGGTCAGTGACGATGTTATGGTGGCCCAGCAACAGAAAATGATCGATCGGCTGGAAGAACAGTTTTATGCCCTGCGGGATAAGGAAAACACTCTGGTGGCCGAAAATGAGAAAAGCAAGAAAATAATAGATAACTACGAGAACTTCAGCCAGAGCATACTGCCTCAACTTGTTACCGGTCGGCTGGTTGGAACCCAGGTAGCAGTGATGGTAACCGGAACTGAAGATATACCTGCCGGTATGCTTAACGCATTTTCGCTGGCGGGTGCCAATGTAACCTCTAAAACGGTCTTGCTTCCAAATATTAGTATGAATGATGCCAATATACGAAATAATATTATAAAATATTACGGTCTGGACAGTGGGGCAAACCGTGATGTCATGCGGCAAAAAGTAGCTGAAACCATGGGGGCGGTTTTGAGCAATCAGGCTGACCCGGAAGCGGTGGAATTTCTGGAACAGAATAACCTGGTAAAATTAAACGGCAATTATAATGTGGCGGTTAGCGCAGTAATTATCGTAGGCGGTGCCAATGACCTGACCGTATACTTCCCGGACAGTTTCGACCGCAGTTTGATCAACAGCGTGGCTGCTGCGGGTATTAAAGCTTATGGTACTGAAACATCACAGGTCAAGTATTCCTATATGTCCCGTTTGCAGCAGAATAATATAACAACGGTAGACAATATTGACCTGGGCCCCGGACAAATTTCGGTCATATTGTCCATGCAGGGTGAACAGGGCGATTTTGGTATAAAATCCACGGCCAAAAAATTTATGCCGTCACTGCCGGTAGAATCGACACGGAGGTAAAGTTAATGCCTACAGTTACCGTGGTAGTTCCTGCCTTTAACGAGGAAAAAACTATAACCGACACCATAAGGGCACTGAAACAACGACCTGAAGTGAATAATATCCTGGTAGTCAATGACGGGTCCAGTGATAACACTTTCGCTCTGGCTCGCCAAGAGGGGGTCGAGGTCCTGGACTTGCCTTCCAACCGGGGCAAAGGCGCGGCTATGAATAGTGCCCTGGAACATATAAATACGGACATAATTGCTTTTGTGGACGGTGATTTGGGGTCAGCCGCCGGTGAAGTTTATAAAATACTGGCCCCGGTATTGGAAGGAAAGACTGATTTGTGTATTGCAGCTTTTCCCGCACCGACTAAAAAGGGCGGTTTTGGACTGGTTAAAGGAACGGCGGCGCGGGCTATCCGTAAAGCCGGCAATCTGGAGTCTATTGCTCCCTTAAGCGGGCAAAGGGCTATGACCCGGGAGGTTTTAGAGGCAGTAACACCATTCCGTGAAGGCTATGGGGTGGAATTGGGGATGACGATTAAAGCTTTGCAGAAAGGTTTCAGGATAATGGAAGTCCCCACCACCATGACCCACAACGAGACCGGGCGTGATTTGAAAGGATTCCTGCACCGGGGCAAACAGTTTGTAGATGTGGTGCGGGTGATCAGGCAAGAAGGGGGCAAATAGACTTGAGTACTCCGGTGATTGCAGGTCTGGGAGCAGTTGCAGGGGCCTTGCTGGAAGGACTGGTCATTTTATTGCTGATCGGTATGTTGACCGAGACCGGTGCGGTAAGAAAGAACTTTCAGGGGATTGATATTCCCGTAAGCATGGGCTTAAGCTTTCCGGTTGTGGTTATGATGGTTTTTCTAATTTATGATTTATTGCAATGGTACGATATTTCGTACCATTTATATATACTGGCCTTAATGTCCGTCTCCTTCCTGGGTTTTATTGATGACATGCTGGGACGGAGAGATACCCTGGGATTTAAAGGACATTTCGGGGCTCTCTTTCGAGGCCGGCTTACTACCGGCGGATTAAAGGCTTTAGGCGGTGGGCTGGTAGCGCTTTTTACAGCCTTTTTTGTTTCAGAGGGATGGGCTAATATCATTATTAACACCCTGATTCTGGCGCTTTTTACCAACATGCTCAACCTGCTGGATTTAAGACCGGGCCGGGCTGTCAAAGGCTTTATATTCTTTACTGTCCTGATAATAATAATTGCCGGGGGGAAAATGGATTATGTGCTGCTGGCTCCGCTGGCAGGTGCTGTACTTTGGTATTTTCGCTACGACCTGTCTGCACGGGTCATGATGGGTGATGCCGGTTCCAATGTGCTTGGTTTTGCGCTGGGGTATCTGGCGGTCACGGAGCTGCCTTTTAACGCACGGATAGGAATTCTGCTCTTTCTCATTGCCATGCATATATTTACCGAAAAGTATTCTTTGACCAGAATTATTGAAAATACGTCCATTCTGCGTTATATAGATAATATGGGAAGAAGGTTGGAATAATGATAAATCGGGAGAGGTTGATACAAAGATTTATTCAGTTGGCCGGGATTAGCTCAGGGTCCGGCCAGGAGGGAAATCTGCGTGATTTCCTTAAGCAGGAATATAAACACCGGGGTCTGGACGTATATGAAGATGAAACAGGCCAGAGGCTGAATGGCAACTGTGGCAATCTGATGATTAAAATACCGGGGGACAGCAGGTTTCCTGCCTTATTGCTGGGTGCGCACATGGATACGGTACAGCCCTGTGAGAATATAAAACCTGTCATCGGCGAAGACGGCATAATCAGGAGTGAGGGGAATACCATTCTCAGCTCTGACGATAAAGCCGGAATAGCTGCTATTATGGAGGCCTGTGACGTGATGAGGGAAAAAGACCTGCCTCATCCTCCCTTGGAGATTCTTTTTACCGTTTCGGAAGAGCAGGGCCTGGAGGGTTCCAAATACTTTGATTATTCGCTCCTGCAGGCCGGATATGGATATGTTTTGGATGGCGGAGGTGATCCGGGTACCATTATAGTACAATCACCCTGTCAGAATGAAATCGAATATATCGTGCACGGAAAGGCAGCTCATGCCGGTATTAATCCTGAAGACGGAATAAATGCCATACAGGTTGCGGCCCAAGCCATGAGCGCCATGCCCTGCGGACGTATAGATGAAGAGACTACCTGTAACTTTGGCCTTATCGAAGGCGGGCAGGCGCGCAATATCGTAGCCTCAACCTGCCGGATAAAGGGCGAGGCCCGCAGTCTGAAACGGGAGAAACTGGATGAACTGACCTCCCGGCTTACAGATAAGTTTAAGGCTATAACTAAAGAATGTGGTGCGGTTCCGGAAGTTAACGTAGTTTTTCTATATCCCGAAATCAGTATGGATTTGAATGAAAGAGTGGTACGTGTTGCGATAGAAGCGGCCGAAAGTATCGGACTGCAACCCATCACCGAAAAAACCGGAGGCGGCAGTGATGCCAGCATAATAACCGGTCATGGTATACGTTGCGCCAATCTGGGCACCGGCATGAGCAATGTACATACCACCGACGAATATATAAAAATCAAGGATCTGGAAAATGACGCCCGCCTGGTCCTGGCCATAATCCAGCAGGCAGCAAGAGAATAAAATTATCGCTTGCTCGCGCACAAATTATTAAGGATTTACTGGAATAGTTTAGTAGGAGGCCCTACAGCCCCGACGGCATGAGCGGGCTTCAGGGCCGGGACTCGTTTTCTCATGCTATGTCTTGCACCGGCCTGCGTCCTTAATAGTCGCAAGGGAACATCAGTTGTACCCGCAGGGCATAGACTGGACTACGGTTTTATATTTTCATACTAAAAATTCAGCGTAATTCATAGTATTCAGTATCTTCAGCGTCAAATTTTCTAATTAAAACCGGAGGTAGGTCTGTGATTGAGATTAAAAAAGGGACGATCATGCGTGAGCTTTTTGCCCGGGAAGGTATAAAGGGTTTTGCGGTCGAGGTTGAAGGACGGGAGGAGAAGTGTATCGTATATACCGGCATGACCGGAGAAGTTCAGACCGGTGACGAGGTGCTGCTCAATACCACCGCCGTATCTCTAAAGCTGGGGACCGGGGGATATCACTATGTCATAGCCAACCTTAATGGTGCGGGAAAGGAATTGCATTCCCATGGTCATATCATGAAACTGCGTTACACGCCTATGCAGGTTAAAGTACTAAGTGTTGAGGAAGAGGACAGCCCGCACCGGGAAACCATGCTTCAGGCGGAAACCCTTGAGCATACACCGGTTCTGGTGGGAACGCTGCATTCCATGCTGGCCCCTTTAAGCCTGATGCTGGCTGAACATAACTTAAGAGTCGCTTATGTGATGACTGACGGCGCTGCATTGCCGATAGCTTTCAGCAATACGGTGGATTGGCTGAAGAAGAACCATAAGCTGGCAGGGACGGTTACCATCGGTCATGCCTTCGGTGGTGACCTGGAGGCAGTAAACATCTATTCCGGCTTGTTGGCAGCTCGCCACGTATTAAAGGCAGACATAATAATTGTAACCATGGGGCCGGGAATAGTGGGAACCGGAACCAAATGGGGATTCACCGGAGTGGAGCAGGGAGAGATATTAAATGCGGTTGATGTTCTACAGGGTATTCCGATCGCAGTGCCCCGCATTAGCTTCGCCGATGCCCGGCAGCGCCACCATGGCATAAGTCATCATACCATCACCGTGCTGACCCGGATATGCCGGGTAGACTGTCTGGTTCCGCTGCCTTTGCTGGAAGAGGAAGGTATGTCTTTCATACTGGAACAGATAAGACAGGAAAGGCTGTTCGGACGGCACCACTTCTGTGCCGAAGATGGGTCGGCGGTTATGAATGTAATCAAACAGAGCGGATTAAAAATTACCACCATGGGAAGAGGCCCGGAGCAAGAAAAGGAATTCTTTCTGACTCTGGGCGCAGCCGCTTTAACCGCCGCCCGCGTTGCTGCCGGCGAACGCCCGGGATATATCAGCATAGTATAAAAATAGACGCAGGTGTCATCCTGAGGCAAAGCAAGCAACCTTAATAGCTACTTTT
>DHSK01000084.1:38200-44725 GCA_002408445.1 Syntrophomonas sp. UBA5288
TCCTTCACTAACGTTCAGGATGACCATTATTTAATTTAATTTCATGTTTATATATTCCCGCAGCGTAGTGCCGGGAGGAAAGCCTGCAAAAAGGGTTGTTATATCCTTTACCCGGCCTACAAATATCACTTGATTTCTTGTCACTGTTATTTCCATTATCATCACCCCGTCATATTCTATGCAAATAATGGTAAAAATATTCTGGAGGTGGAATCATGGATTTGAATGAAAAAACCGTAAGCTCCCAACCAATTTTTAATGGCAAAATTGTTAAGTTGAGGGTGGATACCGTTGCCCTGCCGGACGGACGGGAGAGTACCCGTGAAATTGTAGAGCACCGTGGAGCCGTTGCCATAGTGGTGGTTAACGACGATAAGGAGATTTTTATGGTCCGTCAGTACCGCAAACCGGTAGAAAAAATATTGCTGGAAATACCGGCCGGAACCCTGGAAGAAAATGAAGATCCGATGGACTGCGCTCGCCGGGAACTATCGGAAGAGACCGGATTGACCGCTGCTCATTGGGAACCTATCCTGTCTTATTACAGCGCCCCCGGCTTCAGTGATGAACTGCTCCATCTCTATATGGCTACCGGTCTGGAACCAGGTGATACCCATCCCGACCAGGATGAATTCCTCGAACTGGTAAAGCTGCCATTGACTGAAGCCTACCGGCAAATTTTTAATGGCACCATTGTAGATGGTAAAAGTATTATAGGAATACAGTATGCGATGAAAAAGTTAAAAGAGTTCTAATATACGGCAGTTTTGCCTGCCCCGCCGGAAAGCCGGGACGGGGCAGGCCGTAAGATCTGATTTCAAATATTGATGTTTGGCATGACTGTGAGGGAATTTGTTTGCAAAAAGTTTACGGGGATCTTCATATTCATATTGGAAGTGCTCTGGGGCGTCCGGTCAAGATAACCGCTTCGCGCCAGCTTACGCTTCAGTCGCTTATATTTGAGATTGCTCCCCGCAAGGGGCTTGATGTCATAGGGATAGTTGATGCCGGCAGCACCTTGGTAGCGGCTGAAATTGAGCAGATGCTGGAATCAGGGGATCTGGTGGAACACATCCACGGCGGTTTATCCGCCGGCAATGGAGTACTGGTTATTCCTGCCTGTGAAGTGGAGAGCAGGGAAGGCATACATCTCATTTCCTACTTGCCCTCCCTTTCCAGCCTGATCAAATGGCAAAAATATATGAAAACCAGAATGAGCAACCTGACCCTTTCCACCCAGAAAGCTGATGCAGGAATAGCCGACATCATCAATCTCACCTATATGCTCGACGGCCTGTTCTGTCCTGCTCATGTATTTACGCCGCACAAGGGGATTTATGGGGCCTGGACTGATTCGATAGGTGATAAAATCGGTCATCAGATAAAGTATATTAAGGCAGTCGAGCTGGGACTGAGTTCGGACACGGATATGGCGGACACCCTGGCCGAAACCCGGGGCTTTACCTTTTTGTCCAATTCTGATGCTCATTCGGGCGGTAATGTGGCACGTGAATATAATCTTTTTCAGGTCAGGGATAAATCTTTTAAAGAAATAAAATATAGTATAGAAGGCAAAGAAGGGCGTAGAGTTGCCGCCAATTATGGCATGGACCCTCGACTGGGCAAATATCATAGAACTTTTTGCCTGGATTGTAATACCATCATGTCTAAACCGGAGCCGGTGCTGCAATGTGACTGCGGCAGCAGCAACGTGGTAACCGGGGTATATGATCGTATTATGCAAATAAGAAATTATGAACAGCCCCGGCATCCGATCGGAAGGCCCCCCTATAATTACCGGGTACCGCTCAAGGATATTCCCGGACTGGGACCGGTTGCTATGCAAAAGCTGATGAGTTGTGCTGAAAGTGAAATAGAATTATTGGAAAAGACCCCGGTGGATTGGATTGAAAAAGTGGCCGGACCGGGGATAGCTGGAATTATAAAGTCCATGAGAGCCCAGCGTTTAAATATAAGTCCGGGAGGTGGAGGCAAATATGGAAAGGTCCTTAAAAATAATAGTAACGACTGATGCCAGCGGTGCTCAACAGGCTGCGCGCGAAGCACTGGCGGTAGTGATAGTGGATGTAATAGATATGTCGACCACCCTGGAAAGTGCACTTGATGCGGGGGCATATGCCGTTTTAGGCGCAAGCCCGGATTTTACCCGGGCACCGGTAAAAGTATCTCCCGAACAAATGGGCAAAGAGGCTGCCCGTCTTTCCAGGGAAGCCGGGGAAGGCATTATCATAGTCGCTGAACCCAGAGTAGGAACAGATGAGGAGAGGCTGGCCCGCTGTCAAAAACTGATCAAAGGAATAGAATTGGGAAAAGGCGTAATAGAGGCTGTTTTGCCCAACATTGGGGCAGAAGCCGCTAAAATGGCCAACCTGAACCGCCGGGTGGTGGTAGCCTGTACCGATACCGGAGGAGTGGCTTATGACGCCGCTTTCCAGGAGTGCAAATGGGTGACCACGGGAACAGTGGCCCGCAGTTTAAAACAAAAAGGAGTTCAACCTGCCCTGTCAGCGGCCCGACGTGCGGTGGAACTGGCCAAAACCAATCTGGCCGACGGGATTGCCGTCGTAGCAGCCAGCCGTAATTCCATGGAAGATATCTTGGCGGCACAGTTTATAGCAAATTTAATCATGCGGGACGACAATGTTTAAAATACGGAGGTTGTAATATTGAAGCCAGTATATGTAATAGGACACAAACATCCTGACGTTGATTCCATTGCTTCTGCCATAAGTTACAAAGTATATAAACAAAGCACCGACAAAGGATTATATATAGCCGCTGCTGCCGGTGAACTAAACGATGAGACGCGATTTATCTTAAACCAGCTGGAATTTGAAGATCCTTTGCCGATAGAAAATGTCGGTACTAAAGTGGAAGATTTGCTGGATGAACAGGATAACGTTTATGTTCACGCCGATATGAGCATGGTGGAGTTAGGCAATTTGATGCGAAAAAATAAATTAAAAACGGTCCCGGTCCTGGATGAAGACAAGGGATTTTTAGGACTGGTTACCATCGGTGATGTAGCCATGATATACATGGATGCACTGGGAGACGGTCGTGCTATTGACCGCAGTCCGGAAATCATACGGGGCATCCTGGATCAGAAAGTTGCAGATATCATGAGAACCCGGGATCTGGTTCTGTTTGAAAGAGATGAGACAGCCGACGAAGCTAAAAAGAACATGTTGTCCACCCGGTTTCGCAATTATCCGGTGGTAGATGAAAAAAACCGTTTTGTGGGTATGATTTCCCGTTATAACCTGCTGGAAATGAAACGTAAGAAAATTATTCTGGTGGACCATAATGAAAAAAGCCAGGCGGTTGATGGCATAGATGAAGCGGAAATCATAGAGATAGTAGACCATCACCGGGTAGGCGACCTGCAGACCATGGCGCCGATATATTTCCGCAACGAACCGGTGGGATCGACCTGTACCTTGGTGGCAGGACTATTCCTGGAAAATAATATATATGTGAATCGCAATCTGGCCGGTTTAATGTTATCCGGTATAATGTCCGATACCATGATGTTCAAATCGCCGACTACTACGCCCAGAGACCGGCAGATAGCGGAAGAACTGGAACGACTCTCGGGGTTGGAGTCTATGAAATGGGGCAGGGAAATATTCTCCAGCGTGAACCAGGTCGACAAACAGACGGATGATGAACTGATTGCCCAGGACCTGAAGGAATACGTTTCCGGAAGTACCGTTTTTGCCATCTCACAGGTTGAAACCATGGATATGGCACCTTACCGGGAACGGCGGCAAGCCTTGGTCGAGGCCATGCAGAATATGTGCGTTCGCCGCGGATATGCTTTTATGGGGTTAATGATTACCGATATATTGGAAGCAGGCACCGAATTAGTGGCAGCCGGGGTCAAGAGCAGCCTGGTCAAACAAGTCTTCGGTGATAGCGGAACCGGCGAAGACGGGATATTTTTGAAAGGCGTCATGTCGCGTAAAAAGCAGGTAGTGCCCATAATATACGAGGCTTTGAGGAAGGACAATATTATTTAATTAGAAAAATAGACGCTGAATATTATGAATGGCGCTGAGTTCTTTAAAATCCTAAACATCTGTGAGACACGTCCCCCTTATCCCAAGCGTCGCTGTCATCCTGAGGCGAAGCCGAAGGATCTTTCCACCTCTGAGTTGGGAAGATCCTTCACTAATGTTCAGGATGACATAAAGGCAATATTATTTTAGACCTGGAGGTAATCTTCAGGTCTTTTAGTTTTCTGCATAAAGACCTCACTTTAAAAATATTATTTGTAAAGGAGAATAATGCGGCCATCTTAATAAAAGTTCTCAGCAGGAAATAATACTTGCCCGTTAAGGTCCGATTTTTATGTTGCCAGGCATTTAACAGCCAATTTATTGGTGAATACTGTCAGGCGGGTATTCAGGTAAGGAGACGTATCATGGGACTGAAACAGCGACTTAAACAACATATCAGTACCAACCGCTGGCAGTACGGCGTGATAACAATCATATTTATTATCGCCTTAATCATGGGAAATTACCGGGTACAAAGCCTGGAAGGGGGGGTCAAGAATCATCTGGCCGGGTTAATCGATACCTATTTGCAGGAAGGTGGGATGGGAGCCTTAACCGGTCAGCAACTGCTGGTTGGTGCATTTCTCAACCAGGTCCGCACTGCGCTGGCTATCTGGTTTCTTGGCTTGACCATCATAGGTTTTCCATTAATACTGGCGGTGCTGTTTTACCGGGGGTTTTCACTGGGCTTTACGGTTGGTTTCCTGATTCACCAGAAATCCGGGGCCGGGGTCCTGATATCCATTTTATCGGTTCTGCCGCAGAACCTTGTCTATATTCCAGCCCTGCTGATATGGGCGGTGATATCTTTGAATTTTTCTATCTACATATTCCGGGGAAGAGGAGCAGATGCGTTATCATGGCGGTCTTTCATGTCTTATACTTTTATGCTCCTATTTTTCATATTGATTTTTCTCAGTGGGGCTTTTATTGAAGCATTTTTATCACCCTGGTTCTTAAAGATCCTGTTGTAAGCAATGAGATGTACGCCCTTGGGGTTTGTTTTTCGGGGGATTAGTTAATCGGAAAATGATGGGGGGAAAACATATGATTATAATTATCGAGCAATGGAAGAAAAAATTGGTCAGTCTGGTGGTGGTACTAACTTTGGTCCTGGTTTTTGCAGCGGCCTTTCCAACCTTAAGCGGGATCTTGCATGATAAAGTTCCGGCTCTGTCGGGCTGGTTTGAGGACGAACATCCCTCGGGCAACCCGATGCGGGTGGAAAAGCCCTCCGGCACCCGTTTTGACCGGGCGGTAGACCAGTTTGTCATCAAGCTGCAGGATTTTTATTATGATGATAATAAGCAATGAGCAGGATATAATTGGGGAAGTGTCAAAACTAGTAACAGAATAATCCGATCCGAAGGACATTTGATTTAACGGATTTTAGCATTTTTCGGTTGTATAAGATCATGCAAAGTTCTATGGCAAGTGAGGCATCTAAATGGAAGAACAGATATCGGAATTTTTAGCTTATCTTAATTATGAAAAAGGTCTTTCTGCCAATACCCAGGCAGCTTACCGGCGCGATCTCCATAAACTGGCCGGGTTCCTGCACGAGCGTTATGATCGGGAAGTAGATGTGGATTGTATTACCAAACAAAATATCATGGACTTTTTGACCGGTCAACTGGAGGAAGGTGCGGCTACTTCAACTTTGGCCCGGACACTCTCCAGTATCAAAACCTTTGTAAAATTCCTGCTGCTGGAAGAGAAAATTGAACTTAATCCAGTTTCCGACCTGGAAACACCCCGGGTAAAGCGCAGTTTGCCCCGGGTGCTTACCGTAGCTGAAGTGGACAGGCTGATGGAACAGCCGGATGTACTCAAACATCTGGGCCTGCGTGACAGGGCTATGCTGGAATTAATGTATGGCACTGGCATCAGGGTTTCTGAAATGTTATCATTGCAAAAAGAAGATATTAACATGAGGGTTGGATTTTTGCGCTGTATGGGCAAAGGCATGAAAGAACGGATAGTACCGGTGAACCAGACTGCTATCGATTGGGTAAGGCGTTATCTGGTACGCTCCCGCAATTATCTGGTTAAAAACCCAATGGAAAGAACCCTTTTTTTAAATGTCCGGGGTAATAAGATGAGCCGGCAAGGTTATTTCAAAATTTTACGCGGCTACGCGGACAAGGCCGGCATCAAAAAAGAGGTCACTCCCCACACCCTCAGACATTCCTTTGCCACCCACATGCTGGAGAATGGGGCTGACCTCAGAGCAGTACAGGAATTACTGGGACATTCGGATATATCAACCACTCAGATATACACTCATTTGACTCAGAGCAGGCTGAGAGAAGTATACCAGCAATACTTCCCCAGGGCATAAGGATTAAATGGAAAATCAGACACTGAAGACGCTGAATATTATGAATGACGCTGAGTTTTTAATTGGGAGTTTTGCATAATTCAAAAACCCCATTTGTCATTG
>DHSK01000158.1:0-2506 GCA_002408445.1 Syntrophomonas sp. UBA5288
TGTTTCACGATTTTGCCCGGCGCGTTGCCCAGGTTATGGAGCAGAAGTGGCCTGACCTCTACACCAGCAATGTCAGAAAGGCCAAGCGCGCCGACAAGATATTCATTGACTGGATTCGAAATGGCAGAGGCGCTACCAGCATTGCCCCTTATTCCATAAGAGCGAGAAAAGGGGCTACGGTATCCATGCCGATCGCGTGGGATGAACTTGACACGGTGGCTCCCGACGGTGTCAATATGGCGGAGGCAATCCGGAGGATCGGCGGGAATGACCCCTGGAAAGATTTTTTCTCGAATAAGCAGCAGCTTAAATGAGCAGGTGGAGATAAAGCTACATCTCACATTTATTTATGAATCAAAAAAGCAACTGAGCCTTCCTGCGCAGCCTAATTCTGCGCGGGAAGGCTTTTTTACAATTACTGTTTTTAATGGTTTGCCACAATATATGTTATGTGTTTTGTAGGCTCGCCGGTTCAACAACAGTCTTTTTTTTCATACAATTATTAATGAAAGGTTCCGGGATTATCACAAACTGCCCTATGGGTGCGATGTTTATGAGGCGGAACTAAACCCCAATGATCACAAAGACATAAGGGAGGGAATATATTCGATATGAAAAAGGTGCTTGGTTTAGTAATATCACATAGAAAACTTGGTAACAGCGAAATTTTAGTTAAAGAGGTCATGAATAGTATTCCGGAGCCATGCAGCCGGGAGCTAATACGTCTGACTGATTTAAAATTAGAGCCATGCAATGCATGCTATCGATGCCTGGAGCCGGAAAATGATTGTCCCATCAAAGATGATTTTAACTTTGTAATAAGAAAAATCAGAGAGGCGGATGCTTTGGTTATTGGGGTGCCTGTGTATATATTAGGTCCTCATGGGTGTTATAAGATGCTGACAGACCGCCTGTTGGGAATCCAGAATCATGTCGAAGATACTAAAGACAAACCCTGTGTGATAGTAATACCTCATGGAGCCAAAGGGTGGGAGGGGTACAGCAAAACAGCCACTCTGGTGATGCCCCGGCTTCTTAGAATGAAGATAGTTGACTGTTGGGAGGTTCATGCAACCCTGCCGGGAGAATCATTGCTGAACCCGGATAATATTAAGTATGCCCAAAACCTCGGAATGAGAATTTTTAATGATAGCGGATACCAGCCGGGAAGCCGGGAATGTCCCTTTTGTGGATCTGATCTTTTCCGGCTGCTTTCGGAAAACAGATTGGAGTGTTCGATCTGCAGCGCCCAGGGTATATTAAAATACGATAATATCCCGGATTTTAGTGAGGCAGATTACTGCCGGTTTTCCGACCAGGAGTTGGAAGAACATTTTAAAGGATGGGTAGCTAATACGAAAACCCGGTTTTTGGAGAAAAAGGAGCGCTTGAAAGTTTTGCAAAAAGATTACCGGAATAAAGAGTGGTGGATTAAACCCTGATTTTCATAGACTGTTGGCTGGGGTCCTTAGATATGTCCTTTGGGCATGGGCCGGAACTGGAGGGAATGTATCATACTTTTATGCTGCATTCCCTTTATTTATTTTGGCGATGAAGACTGTTTCTAACAAACCATAAGAAGAAATCCAGCCTTGCAGGGGGATCATTGATCGCCCGGTCAGTCTGACAGAAAAAGTTGGAAATGATTGTATTACATTTATGAGGTGTATTTTATAGCATGGGAGGTATTTTATGAGGGGGATTTTATGTGAAAATAAATTTGCCTAAACTGGCCATAGGTATTGTCAGTCTAACACTCGGGTTTTTAATATCGATACAAATCAGTGCCAACTTACATAGCTTCAAAAATATATCTGTTAAACAATGGTCACAGCAAACCATCTATATGGAAGAGCTTAAAAAACAGAATGATAAATTGGTAAAAGAGGCGTTTAGCCTTCGAAACCAACTGGCGTCAGAAAGCCCGGATGAAAGTAAAGCGCTTAATGAAAAGTTGTCCCGAGTTAATATTACTGCTGGTTTTACCCCGATGATCGGCCCCGGGATTGTTATTAACCTGGATGATAATCCTAATCCATTAGCGGTAGATGATAATCCAAACGATTATCTTATCCACGACACCGACCTGTTATTTGTAGTCAATCACCTGAAAAGTTCAGGGGCGGAAGCTATCAGTATAAACGAGGAGCGTATAATCGGCAGTAGTGAAATAAGATGTGCAGGACCAACCATTCTGGTTAATACTATCAGGATCACACCTCCCTTTGAAATAAAGGTAATTGGCAACCCGCAGGTTCTGGAGGATGCAATGAGAGCAGAAGGAGGGGAACTGCAAGTTTTAGGAGCCAAGGGAATGAAGATAAGCATCCAAAAAGCCAGCAAAATAACAATCCCCGCCTTCGCAGGAATATTAGAATACCATTACGCTAAACCCAGTATTTTAAATTAATTTCAGGCTGCTTTTATTTAAGAGTTTTGCATAATTCCAAAAACCCCATTTGTCATTGCTATGAATAACGCTTTTTTGTCATCCTGAACGTAGTGA
>DHSK01000158.1:2662-3103 GCA_002408445.1 Syntrophomonas sp. UBA5288
GCAAAGTTACTGCTTAATCATAGGAAAAAGTTAATTATGCAAAACTCCCATTTGAGAGTGATTTAAGGAGGACTGTAAAATGTGGATTTTTGTTCTTTTTTGTTTTATGATCGGCATGCTGTTAGGTCTGCAAATGCCTTTCCTGGTTCCCGCCTTTTTAACCAAATACCTTTCAATAGCTATACTGGCAAGTCTCGATTCCTTTTTTGGAGGCATCCGGGCAAGTTTAGAAGAGACCTTCGATAGCCTGGTTTTATTAACCGGGTTTATTGCCAACTCTCTGCTGGCTGCCGGATTTGCATATATAGGTGACCAACTGGGCGTGTCTTTATACACTGCGGCCGTATTTGTCTTTGGGGTTAGGATATTTCAGAATTTAGCCATTATAAGGAGAATCGCCCTGAACAAATTACGCAAACCTAAACCGGTTGTGCAACTGCA
>DHSK01000124.1 GCA_002408445.1 Syntrophomonas sp. UBA5288
GACAACTATTGTGACACAGGGGGCGGCGAAGGTAATATTACCATAGGTATACCTCCCAATAATCCATGTATTTTAGAACAACATGCATATATGGAGGATACTAGATATGTCGGCAATCAAGGACCCAGATTGATTTTAAACGCTGATTTAGGACATATATACGTTAAAGATTATTAAATTAAATACCGTAACTCAAACCACGGAAAATCCCGTGGTTTTCTTATGTACCGTTTTGTTTAAAAGTCAATATACGAACTAATCCGTAAGGATTACAAAACCCAAGCAATAATACCACTAAACCACCGGGGAGCAAAAGAACCCCCAAAGGGTCTGGGGATTGGGATGCAACCCCCATATATTCAGCGGGATACCGCATGACTTATTGGGACGGCAGCATCATTTCCGACCTGAATCTCGCCGGCGCTGCCTACGGCATTCTCTATTTCTCGCCGATGTTTGGTGCAGAATTTTTCACACATCTGACGTTCCCTTATGTTTCCTTGTTAAATTAATAACAAACTCTTTTGTAAATAGCGTGTTATAATTGCCTATAATATGTGCTATTTCCACTCTTTATGTCTATATGGTATACTTAAAACGGTTATTTTGTTGTTTTCGGTATACCTCGTCTAAATTTGAAACAAGGAGGTGATCCATTATGAGCGATATGCGGCTCGTAATTGCAATTTATTACGGGAATTCGTTTATGTTCACCATGGGAGGGCCTTAATTTTTATTTTTCAATTTCGTCATAAGAGTTAAGCATGTGTTTTGTCTATATTTTTGCTTAGCCAATTCTGATAAAGGGGTGAATTCATTGGACATATCTGAACATCTGGTTGCCATTGCAATTTGGCTGCCGGTTATAGCTGCACTGCTATGCTATTGGGGACGCAGTTATAAAGCTAGAAATGTAATAGTGTTCCTGACAGGGATAGTCCTGGCAGTAGTTTCCGTAGAACTATTTATAGTAGGTCCATTTGACTATCAGCCTACCGGGATATTTGGTATTCCCTGGAATGAGATTATCACCGCAGCAGATTTTGGATTAATGGCCTTAATACTCTACATAGGTTTCAAATACCGAAACTCCTTAATAATGGTGTTAACCTTAATCCAGGTAGTATTATTAGTTTACTTTGACTTTGTCATGGGCGGCGGACATGCCGAAATAAGTCCCAACTTTGTAATCGATAATCTAGCTATCATAATGAGTTTAATAATCAATATTGTCGGTTCCCTCATTTGTATTTACGGGGTACGGTACATAGCCGAGCACGAAGAGCATCATCCGGTGCCAAAATCCAGACAGCCCCGGTTCATGTTCTGGCTGGTAATATTCCTGGCCGCAATGAACGGTCTGGTATTTTCCAATAACCTTTATTGGTTATATTTCTTCTGGGAAGTAACCACTCTGTGTTCCTTCCAGTTAATCAGCCATGACCTTACGGAAATAGCAATCAAAAATGCCTGCCGGGCCCTGTGGATGAACATGGTCGGCGGAGTAGCGTTTGCCGCAGCCATAGTATATCTATGCACTGCGGTTTCAGGCGATGCGCTGTCTATTCGTTACCTGCTGCAAACAGCAAGTAATAGTGGAGTAACCAGTGCCCTGCTATTTAGCGTAGCCCTCCTGGTATTCGCCGGGTTTACCAAGTCAGCCCAATTGCCTTTCCAGTCCTGGCTGCTGGGAGCAATGGTAGCGCCGACTCCGGTATCCGCCTTGCTGCATTCCAGTACCATGGTTAAAGCAGGTGTTTACCTGGTGGTCAGAATGGCGCCTATTTATCAGGGGACCTATTTAAGCGACCTGATAGCTGTTGCCGGCGCCTTTACCTTTTTAGCGACATCGGTCTTGGCCTGTACTCAATCCAATGCCAAGCGGGTTTTGGCCTATTCCACCATTGCCAATCTGGGTTTAATCATAGCCTGTGCCGGAATCAACACCCCGATGGCGATCAGTGCGGCCATGGCCTTAATGATATTCCATGCGGTATCCAAAGGACTGTTGTTCCTGTGTACAGGTACCATTGAGCTAAATATCGGCAGCCGTGACATTGAAGATATGGAAGGCCTCATTGACCGGATGCCGGTTACAACTAAAATTGTGGCCATAGGCGTAGTAAGCATGTTTCTGCCGCCGTTCGGAATGCTGATCGGTAAATGGGCATCCCTGGAAGCAGCCGTGAACCTGCCGCTGGTGGCCCTTATGTTTGTTATGGCCAGTGCTGTCACCGCCCTGTTCTGGATAAAATGGCTGGGACGTCTATTAGAAGGCCGTCCCGGAGTAACTAAACCCCCGGCGGAATATCTGGCTCCGCATTATATTATTTCCCTGGGCGGACTGGCGCTGGGTGCGGTAGTTCTGGGTATATTTGCCGTACCGATAATGAACCATGTGGTTGCACCGGCCGTGCAGGCCAGCTATCAAATCACCGGCCTGATTACTTCCGGCGGCAGTATTATCGGGCAATCAGCCTTCAAAACCATCGGCTCCTTTACGGCTTGGCCGATATTTGCCGTCTTGCTGGCCATACTGGTAATTTACCGCTTAATTCCCAAACCCGATCAGAGCAGTGTCAGACGAGTATATATGTGCGGAGTAAACACCGGTGAATTTGAATCATCGGAATACTTCACCACCGGGGATACGGCAACTGAATTATGTCTTTCCAACTACTACTTCACGGCTATCAACGAAGACAAATTCAGCACGGTAATAAATATTGCAGCGATAGTGGTAATATTAATACTTCTGGGGGTGACGGTCCTGTGAGAGAATTTATAACTATTTTATTAGTAGTAATATTTGCCCCGATTCTGGGTGGTCTCTTGAACGGGCTGGATCGTAAAATTACCGCCCGGATGCAGGGAAGAGTAGGACCCCCGCTGTTACAGCCCTTTTATGATTTGTTTAAGCTCTTCGGCAAGGAAAAGATAATTGTCAACCAGCGCCAGATATTGTGGGCCATTGCCTATCTGGTGCTGATAGTTACATCGTTGACCATGTTATTCTTAGGCAGTGACCTTCTAATACTGGTCTTTGTAATGGCACTGGCGGCGATATGTTTCGTTCTGGGAGGATTCAGCTCCAAATCACCCTACAGCCATATCGGCAGCCAAAGAGAACTTTTGCAAATGTTAGCCTATGAGCCGGTGCTAATCCTTCTGGCGATTGGGGTTTATGTTACCAATGGCAGCTTTTTGATCAAAGATATTTGGACCCGGCCGGAACCGCTGCTATATTCATTGCCTTTGGTATTTGTGGCGGTACTCATAATATTAACCATTAAAATGCGGAAATCGCCTTTTGATCTGTCAACTTCACATCATGGCCATCAGGAATTGGTTAAAGGCATAACAACCGAATATTCCGGACCATATCTGGCCTTAATCGAACTGACCCACATGTATGAACTGATACTGATCCTGGGGCTGGTAACATTATTCTGGATACGGCCGTTGTGGATGGGTCTGATACTGGCATTTATATCCTTCTTTATCGAACTCGTAATAGATAATATTTGTGCCCGTATGACCTGGTCCTGGATGTTGAAAATAACCTGGATTGGCGGAATGATGCTGTGTCTGGTCAATATCGGCTTCAAGTTTATTTAAAGAGGTGATTAAAAGTGGGAATTATACATAAATCACAGCTGAAATCGCCCTGGTTGCTGCACTACGACGGCAGCAGCTGCAATGGGTGCGATATAGAAGTTCTGGCCTGCCTGACCCCGCTTTATGATGTGGAAAGGTTTGGCATAATCAATACCGGCAACCCCAAGCACGCCGATATTCTGCTGATAACCGGCAGTGTCAACCACCGTAATGCCCGGGTCATAAAAAACCTTTACGACCAGATGGCTGAACCCAAGATAGTAGTGGCGGTTGGTACCTGTGCCAGCACCGGCGGAGTTTTTCACAACTGCTACAACGTCCTGGGAGGCATAGACCAGGTTATTCCGGTGGATGTCTATGTCCCCGGCTGTGCCGCAAGGCCGGAAGCCATAATCGACGGAGTAGTTATGGGGTTGCAGAAATTAAAAGAAAAAACAGAGGAGGTGGCCGGATGAGCATCGAAGTGCAACAAATCACTGCCGAACAATTACTGGATGAAACTAAAAAAATGTATCAGGACGGTTACCGACTGGTTACAGCCACCTGTATTGATGAAGTGGATAATTTCAGAATAATTTATCACTACGATAAAGAAACCCGGCTGGTTAATATAGAAGTTCCGGTCCATAAGGACCAGGAAATTTACAGCATAACCGGCATCTATCTCTGCAATTTCCTGGCTGAAAACGAGATGCAGGAGCTATTTGGAGTAAAGATAAAAGATATAGCGGTTGATCTTAAAGGCCGGCTGTATATGACTGACGAATGTCAGCCGACCCCAATGGCCCGAACGGAAAAGAAAAAAGCCAAGGGGGGAGAATAATATGGCAACCAGAATAACTGCGCCTTTTGGCCCGCAACACCCCGTATTACCCGAACCCTTACACCTCAACATCACCTATGAAGATGAAAAGGTAGTAAGTGTTAGTCCGGCCATAGGTTATGTCCATCGCGGCATTGAAAAGGCCGGCGAATTGAATGAATACCCGCAAAACGTTTTCCTGGTGGAGCGGGTCTGCGGCATCTGCAGTTTTATGCACGCCATGACTTATTGCCAGGGTATTGAAGACTTGATGGACATTGAGATAACACCCCGGGCTAAATATCTGCGGGTATTTTACTCCGAATTAAGCAGAGTTCACAGCCATCTGTTATGGCTGGGCCTGCTGGCTGATGCCTTCGGCTTCGAAAGCCTGTTTATGAGATATTGGGCTATTCGTGAAAAAGTCGTCGACATGATGGAAATGACCGGCGGGCACCGGATAATACTTTCCACCTGCGCAATAGGCGGCATCAGGCGGGATATAACTGCGGAGCAAATTAAAATCGTAGAGCAAACCCTACAGGAAGTCAGACAGGAATTAGACCGGATCACCCCGGTGGTTATGAATGACTATACCGTAAAGAAACGTACGGTAGGAAAAGGCATATTAACCAAAGAAGAAGCCATAACTTACGGAGCGGTGGGTCCTGTGCTCAGAGCCAGCGGAGTTGCGCAGGATATGAGACAAACCGGCTATGCCGCTTATAGCGAAATGGGATTCGAGCCCATAGTTGAAAACGACGGAGACAGCTATGCCCGAGCCAAGGTTAGAGCCAGGGAGGCCTATCAGTCTATTGATCTGGCCCTGGAAGCTTTAGCCCGGTTACCGGAAGGAGAAGCTCTGGTAAAAGTAAAAGGCAATCCACAGGGGGAAACCATACAGCGAGTAGAACAACCCCGGGGGGAATTACTCTACTATATTAAGGCCAATGGAACCAAGAACCTGGAACGTCTGCGGATCAGGACACCGACCTTTGCTCATGTACCTTCACTTTTGAAGATGCTGCCCGGCAATGAAATGGCCGATGTGCCGGTCGTCATATTATCCATCGACCCCTGTATAAGCTGTACAGAAAGGTAGAAAGGAGGGCTTAGAATGCCGGTAATGCTGCCAACCATAATGAAAAACCTGTTTTCCAAACCGGATACCAGACTGTACCCGGTAGAGGAGAGAATTCTTTATCCCCAGGTACGGGGCCACGTTGAATTTAACAGTGACAAATGTATTTTTTGCAGTTTATGTGCCAAGCGCTGTCCGGCTGATGCTATTGAAGTAGACCGGGACAGTAAAACTTTGACCTTTCAGCCCTTCAGGTGTATTGTCTGTGCGGCCTGTGTTGAAGGTTGTCCCAAGGATGCAATTGCAGTGGTAGAGAAATGGCACGCTCCCGAATATGAGAAAACGTCTGAAGTGCACCAGGGGGCAGTGGGGTAGAAGGGGATCGGAAGATACTAAAGCATACAGGAAACATATTTTAGTCGGGGAGGATGTCCTCCCCGACTAAAATTAAATTAATTTTAGAATGCTATCAATGTATCCCTAAGCCCAAAACTATAATGCTCCCATAAGGTGAGACATACCTCGTTATAATGAGCAATAATATATGCGGAAGGAGGATATTCTATGGAGCCTATTATTTTTGAACCAATTGGAGTGATTCATTCTCCTTTTAAAAATACAGACGAAATCCCCAGGCAAAGTATCTATGCAGATAAAACGAGAGCGTTTATCGAGATAAAAGAGGATCTCCAGGAGGGCTTATACACACTTTCCGAATTTCCCTACATCATCATTCTTTTTTATTTCCACCAGGCTAAGGTTTGTACATTACAGCAGCGCTCGCGTCATGACCAAAATTTACG
>DHSK01000181.1:0-1748 GCA_002408445.1 Syntrophomonas sp. UBA5288
GGGGTTTTTGCAGTGGAATCACTCTTTTAATTTTCAAAAAGAGATCACCGAGCAGCTCATGTCCATCCCTCTGCCGCTGACCGCCGCGCGTATCCTGGCGGAACCTTTTCTATCCCTGCAACAGAATGAGCAGTGGTCGCCTCTGACCGTATTTGCCCGGCAAAGATTGGACCGTCGCAGTGGGAACCCGGAGACGGAGGAATTTTTACAGCCATTGGATGAGGAAGCCCGGGAGCAGGAAAGAAAACTTTTGCGCCGGCAATACCGCTTATTAATGGAACTTATTATGGAAGCGATGGCAGACCGGGAGGAAATCAGCCTGCAGGAAGTTACCGAATACTGCCGGACCATTCAACGGGAAGACATCTTGCAGCACCGTGCCTTCTACCATTTCTGGATACTTTTGCACCAGCGCTCGCCCCTGGTGGTAGAAGAGGATGATGAATCACGGCAGGAAACTTTACTGGGAGAAATGATGGAGATTTTACAGGACCGGGCGCGGAGGCTGACCGTAGTGGAAAAGCAAGAGGTTATTGACGTGACCGATCGTTACAGTATCCGCGATATGCAGTTAAGGCTGGAGGTGCAGGATAATGCAATATGATGAACGGCAGGTGAAGGAGGCTTTTCGGCTCTATGCCGCTCTGGCCGTAAAAGGCTATGGGGACAAGGAAGAACTGCGGCTCTATCTGGCTGATGATGTAGTGCGCGGTCTGGTGGAAGAGTTTGCCCAGGAGGTGGAATGTACCGTTATTCCAGCTTCAGATAAAATCTATCTGGTGCCCACCGCCATCAGCTCGCCTTTTCATATATCCAACCAAACTTTAAAAGAACGCTATCTGCCCGCGCATGCAGTCAATGCCGATATTTACCTTATGTATGTGGCGATTATTATTCTTTTCGGGGAGTTTTACGATAGTTATCAGAACATAGAACCTACCCGGGATTTCCTGAGTATTGACCAATGGCTGAACACCTTAAATGAGCGTCTCATGGTAATAAAAGAAATGGACCCCGAAGAACTGGAGAAAATGGAGCAGGAACAGGAATACAACTGGCGTCAGGTAGTGGAAAAATGGGATGCCTTAAATGATCTGAAGGAAAAAGTCAAAACCCAGGATGCCCGCACGCGCAGCCGTTTGAGTTTTCTTAATACGGTAAAAAAATTCCTGGAGGAGCAGGACCTGGTTAAAGATATTGGAGAGGATGAACTGGAACTGACCGAGAAAGCGCGTACCATTATTCAGCGCTATTATATGGAAGAAGAACGCAATCGCAGTCTACTCTCATTTATATATGAAATGAGCCGGAAAAAGGAGAGAGAATAGATGCCAGCCATATCCCGAATCCGTTTTACCAATCTGGTCTATGAAGATGGGGCCAAACGTTATGGTGATGAGGTTTTTCAATTTGACAGCCATAATGGTGTCATCCTGCTGGAAAACGGAGGCGGAAAGACCGTCTTCGTTCAGGCCGTGCTGCAGACTATTCTTCCCCATATAGCATTAGGAGATCGCAAAGCCAAGAACACTTTTACCCTGGAAAACAGCCCGGCCCATCTGGCCGTGGAATGGATTATAGATGACAAGCCCCGGCGTTACGTCCTGACCGCGGTTACTCTGTTTGCCAGCAAGGAAGGCTTGGATTCGTATAAATATGTGTATGAATACGGCCCCGGGGATGATCATGCCCTGGTTAACCTGCCTTTTGTGCGGGAGGGACAGAACGGCATGTATGAAGCCAACCAA
>DHSK01000181.1:1854-6910 GCA_002408445.1 Syntrophomonas sp. UBA5288
TTGTGCGGGAGGGACAGAACGGCCGCCGGCGTCCTTCCAGCCGGGAGGAAATGTCTGACTACTATCAGTCCATGAGCCATAAACATATGAATGCCAAATATTTCACCCGCAATCGTGAATATCAGGACTATATCGAGCAGAACTTCAAAATCATTACTTCCGAATGGAGAAGTATTGCCCGTATAAACAGCGCCGAGGGAGAAATAGAAGGCTTTTTCGATGGCTGTCGCACCACCACCCAATTGGTGGACCAATTGCTTATTCCCACGGTGGAAGAGGCTCTATCTGGAAAGGGAAAGGATTTTGTAGAGATTTTTGAAAAGCAAAGAGAGCATTTCAAAAAACACCGTCAACTGCGAGACAAGATAGAGGAGAGCCAGCGGGTGGACAGTGAAGTCGCCCGTTATGTAAACTGCTATGCTTCCTATGAAGAAGCCAGACAAGCCGCCCTTAAAATAAAAGGAGAGATTAAATCCCTTTATCAACTGGCGCAGGAACAGCATGACCAGGTTTTACAAAAACTTCAGGAACATGAAGATGCCAATAATAAATTGGCCGAAGAGCGCTATGAACTGCAGAGAAAAAAGGCTTCCGGTCAGCTGGCCGCTCTGGAGCAGGTGTGGGAGGATGCTTCCCGGCGCTTAAATCATTTTTTGCAGGAGTACGATGCCCGGCAGGTGGAACACAGCCAAAAACATGCCCGCCTGCAGAATCTGGAAATCGCGCGGCTCAAGGTTCAGATACAACGCCGGGAAGAAGAAATAGAGTATTATACCGACCAGTTGCAGCGTTTGGCGGCTGATAACGATGTCCGTGAACTGGAAAGAGCATTAAAGGACAACACCGGCTTTTTGGGTTACTGTTACAAGCAGGAGGAGGGTTTGCTTGACAGCAGAAGGCAGGAACTTCAAAACGATGAGGCCAGGATAAAAAAGGAGCTGGATTTACTGAGAACCGGCCTGGACCAATTACAAAAAGAAATGGCAGAACTGCTGCTGGACAAGGGTCGGGCCGAGCAGCAGCGGGACCAGGCCGAAAAAGAAACGCAGGAAATCGCGGTTCAAATTCTTTCCAATCCGGCCCAGGAGGATGTGGGCCGGGCCAAAATAAAATGGGAGCAGCGCACGCAGGAATTGCAGCGCAATCGCCAGGATAATGAAGATATGGTACATCAGCTGCAGGAGGAAAGACGCCGGCGGCAGGACGAACTGCCACAGATGCGCCAAAAATTGCAGGAGCTAAAGAATGCTGAGCAGGAATCAAAAACCCGTTTGCACACTATACAGCAAGAGCACGAGAGTCTCTTGCGCAAAATACAGGAACTGCGCAGCGAGCTTTATTATATTCGTTCACTTTACACCCAGCAAAGCAGTGTGGTAAGCCAAATGGAAGAAGCAGTGGAAAGCCTGCGTGTACTGAAAGAAAAGGCTATCCGGCAGGAAAGTCAGGCTTTGGTATTATACGGCATGTATGAAGCCAACCAATATTATACGGCCGATCCTTTGCTGGAGCAATGGAGTGAGGAATGGCGGGAACAGTTTGCCTATCTGGAGACCGGTAGTGTTTATGTGGCCAGGGCGGCCCGGCAGTTGGCCCGTACTGAAAAAGAGTATTTCCCGGCCTGGCCATTTTGGACCATAAGCCTTATATGCAGGGAGGCCGAGGCTGACCGGCTATGGGAACGGCTGACCAAAAAAGCGGGCGAGATGACCCAGCCGGTCTTTATTCTGACCCAGGAGGAAGCCCGTGGCATGCTGGACCGGGCTCTTGCATATCCCGCTCCAATCCCGGAGGCCGGACGGAGGGTCATCCCTAACAACTGGGAACTCAACTTGTCCATGGAAAATTTTCAGAGCTGGAAGCGGGATCTGGAACAGAAGGCCGGCGAAGCCGGTAAAGAACGAAGAAAACAGGAACAGGCCCTGCAACTGAATATGGAGTTGTTTAACCGGCTAAAAGCATTTCTGGAAAAGTACCCGCATGAAGAAACCCAGCAATTAAAAGAAAACCTGCGTCAAACCCGGGAACAGATTTTTGCATGGGAACAGCGGATCAAGGAAAGCGAAGCGCGGCTGCAAGATATTGACCTGCGCCTGAACCTCCTGAACAAGAATATTACCGACATCATTGAGGAGAACACCGACCTAAGCCATCGTATTATGAAAGCCCAGGATTACCTGAAAAAGGCTGACGAAGGCGACAAGGCGCGGCTGGCGGTGCGGCAGTATTCTGAATTATTGCAGACCAGACAGGAGCAGATGGACCGGGATCTGCAACAGCGGGACAGGAAGGCAGGAAACCTGCAGGAAGTGGAAAAGGATCTGCTCGTTCTACAGGAGGAACTGCGTCATTTGCGAAGAGAAGCCTTGTATCAGGAAGTAAAGGATGCCGCGCCCCTGGAGACGGTTTTGACCCGACCCCGGCTGGAGACGGAACGGCAGGGTCTGCTGGATGCCTTGCATAAGAAGCAAAAAGGACGCCAGAGCCTGGAAGAAAACCTTAGCCATACCCGCCATGCCAGGACCAACGCTGAAAAAGAGTTAAACCGCAAACGCCGTCAATGCGATACTCAAATTAACGAGGAGATGGTTTTTCCTCCCGGCGGCGAAGATGAAATCGAGCTTCTTATTGAGCAGGACCGGCATTTAAAAAAAGAGTTGGGACGGCTGCAGCCGGATAAAGAGAAGTTGACCAAGGAGGAGGCTATTGCCCGGGATCGTTTTACACAGCAGCAAGATGAGTTTTTGCGTAAATACCGGGAACGAGTGATTTTTACTCAGCCGTTGCCGATGGTGGAAGCAGAACTTCGCCAAGAAAGCGAGCAAATAGAATCAAGGCAAAGGTATCTGGAGGAACAGATGCAAAAACTTACGGCGGAAGAGGAATTGCTCCATCAAGCTATGGAAGAAATGGAACGCAAAAATGAGCGTTACGATTATTTGCAGGAAGATATTCCCGGGGTTGATTTACCCTCTGCTACAGAACAGGATTTTGCCTATCAGCCTATGAAGATTATTACCGGCTATCTGGAAGCTATCCAGCAGAACCAGCTCCAATTAAACCAATCGAAGGAAGGACTGGAAGAGGAGAAAACCCGGCTGGAAGCCTTTTGCCAGGAGGAGGTCCGGGACATAAAGCTACAGCGGATGGTTACTTCGGGCTTAAAATACCGGGACAATTTTACCGAAGTATTGGAATGGAAGCAGCGCCTGAGCAGCCGCATTGCCTTTGCCATACGCAGCGCTGAAGATGATCTGCGCGAGCATGACCGGGAATTGCAGGAGTTTATTAATCGGCTCCACAGTTATTTGGTGACCATAAAAACCGAATTGCGTATAATTCCCCGTAAAACCCGGGTCAAGGTGGATGATAACTGGAAGGAGATTTTTCAGTTTGATTTACCCGAATGGGATGAAAAAGAAGGCAAGGACGAATTGCGGCGGCATGTGGACTGGATGATCAGCCAGATCGAAAGTAGCCGCTACCGGGACGAAAACGGCAACGAAGACTATCCTCTCATGCATAAAGACATTGAAAAGTGGCTGCAGCCCCAGCAGCTCCTCCGTAATGTCATGAAGGAAAAGAATATCCGGGTCAGGTGCCGCAAAGTCACCGCTGATGGCAAAGTAAGCAGCCATCCCATCTCCTGGGAAGGTTCCAACCAGTGGTCAGGGGGTGAAAAGTGGAGCAAGAATATGGCGTTGTTTCTGGGCATCCAGAACTATTTGGCCGAGAAACGGGAGGCGGTGAACTCTGGAGTAAAACGCAGCCGTGCTGTTGTCCTGGATAACCCTTTCGGCAAGGCCTCCAGTGACCATGTCCTCGATCCCGTTTTCTTCATTGCCGGGCAGTTGGGTTTTCAGATTATTGCCTTGACGGCTTTGGCCGAAGGTAAATTTGTGCGGGAATATTTCCCCATCGTCTACAGCTGCCGCCTGCGCCCCAGCACCAATCCCGACAAATACCTAATGGTTACTGATCAGGAGATACGCCACGCCTATTTCCAGGACCATGACCCCGAAGCCCTCCGCAGACTGGGGGAACATAAGCAGATAGAGCTGTTTTAAATCCCATTTCAAAGTATATATGGTATATCGTTATCCTCACACCACTCCACCGCAATTTCCTGCAATGCTTCCCAATGAAAGCCATACCACTTTTCTCCAAGACCCAATCTAATTATTGAATCCTTAAAACGCCTGAAGGCTCCTTTGCCTCTGATGGCGGATAATAATCTGTCCCCAATTTGCTCATCATTCAATGACAAACAGAATTCTTCCATAATGTTATATTCATTTATTTCATATTTACTAGGAAGTTCAACGTACTTATCCCAATTGTCAATGATGTCTATTGCACCCAGTATTTCTTCCTTCTGCCAATCGGGATATCCAGAAAAATCATCATCCTCATCTGATTCCTCAGCTATAGATAAAATCTCAGCACTGACCATAACAAAAGCACCGGTCTCCTTATTCAAATAATGAAAGGTCTCATCAAATTGCAAATCCATTTCATCAATCAGGTCGGATATTTTTACTGGCATATCGTCACCTCCAGAAGCACAAAAACCGCTACCCAGTAACGGTTTTTGCGAATTCACCTCTATTACTTGGCAGGCTCCCATTTGCAGCGAACTGGGGAGACGATTGCGTTTTCCTTTTTAAGTTCCTTGAAAACCTTATCTACTTCTTTGCGGTCTAACCCTGATAGCTTCTCAACCTCTCCGGCACTTAAGGGTTTCCCGGCATTTTTCATCGTTTCTAATACCTTTTCTTTAGATTCCATTGTATTTGCCTCCTTTTCCTAATTTCAATCACATATTTAAATAGCACTTAAAGGGCTCTGGTCTGATGCATAGATCGGGAAAGTCTAACCTTCCGGCTTTTTCTGGAGCATTTCTTATTCTTAGGAAATATACACCATCTCTAAAGGTTGTTTAACCGATTGTATCAGTTTTATGGTGCAATTTGAAGTACCATTTTTGCGGATGTTATGCGCAAAAGGGTAGGAAATAATCAACCCACAGACGGAAATAGCCGCGCTGAAAACTCGA
>DHSK01000181.1:7188-12043 GCA_002408445.1 Syntrophomonas sp. UBA5288
AATTCAATAAAATCCATGGATGGCAAGGAATAATAATTCATTGACTATATTTCCATAATTAAATTATAATGTAAAAAAGAATAAATAAAAGTAATATAATGTATAACGAAAACCCATGAAGGGAGAGCAGTGAATATGGAAAAGGTTAGATTGGAATTTATCAACACTTGCTCCTGCTGTGACGGCTATGGTGATGTTTTGCGGGATTTGGCGGCTAAACATCCCGGACAGATAGATTTAAAAATATATTACATGGGCAAGGATTTTGACTATTTGCCGAAATATGGACCAATCAGCCGGGGAACATTAATTATTAATGAAAGAGAACGGTTTGATGAATTGAGCCGAAGGGTGATTGAAGGAGCAGTTAAAGTTGCTCTGGATAAAGTAAATGGCTAAAGATTTTCTGCTGTCTTGTTGGGATTTATTGAATATAAGTTCATTTTGGCTGGTGGTCAGTTTTTTTCTTTGCGGATTATTACATATCGTTCTGCGGCCGGAGTTTTTGCAAAAATCGCTGGGTAACAGCAAACTATCTTCCCTGGTGAAAGCTACGATTTCGGGGATGCTTTTACCTATTTGCAGCTGCGGAGTAGTGCCGA
Source organism: Syntrophomonas sp. UBA5288 (assembly GCA_002408445.1). Taxonomy (GTDB): domain Bacteria; phylum Bacillota; class Syntrophomonadia; order Syntrophomonadales; family Syntrophomonadaceae; genus UBA4851. Next base: position 7,791 of record DHSK01000181.1, read on the forward strand.
TAGCTCTGAGCCTTTATTACTCAGGCGCTTATTTAGGGCCTACCCTGGCTTTTTTAGTTGCTACCCCGATAATAAATCCCGCGGCTGTTCTGCTGGCTTTTGCTCTATTAGGCCCGCAATTGACCATCATATATGTTATCACTGGTTTTATGCTGCCCATGCTCATTGGCGTTATAGGCAACAAATGGGGAAAGAACGAGCTGGTATCTCCCCTGGCAGCTGTAGCGGCGGCTATGGAAAATCAACCGGTTGAGGCAGAACCGAAAGCTCTTACGGCGGTTAAGACTACCTGGCCTAAAAGAATTTATAGCGGCCTGGATTGGGGCGTTCGCAGCCTCGGCTTGCAGGTAAGCCGTTATGTTCTGATGGGGATTTTATTTGCGGCGCTTTTACTGGCCATTATTCCGGTAAATTTTATCCAGGATTATTTAAGCAATCCCGCTTTGCTTTCTTTACTGGGAGTCGTAATTTTAGGTGCGGTTATGTATGTCTGCGCAGTTGGTCATATTCCTTTTATCGCAGCACTTATCGCTGCCGGAGCAGCACCGGGGGCAGCTATCACGTTTCTTCTGTCCGGAGTAGCGACTAATCTGCCGGAATTGATAAGTATTTACAAACTTATCGGTAAGAGAACAGTAGTTATATATACGGTTACGGTCATATTTATCAGTGTCATAGTGGGCTATATTACCAATGGTTTGTTGCTGCCGGGCTTTACTCCGGTTTTTGATTTAAGCAATGTTCAGAACAGCATTGACTTAGCCAATAAAATGTCTTTGTCGGTTCCGGCCTGGGTGGAATATATTTGTTCTTTGGTTGTGATCGCCATGGGTATTACGGCCTGGTGGCCGGTATGTCGTGCATGGCTGAAAAAGTTCGGTCTGAGGGCGATAAATGCTTAGATATAAAGGTTTGGTTTTACTGGTGGTGCTGCTTTGCATTACAGGGTGCAGCGGAAAAGGGCAGCCCGCAGAAACAGTGCAAAAAGTAGATACTCAGCATGTGCTGTATAAACACTTTTTAGCTGCCTATAAAGATAAGAAGCCTCTTCTCACCGGAGCTAATGATATTAATAACGATGGGCGGGAAGATCTAATTGTAATTTATCAGGATACCTCTGTCACCAACAAGATGATAGCAATCTGGGAAGAGGACGAAACAATTGCTATGTCTGAACCGACACCGGCGCCGATGGATAATTGCCGCATCGAGTGGCGGGATATCGATGACAAGGACCCGATTGAATTAGTAATTTCCGGCTCCAAGGGGGTGAATGTGGGTTACGCTATTTATCGCTGGGAACAGGGAAAGTTCGTTAGTCTATTCGGAGAAGGCATGGAAGGTTGTTGCTAGTTCGGCAGGAAAAAGGGATTGAGGGAGTGTTTATTGTTGAAGAATGTAAAGCTGTATGTTCTCATAACCATTCTAATGATGGGATTAATTGCTTTAAGCGGCTGCGGTGATAAACAAGCCTCGCAGCAAGCAGCAAAATCAGGGGAGAGCCTGGCTGCACAGCTGGCCAAAACTTATAATCTTAAACCTCTTAGCAGCGAAGATGCCAATTATACGATCAATATGGGCTATTATAACTGTGATCATATGACGGCTGCTTGTATCGGTAAGGATGCCGGCATTTATGAAGCATTAGGGCTAAAGGTTAATTTGACCGGCAACGGCAATGTGCCTGAGGCCATGTCGGCCGGAAAAATGGATGTTGGCTATGCGGGCTGGACCACTACGTTGCGGGCCGTTCCCAAAGGTACACCTCTATTTATCGCCGCTCAAAACCATACGGGCGGATCGGAATACTTGATAGTGAGCAAGGATATCAAAACTCCCCAGGATTTGATTGGCAAGAAAATATCCTGCGGTGCTGATCCTGAGACCAACAGTATTAATTGGGCGGAATGGGCCGATCAGCTGGATATTCCGGCTGATATCACCAAGTATGAAAACTTTAATATGAGCGATCAGGATGAATATTTTGCACTCAAAGCCGGCAAGTTGGATGCTTATATTTGCTGTGACCCCTGGGGCTCCATGGCTGAATACGAAGATACCGGCCGGGTCATGATCAGGCAGAATACAGTACGGGATGGTAAGCAGGGTACCTGCTGCAAGGTAGCCATGCACACCAAATTTGCCCAGGCCCACCCCGAATTGGCCAAACGGGTTTTACTCGCGCATACATTGTCCATTCAATATATGTATGAACATCCTTATAAGTCCGCCGAGATATTTGCCCGGAATTACAATGTTCCTCTGGAAGTTGGACTCATGACCATGTGGAAAAAGACCAACCAGGAAGGACGGACCATTTCCTGGGACCTGATTATGGATGAGTTGAAAAACCAGTTGGAAGTCATGCAGAAATACGGAGTGCAAAATGATGTAAATACGGTAAAAGTAGAGGATTATGTCAATACATCCTATATTGAGGCCTGCGGCGCCCAAGATTTCAATGCTTTCATTAAAGAAAAAGTGGATCCGGTATTTCCGCTGAAAATGAGTTATGAAGATTGGAAAGCCAAAGCCAAAGAAGTAGACAATGTAAAGGCAGATGTCAAAGGCTAAAAAGCAGCCTGGATGATAATGAATAAGAGAAATCTGCTAGGTGGGGTAGTAATTGTCATTATCATTATCTATCTGGGGTTAAGTACTTGGCTGGGCTCCCGGGTAGAAATGAACGGATTGCGGATTGCCTGCAATGATGACGCTGCCGGCCTGCTTATTGAGTATTTAGCGGGTAAGAACAGCGACGCTATAAAGGTCGTTGACATGAGTTATCAACAATTACAGGATTGCTGCAGCAGTCAAACGGAACTGGCTTTGTCTGCAGGTAATTTTGATCTGGCGGTGCTTTGTCCGGACAGTGCCGGCAAATTAATAGCCAGCGGACAGCCTTATCAGGTTTTAGGTGCGGCAGTGGTTAATTCAATAGTTTTAGTAACTGACGAGGATACTGTTCCTCAAACCGTAGGTTACATGAATGCACGGGAAGTTCAAAAACGACTGGTGAGGTCTAATTTGGGCAGCAGTATTGAAATGAAACCCATGCTGCCCGCAGCTCTGCCCTATGCGCTGGAAAGAGGTGCAGTGGAAGGGATTGTCCTGGATATTCTGGGGGCTTTAAAAATCGGCGGTTATCGTACGCCTTTGCCTTCCAGGTACCCTACCTCTGTTCTGGTCGTACATAAAGATCTGTTGAAAAGTCCTGAATTGGCCAGCTTCATAACGGCCTACAACCGGGCCGCAGGAGAAATGAATCAGCCGGAAATACTAACGGCGGAATTAGCCCAAAAATTAGAATTGGAAAATGTCAGCAAAGAGGTGCAAGTATGGCTAGAAATGGGTGTGCAATTTCAAACCATAGAACTGCCCGGTTAACCCCCGGCGATATCCTGGATAAATACCGGGGCACTTTATATACCCTTATGGTTGTAACGGTTTTGATGATAGCTTGGTATTTTGCGGCCAAATGCATCCAAAATACTTTGCTGCTGCCTTATCTTCAGGAAACAGTTAAAGAATTTTTTACGGCCTGGATAGACTACAGAATCATGTCCAATTTGGCTTTAACTTTAAGAAGAGTATTTACCGGTTTTACCTATGCTTTTCTTATCGGAATTCCTTTAGGACTGCTAATGGGCTATTCGCAAACGGCTCTGCAGTCCATTTCTCCAATTATAAATTCGGTACGACAGGTACCGATTATGGCCTGGGTCCCCCTTTCCATCATTTGGTTTGGCCTGGGAGACGGCCCCACCGTTTTTTTGATTGCTATGAGTGCGGTTTTTCCTCTGGTTATCAATACTATTTCCGGAGTACACGGAATTGACCCCAACTATTATAATGCCGCCCGCAGCATGGGGGCGTCTTTACCTAACATTATTCGCGATATTGTGATACCGGGAGCCTTGCCCAGTATTTTAACCGGCTGCCGCCTGGCTATGGGATTTGGCTGGATGTCAGTTATTTGTGCAGAATTTATTGCCACCAGCGCCGGTTTTGGCTTTTTGATGGTAGAAGCCCAGGTGCGTATGGAAACGGCGCAGCTTTATGCCCTGATGTTTATGTCGGGTCTGGTAGGCTTTGTGATTGACAAAGGTTTTTTGACCGTTGAAAAAAAGTTAACTGCATGGAGATATAAAGATGGCGTTATTGGAAGTTGAAGCTATTACCAAAATCTTCACCCGGAAGAAAAAACCTGCCCATATAGTATTGGAAAACATGTCCTTCACGGTGGAACGGGG
>DHSK01000002.1 GCA_002408445.1 Syntrophomonas sp. UBA5288
TCTATAAGCTGGTTGCCGGCTTCGCCGTTGGCCAGCACAATCATCATATCATTGGTGGAAGTGTCCCTATCCACGCTGATCATATTATAGGACAGAGCAGCCGAACTTTTAACCATTTTTTGTAAACATTTGCTGCTAATGGCAGCATCTGTTGTGATAAAGCTTAACATGGTGGCCATGTTGGGATGTATCATGCCTGAGCCCTTGGCCATAGCCCCCATCCGCACAGTTTTGCCATCTATGGTAGCTTCCAGCGCGATCTCCTTGCGCATAAGATCAGTGGTCATGATGGCACAGGCCGCATTCCCGGCCCCCTGGGGCGAAAGACCGGCAGCCGCTTCTCTGATCCCGGCTTTCACGCGCTCCATCGGCATAAACACCCCGATAACCCCGGTGGAAGCAACCACTACATCCTGGGCCTGTATACCCAGCAGATCAGCGGTAAGCTCCGCCATGGCCCCGGCATCCGCCCGGCCCTGCTCACCGGTACAGGCATTGGCATTGCCGCTGTTGACCACAATAGCCTGGGCCTGACCATCAGCCAGGTGAGCTTTGCTAATATCGACACAGGCCGCTCTGACCTGGTTAGTGGTGAAAACACCGGCAGCCGTACACGGCTTGGGGGAAAATATTATAGCTACATCTTTTTTATCTTTTTTCTTTATTTCAGCAGAGACTCCCTGGGCCAGAAAGCCCCGGGGCGCTGTTATCGACCCTTCAATCAGTTTCATCGGCTTGAACCTCCTGTGTATATTAGGGGTTTAATCCCGCAAATTTTAAGCCTTGGCCTTCTGCCAGACCCATCATTATATTAAAGTTCTGAATCGCCTGCCCGGAGGCACCCTTGGTCAGATTATCGAGTGCGGATACCAGGATTACATTACCGTTCCCATCATCCGCATATACGCCGATATCGAGGAAATTGCTTCCATATACCCAGCGGGTGGACGGCATAACGCCCGGTGCCATCACTCGGACAAAGAACTCATCCCGGTATTTTGCTTCCAGGGCCTGCCTTATTTCTGCGGCCTTTACCCCCGGCCTCAAACGGCTGTAACTGGTGGTCAATATACCGCGATTCATGGGAATCAGATGCGGGGTAAATATCATATTAACCTTCCGTCCGGCGGCAACACTTAGTTCCTGTCCTATCTCCGGCCCATGCCGGTGACTTCCCACTCCATAGGCACGGACACCTTCATTTACCTCGCAAAACATGCTGGTGCTTTTTAACCCTTTACCCGCACCGGATACACCTGACTTGGAATCTATAATAATACCATTGGGCTCAATAAGCCCTTCTTTAAGCAAGGGAGCCAGAGGCAGTATGGCACTGGTGGGGAAACAGCCCGGATTGGCTATGATCATGGCCTCCCGGATTTTATCCCGGTAAAGCTCGGGCAAGCCGTATACCGCATCATTAAGCATTTGCGGTGCCTCGTGCACTTTCTCGTAATATTTTTCATATACAGCGGCATCTTTAAGCCGGAAATCGGCTCCCAGATCAATGCACTTCACTCCCGCACCGGCCAGTTCCTTTACCACCGGTACCGAAAGCCCGTGCGGCAAGGCCAGAAATACCGCGTCACACTCTTTTTTAATCAGCTCAAGGTCGGTGGCCTGGCAGACCAGATCCGTAAAACCGGTAAGCTGGGGATAAACCTCAGTGACCGGTCGCCCGATGTTTTCAGTAGAAAATATGCAAACCGCCTCGGCCTGATCATGTCCGGCCAGTAAGCGTAAAAGTTCCGCGGCAGTGTATCCGTCTCCTATGATTCCTATTTTATACATAGTTCCAATCCTCCTCTGGAAAGGTAAATAACCATTATATCAATTATTCTATTCATTACCGCCATATCAATGCGTTTATAATTATACGTTTTTATGCATAAATTTGCAACGGTTAGTTTGCCCTCGTCTCTTAAAAAAAATGCCCCTACCCCCAGAGCGTCAAAAAGGCCCAAGAGCAAGGCATTAAGGGAAGATCGCGATTGAGGCGTACATGAGTACGTCGATTGAGCAATTTTTCCTTAATAACGCAGCTATTGGGCCTTTTTGACGCTCTGAGCGGGCAAAAAAGTGCAAGAGCAAAGCATTAAGGGAAGACCGTGATTGAGGCGTACATGAGTACGTCGATTGAGCGGGCTTGCCTTAACAACGCAGCTATTGGGCTTTTTTGACGCTCTGAGGCGAGGTTTACCCTCGCCTGTAAGTCAGCTATCTGCAATTGTATTATTTATTATTCCCCTTTGTATTCGGGTCTGGCTTTATTTAGAAAAGCCTCCATGCCTGATTTTTGATCGCGGGTGGCAAAGCATATGCTGAAAAGGTCGGCCTCCACGTTAAGAGCGGTATCAATGTCTACCTGCATACCACGGTTAATGGCGGCTTTGCTTAATTTAACCGCTACCGGAGCCTTTTTGGCAATTTTAACTGCCATCTTCCTGGCTTCATCCAGCAAGGTGTCGGCCGGGTAAACATGATTTACCAGACCAATCCGGTATGCTTCCTGGGCATCAATTACATCGGCAGTGAAGATCAACTCGCGGGCAATACCTTCGCCCACAATCCGGGGTAATCTCTGGGTGCCGCCAAAGCCGGGAGTTATGCCCAGACCTACTTCCGGTTGGCCGAATTTCGCCTTCTCGGAAGCCAATCTAATATCGGCCGCCATAGCCAGTTCGCAACCGCCCCCCAGAGCAAAGCCATTTATCGCTGCAATAACTGGTATTTCCAGTTTTTCAATATCCCTTAAGATGGTATGCCCAAAGATACCAAAATTACGTGCCTGTACCGGATTGAGCGGTTGCATGGCCTTGATGTCCGCTCCTGCCACAAAGGCTTTGCCTGCTCCGGTTATGATCAGGGCCTTAATCTCATCATCTGCCGCGATGTCTGCAACAGCCTGCTTCAGGTCCTTCAGTACATCCATGTTAAGTGCGTTCAGAGCCTCCGGCCGGTTCATGGTTAATATCCCAATTCCATCTTCTTTCTCCAGTATAAGATTAGCGTATTTCATTGCTGTTCCTCCTTATGGTTTATTAGTAAGATAACTGCCACGTTAATTATTATGATTAAATTTCTTGACACTTGTTTATAAACTAAACAATAGTAAAGGTCAGCCGGGCACACAAAATCCCCGGCTTAATTACCTACATATGTATAAATGTGGTCGGGGTACCGCAGTTGCTGCAACAGTTGGCCGTTATTCCAACTATCCTGGTCTCATAATTTTGCCTGGTTATAAGGCAATGGCCACAGTGGGGGCACAAGGTGTCATCAGCTACCCCGTTTATATTGCCGGCATAGACAAACTGCAGGTGTTCCCGGGCGGTCAGTACTGCTTGCTCCAGCGTAGCAACCGGAGTCGGTGGTGTTGACATCTGGTAGGCCGGATAATAACGGGAAATATGCAGGGGAATCAGGGGACTTAAGCCTGCCAGCCATCCTGCCAGTGCTCCTATTTCCGCCAGGTCGTCATTTTCCCCCGGTATTACCAGATTAGTTATTTCCACATGGGTGCGGCCAACCGCATTTTCTACCGTTTCCTTAACATGGTTTAGGTCAGCCATACAGCGGCGGCGGTAAAATCCCTCGTTAAATGCCTTCACATCAATGTTCATGGCATCAATATAAGGCAAAAGGTTTTGCAGCGGCTTAAGCTGCAGGTACCCATTGGTGACCAGCACCGTATTTAGCCCGTTTTCCTTTAACTTCTGCACCGTGTCCCAGATAAATTCATACCAGATCGATGGTTCATTATAGGTGAAAGCCACCCCAATCGAACCCTGCCCGGCTGCCTCCCGGGCAATGCCGGCAAGTTCCCCCGGTTCAACCGCTGTGGTCGGGGGTCTATGCCGCGAAATAGAGTAGTTCTGGCAGAAACTACAGAACATATTACACCCCACCGTGCCGGCAGATACAATCATGCTCCCGGGATGAAAGTGATACAGCGGTTTCTTCTCCACCGGGTCAAGGGCCAATGATGTTATTTCACCATAATTTAGAGTATAGAGCACCCCATCGCGGTTCCTGCGCACTCCGCACAGGCCCGTTTTCCCTATTTTAATGGAACATTGATGCGGACACAAGTGACATTGCACCATTTGGTCCGGCGCTGGTTCAAAATAACTGGCTATCCTTTCCGGCATATGTTATTTACCTCGCTTCAATGAACTTCAAATAACCTTAACGCCCAATCCCTGCATTTGTTACTATTTATACCGTATGACTTCAAACCTTTCGATGCCATACCCCTGATTTCGCGAAATATCTGCCTTCTGCAAAGCGATTTCGAGCTGTTCTTCCACCGTATCGACCCCTTCCAGGTCAGGCAGAAGCACTCCGCGTTTATGTCCGCGGCTGACAATTACCCCATAGCGGCTCGGGTCCAGTTCCTCCCGGGTAGCCGGCTCAGGCTTGCTCAGCACATCCACCGAATACTCCAACTGCTCCAGTTCCTCCGGGCGTACCGCCGGAAAACGGGGGTCTCTGGTACCCGCACTAATAGCATTTTCACGGATTTCCTCCATCAAATTATCATGCAGCGGCAATATAGTTCCGATGCAGCCCCGGAGCTGGCCCCCTTTCTTAAGCGATACAAAAGCCGCCGCCCTTTGTTTACTTATTTCTTTTAACTCCTCCGGAAGAGCAAGCACCTCACCGGTTCTAATATAGCTCTCCAAAACCATCCGTGCCCATTTTACCGGCATGGATTCCTTTACACGGCTCGCTTCCCTTTCCCGCGCTTCCTCCTCCTGCAAACGACTAAGAAAGCTCGTCCCTGATGCCAGCGGTCTGAATCCGGCCGTGAGGTACCCTACCCCGAAAGGTCCTTCATAACTAAAAACCTGACTGTCAAATTCAAGACCATCCAATACTCCCAGCATTATTACTATAGAGCGATACCCGCACTCACCGGCATTTTCACGTAAATGTCCAGGAAGCGCGAGCAAGCCTTTTATATCTTTCTTTTCGATCAGTTCTTTAACGCTCCGGTCAAATTCAGGCCCGGCCGGATTAAAGCTGTACGGCCCGTCATCCTTCAAACGATGTGACATATCTCCCGAAGCTACCACCGCGACCCGGCGATTTAAAGTTTGGGCACAACGATTAATGATAGTGCCGAAGCGGTACAAATCCAGCAGAGGCAAAAAGCCGATACTTATAGCTATGATCGGCACACCGGTGAGACCGGCCTGTTCCAAATAATAAAGCGGTACCATAATACCATGATCTATATCGGCATTAAGATGGTGGCGATGGGCCAGCGCCGTATCAATGGCCGCAAACTCGATCCCTTCTGCGGTGCAGGTTTTTTCCATCAGCTCAACCAGTTCAAGGTCATTCGCATGATGCATACTTGTTTCCGGATGCCCAAAAGCACCCAAATCCCCGGTCAACTCAGGGTCCCCCAGACAGGAGATACAATCCGAAAATACATTGCCATGGGGGGTCAGAAAAATTACCAGTTCGGGCGACGATGCCGACAGTTCGGCCGCCATAGTCTGAAGACCCGCCACCGTGGCTTGGGCCTGATTAAGGTTGTCCCCTCCTACCGCGGGAATAATAAAGGGAGGATGGGGCGAAAGACAGCAGTAGTTTATCATTGTCCTGGCCTCCTCATAAGCCTGGCTTAGGGAGGTGGGATTTTAGTATCCACCAGCGGAACATCCTCATTCTGGGACCGGGCAATGCCGGAATAAATGGCATAGGCAACTTTGCTCTGGTATGCAGGGTCGTACAGCAGCTTGGCTTCCCCGGGATTGGATATGAAACCCACCTCAACTATTACCGTAGGCATTTTAGTATTGCTTAAAATATAATAGCTGCCTGTTTTGGCTTCTCTTTTAGTATTCCCCAATATCGTGGTTAATTCCTTCTGGATAATTTCAGCCAATCGCTTGCTTTTTTCACTCCCGGGGTTATAGAAAACCTGGGCTCCACTCCAGCGCGGACTCAGATCGGCATTGGTGTGTATGCTTATATAAAGGTCCGCATTAGCATCATTGGCCTTTTTAACCCGGTTGGCCAGATCCTGGCGTTTACGCTGGGCAACCGTTCCTTTAAAATTGGAATTAGCCAGATCGCGGTCGCTGTCCCTTAACATGACTACCATGGCTCCCGCCTGGCTCAAATGCTTGGCCAGGATTTTACTTATGGGCAGGGTCACATCCTTTTCCCGTTTTTCGCCCCGTACCGCCCCCGGGTCTATACCTCCATGCCCGGCATCAACCACTATCACCTTGTTGCCCAGGCCATAGGCCAGTACCGAACTGTCAGGCTGCACATTGGTGCGCATGCCGATATAACCCAGTACCAGCAGCAGCAAGGTCAGGGTGATTATTCCCGTTTTCTTTAAAGGTATGTAAACTGCCCGGTCCAGCATATTATCCCCCCTATAAATTAAGCTAATTCTTATATATGCCATGAAGGGATAATTTATAAGGGCTATTTAGACGCAAAAAACCCGGGGCACAGACCCCGGGTCGTTTTTGCGGTATATTGTTCCAAAATAATTAACGTTTTGAATATTGAGGAGCTTTTCTGGCCTTGTGCAGACCATATTTTTTTCTTTCCTTCATTCTGGGATCGCGGGTCAAATATCCGGCTCTCCTCAGTTGAGGTCTGATATCCGGGTTGGCATTTATGATAGCCCGGGCAATACCCAGTTTAATAGCACCTGCCTGGCCGGTGACGCCGCCGCCCTGTACCAGGCAAATAACGTCAAATCTTCCGGTCATACCGGTAAGCTCCATGGGCTGCAGAACTATAAGTCTGCTGGTTTTGTTGGGGAAGTAGTCTTCAAATGCTCTGTTGTTAATAGTTATTTTACCATCGCCAGGTACCAGTCTGACTCTGGCTATGGCTTTTTTTCTTCTTCCGGTTCCCCGGTATTGCACCTTGTCCATTTTTATCCTCCTTACCCTCTAAGTTCCCGGACTTCCGGCTTCTGTGCCTGATGGGGATGTTCGCTGCCACGGTAAACCTTCAGCTTTTTGAACATACGGTCACCGAGGCGGTTGTGCGGGAGCATGCCCTTCACGGCAGCCTCTATGGCCTTTTCAGGCTTTCTTTGCAATAAAGTTGCATAGTCCATTTCTTTCAAACCACCGGGATAACCGGTATGCCACCGAAGTTTTTTCTGGTTGAGTTTATCTCCCGACAGCTTAATTTTGCTCGCATTCACGATTATTACAAAATCTCCGGTATCGACGTGAGGAGTGTAAGTAGGTTTATGTTTTCCTCTTAAAATTGAAGCAACTTCCGAAGACAACCTGCCCAAAGTCTGGTCGGCTGCATCTATAACGTACCATTTGCGTTCAACTTCCGCTGGCTTCGCCATATACGTATCCACGTGTTTCCCTCCAGTACTGCATTTACATCATAAAAAAGAAACAAGATCTCTATTCGCCGAACCTGTCAACGGGGCTGGAGACAGGTACGCTTTTAGAGATTACCTTCTTATATTAATCATATTTCCACTTGTTTGTCAAGAAAGCTTGGTATTAATAACAGTTTTTCACTGTTCTTGGATTCTAAGCGTATCCGGATAATCGACCTTAATCAGACACAAGCCCTGGGGCGGAGCGGTGGGACTTGCTGCGGCACGGTCACGGACCTCCAGGATGGACGATATGTCCTGGGGAGACAAGCGGGAACGGCCTACTTCCAGCAAGGTGCCTACCGTTATTCTCACCATATTGTACAGAAAACCGTCAGCTTCCATTTCCAGCGTCAGCCAGACACCATTATGAGTAAGCTCGCATTTCATAACATTACGTTCAAAGGTGCGGGCACTGGAGCCGCTGGCACAAAAGGAACTGAAATCATGGCGGCCTTCTATATAGCGGCAGGCCTGCTGCATGGCTTCAATATCAAGCGTTTCATTCAGGCACAGGGCATATTTACGCACCAGTATCTGCCCGGCGGCCGAATTGTAGATGCTGTACCGGTAGGTTTTCTTAACCGCGTTAAATCGAGCATTAAAATCATCCGGGGCCTGCCTGCTGGATAGTGCTTTGATGTCATCTGGTAAAAACCGGTTTAAGGCCAGGCAAAATCGATCGTCCGGTATGGTTGAAGCAGTATCGAACGAGATAACCTGACCCATGGCATGTACACCGGCGTCGGTTCGTCCCGCTGCGGTTATTCTGATGGTTTCCCCGGTAAGCTGGGCCAAACATGTTTCCAGGGTTTCCTGTATGGTAATCGCATTAGGCTGTATTTGAAAACCATGATAATTGCTGCCGTCATATTCAATGACCATTTTTATTCTCATAATGACGCCTCCCCCTGGGGTTGGCTCCCGCCAGATAAAAGATAAGGAGGATATTTTGCATAATCCTCCATTGATACCTTTAAAAAAGAGCAGTATCGGCTCTATATCTTATTTATGGTATGGTTATTCCGGTTTTATATATACTAGTCTACAAATTCAACGATAACCATGGGAGCGCCATCTCCCTTGCGATAGCCGGTTTTGATCAAACGGGTGTAACCGCCCTGACGTTCACTGTAACGGTCAGCCAGGGTACTGAACAGTTTTTGTACGACATCATCGTTCATTATATAGGAACTGGCCTGACGGCGGGCATGCAAGTCTCCTCTTTTGCCCAGAGTAACCATTTTCTCAGTTATCCGCTTTATTTCTTTGCCTCTGGTTTCAGTGGTAGTTATCTTTTCATGCTCTAGTAAAGATGTTACAGCATTTCTTAACAGAGACCTCCGGTGTTCACTTCTAAAGCCTAATCTACGGTAACTCAACAGTAACCCTCCTTTCTACTCCTCTGTTTTCTTAAATGAAAGGTCAAGCTCTTTCAGCTTTTTCTCTATTTCTTCGAGTGATTTTTGACCCAGGTTGCGAATCTTGCTCATTTCTTCCCTGGTTTTTTCAATCAAATCACCAACGCTGTTGATATTTGCTCTTTTTAACCCATTGGAAGCGCGTACTGACAACTCCAGTTCTTCAATGGACATTTCCAGAACTTTGTCTTTCTTTTCTTCTTCCTTTTCAACCAGAATTTCGACTTCAGCATAGGTGTCGTCAATTTCGGTGAAAAGTTTCAGATATTCAATAAGTATCTGGGCGGACAGGCTTACCGATTCTTCCGGACTGATGCTGCCATTAGTCCATATTTCCAGGGTAAGGCTGTCATAGTCGGTTCTTTTGCCCACGCGGGCATTGTCCACCGTATAATTTACACGGGTAACCGGAGTGTAAATGGAATCTATCGGCAGTAATCCAACTATATCGTCATTCTTGTTGGGCTGCTGATCAGCACTAACGTAACCGCGGCCACGTTCTACCGTCATTTCTATGGCCAGCTTGCCGTCTGCATCCAGAGTAGCAATATGCAGGTTCGGATTAAGAACCTCTATTTCACCATCGGGTACGATATCGCCAGCTTTTACTTCCATGGGCCCGGTCTGCTCCAGACGTATAATTTTACGTTCAGTACCGTCATAGCGCAAAACCATTTGCTTTATGTTTAAAATCAACTCGGTGGTGTCTTCCAGCACTCCGGGAATGGTGGAGAATTCATGTAAGACCCCATCCATCTTAATGGAGGTTACAGCCGCCCCGGGCAGGGATGAGAGCAAAACTCGGCGCAGAGAATTACCCAGCGTGGTTCCATATCCTCTTTCCAGAGGCTCTATAACAAATTTACCGTAGTGTTTTTCGGAGTCCTTATCCACACATTCTATGCGCGGTTTTTCCATCTCTAGCATTATTTTATCCCCTCCTTCTCTTTTAGAGGTTATCTATGCGGGTATATTATCTGGAGTAAAGTTCAACAATTAACTGCTCGTTTACAGCAGTATCAATCTGCTCACGGGTCGGTTTAGCCAGAACCTTACCTATCAGGTTGTCAACATCCACACTCAACCACTCGGGAGGAGTCTTATAGGCGGCCTGTTCCTTGATTTCCTGGAATTTGGCGGAATTTCTGCTGCCTTCTTTAACTTGTACTACATCGTCTTCACGTAAAAGCATGGAAGGAATATCAGCTCTCTTGCCATTAATGGTGAAGTGTCCATGGTTTACCAGCTGGCGTGCTTCTTTACGGGAAGCGGCAAAGCCCAGGCGGTAAACAACATTATCGAACCGTCTTTCCAGCAATATGAGCAGGTTTGCACCGGTAATCCCCTGCTGGCGGTCTGCTTTTCTAAAGTAATTGCGAAACTGCTTTTCCATTAACCCGTAAATTCTCTTGGTTTTTTGTTTTTCTCTTAACTGAATGCCATATTCAGTCGGTTTGGAGCGGCGTCCCTGTCCATGTTGGCCAGGTACATAGGCTCTTTTTTCTATTGCACATTTTTCCGAATAACATCTATCCCCTTTGAGGAATAACTTTTCACCTTCACGGCGGCATTGGCGACAGATTGAATCAGTATACCTACCCACTTATCCCACTACCTCCTTATTAAACTCTTCTTCTCTTGGGCGGTCTGCAGCCATTGTGGGGGATGGGGGTAACGTCTTTTATAACGCTTACTTCCAATCCGGCAGCCTGCAATGACCTGATAGCAGCTTCTCTACCTGCTCCGGGTCCCTTGACATAGCACTCAACCTCACGCAGACCATGTTCCATGGCTGCTTTGGCAGCTGACTCGGCTGCCTGTTGGGCTGCAAACGGCGTGCTTTTTCTGGAACCCTTAAAACCGGAGGTACCGGCACTGGCCCAGGAAATTGCATTGCCCTGTCTATCGGTAATCGATATGATTGTATTGTTAAAGGTCGATTTTATATGAGCAATACCCTGTTGGATATTCTTTTTCTCACGGCGCTTAACTCTCGTCGTTGTTTTCCGAACCACTGATTTATCCCCTTTCTAGGCTATTTTTTCTTGCCGCCGGCCGTACGTTTTGGTCCCTTGCGGGTACGGGCGTTGTT
>DHSK01000196.1:0-1378 GCA_002408445.1 Syntrophomonas sp. UBA5288
CTAATACCGCCGGCACTACCATAAAAATTTAAAAGACCAGCGGGGTGAGGTGAACCAGATGAGAACAAATTATTTTCGGGCCTTTATAAAGGGTATATTATTAGTGCAAATATTTATTATAATCATCATAGCCGGAGTAAGTCTTGATTTTTACTGGTATCCTTCCGTATCGGGGCTGAATTTCAGATTTTTGCCTTTTAACATCAGTATCAATCAGCAGCAGGCGGTAGGATTGGTGCGGGAGACCAGTTATGCTATGGCATGTCCTGAATACAATGGTATAATACAATATGCCAACCGTTTCTATGCAGAGATTATTCCGCGGGATGTTTTATCTGCCAATATTCCGGTTATGGCCTTCAACGATAATGCGGAAGTTCAGGATGCGGTGGAACAACCGGAAGTTCCTGCAGTTGAGCCGGAAACGCTGCCGGCCGTCAATGCAGATGAAAACAGTAAAATCTTCGGTGCTAATCGTATAGTGTGCTATTGTACCCATAGTGCTGAATCTTACATTCCTGATAGTGGGAAGGCTAAATTAGAGGGTAAAAGAGGTCTCATAAATAATGTAGCGGAAAATCTGGTTCAGGAAACGGCGAGACAAGGGTTGAAAGCCGAATTTGTAAATACCATTCATGATTTTCCTGACTACAACAAAAGCTATACTAATTCCCGCAGCACCGTAAATAATATATTAAAGGGCGGACCGGTGCTGGCTTTATTTGATATTCACCGGGACAGCATTCCGGGTCAGAGCAAAGGTAGCGTGGTAAATATAAACGGACGGAAAGCAGCCCAAATATTGATTATCGTTGGTACCAATGAACGGAAAAGTCATCCCAATTGGCGTAAGAATCTTGATTTTGCCCAACGCCTGTACAATGCTTCAGAAAAAATGTATCCGGGCTTGATTAAAGGAGTCAGGAGCCAGGCCGGAACTTACAATCAGGAATATCATGACCATGCGTTATTGTTGGAGTTTGGCAGTGATTGCAATTCGCTGGAAGAAGCCCGTTATGCGTCCGGTCTTTTTTCCAGAGTGCTGGTTCAGGTTTTAAAGGAGGAAAATAATTAAGCAATGAGTGCAAGAAAAACCTTCATACTAGTCATATTATTATTAATAACATTTGTATTGGGTTTAAACACGAGCAGTAAAGGGATAAGCAGTCTTACCCTGGACGACCGGGGGCCGGTACTGGGAGTTAGTAAGAGTGATAATAAAATAGTCGTAACGGTTATGGGTAATAAATATGATCTGGAATATCAAAAATTATCATTAGGCACGACCATGCACCAAACCAGAAAGTTGGCCCTTGATACCACCCATTATGTACAAAGGATCTGGCGCATTTTTTATGCGGTGTTTTTGTATTAACAA
>DHSK01000196.1:1637-7017 GCA_002408445.1 Syntrophomonas sp. UBA5288
CCTATTTTTATTGGGAAGTGTATTTATATGACTCAAACCGGTAAACAGGTAGCACGGGCAGCATTTTTGCTGATGGCTACCGTTATTTTATCAAGTATACTGGGCTATGGCCGTGAGGTGGCATTATATTCATTACTGGGCCAGAATTATATTACTGATGCTTACCGGGCGGCTTTTTCTATACCTGATTTCATCTATATGATGCTGGTGGGAGGAGCATTAAGTTCTTCATTTATCCCTGTTTTCTCAAGCTTCGTAGCCAACGGCAGAGAAGAAGAAGGCTGGAAAACAGCCAGCATAGTCTTTAATTATGTGTTGATCTTCCTGCTGCTGTTGATCGCGGTCGCCTACTTACACACCGAACCACTTCTGACTTTGCTGGCACCCGGCTTGCCCCCTTCATATGCTGAGCTCGCCGTGCATCTCACCCATATAATGTTTATACAAACCTTCTTCATGGCTTTAAACGGTATAGCTATGGGAGTTCTGAATTCCTACAACCATTTTGCTGCTCCTGCGCTGGGAAGTTTAGTGTACAATCTGGTTATTATAGTAGTGGGAGTAGCATTTTATAAACAGTTTGGAGTAGCTGCTTTTTCATATGGAGTGGTTCTGGGGGCTTTCCTTAATTTTATGGTTCAAATACCGGCCCTGCGGAAAGTGGGTATGAAATATTACCCCAGTTTTGATTATCGCAACGAAGGGCTTCGCCAGATCATGGTACTATTCATACCTGTACTGGCCGGTCTGGGAGTAGCTCAGCTGAACTTGTTTGTTAATCAGAACCTTGCTTCAGGTCTTGGACCGGGGATGATTGGAGCTTTAAACCTGGGTCAGAAAATCATGAATCTGCCCCGGGGTATTTTTGCCGTATCCATTGCCACGGCAGTTTTTCCCACTATGACCATGCTGGCGGCCCGGGGGGAATTTGAGAGTTTTAAGAAGACTACCTCCCTGGGGATCAGAGCTATCATACTTATCAGTATTCCCGCTTCTTTTGGCCTGGTGACGCTGGGAGAGCCGGTTATAAAATTGCTGTTTGAACAGGGTGAGTTTACCGCCCGGATGGCTGCGGTAACAGGTCAGGCCCTGAACTATTACTGTGTGGGACTGTTTGCTTATGCGGTCTTGCAGGTTCTAAACCGTGGATTCTATGCCTTGAAAGATACCGCTACCCCGGTTATAGCTGCGGTAATTACCATAGCGGTCAATATAATTCTATCCCTGACTTTAATACATAGTATGGGGCACAGGGGACTGGCCCTGGCTTACTCCCTGGCCGGCATTGTGAATGTAATGATCCTTTTATTGGCATTGAAAATTAAGGTGGGTAAAATAGAAGGAATTAAAATCATAAAGACCTTTGCCATATCGGTAATGGCCTCCATTATAATGATGCTGGCCGTAAAATATTCCGCTTCATATATTTTTGCGGTCTTGCACCTGCATAGTAAAATGAACCTGCTATTGGGGACTACTCTGGCCGCTGCCATTGGAGCCGCAATTTACATGGTGCTGATTTATGGGTTCAAGTTGGAAGAAACGGAACTGGTCTTAAATATGTTCCATAAAAAGCGGGCTTAATATTACCGCTGGTTTTTTTTGCGTCTTATATTAACATCAATGGCCACTCCGGCAAAAAACACACAGGTGCTTAGCAATCTGAGATGGGAGCCCCAATTGTTTTGTCCCAGTATTACACCAATTGCGAAACCAAGCATTCCAACTGCCATCAGGGTCAATGTAAGCGGACGTTCTTTGATCCCGGGCCAGGTCGATTTAATATAATAACCCAGCGCAAAAAGGGCCAGTCCCAGAGTAATTAATTTCGCTACCATCATATCTTCCTTTCAGCCCTATCCACGCGATTGATTCCGTGTCAGGACAAGTTGTATAGTGAAACTAACTTATATAATACCAGATTGAGTTTTCTATAGGCAAAAAATACGTGAAATAACGATTCATTTACGCAACGCGTTGAATAGAGCCGTTTAAATAAGGTATAATTTATCAATAGTTTTAACTTTGGAGGGCTTTTAGCTTTGCAGGCAAACATTAGAAATTTCAGTATTATTGCTCATATTGACCATGGCAAGTCGACTCTGGCCGACCGCCTGATGGAATATACCGGCGCACTCAGTGCCCGGGATAAGAAAGAACAATTTCTTGATAAGATGGATTTGGAAAGAGAAAAGGGTATAACCATCAAACTCCAGCCGGTAAGGTTGCATTATACGGCAGCCGACGGTCAAAATTATATCCTTAATCTTATTGATACACCGGGACACGTGGATTTTTCCTATGAAGTTTCCCGCAGTCTGGCTGCCTGTGAAGGTGCGCTGCTGCTGGTGGATGCTTCTCAGGGCATAGAAGCTCAGACTTTAGCCAATGTGTATATGGCTATGGATTTGAATTTGGAGATAATCGGCATCGCCAATAAAATTGATCTGCCGGGTGCCCAACTGGAGGAAGTCAAACAGGAGATGGAAGACGTACTGGGCATCGACAAGAATGAAATTTTACCGATTTCGGCTAAAACCGGGGAAGGCGTTAAAGAAGTTCTGGAAGCCATAGTTAAACAGATTCCTGCTCCTCAGGGCAGTGTAAGCGCACCATTCAGCGCCTTGATTTTTGATTCCTATTTTGACTCTTACAAAGGGGCTATTTCCTATATACGCGTACAATCAGGCGAAGTCAGAAAAGGCCAGATGATTCGTATGATGGCGACTGGACACGACTTTGAAGTAATCGAACTGGGGGTGCTTACTCCTTTTGTTAAAGAAGTTGACAAATTATCCGCCGGGGAAGTAGGCTATCTGGCGGCCGGTATCAAAAATGTGGCCGACACCAAAGTGGGCGATACCATTACCAGTGCCGCCACTCCGGTCAGTGAGCCTTTACCTGGTTATCAGGAAGTTAAACCCATGGTATATTGCGGACTTTATCCGCTGGAAAATACCGATTTTGAAAGACTGCGTGAAGCACTGGAAAAACTAAAGCTCAATGATGCATCCCTCTTTTTCGAACCGGAGACTTCGGAAGCGCTTGGCTTTGGATTCAGATGCGGCTTTTTGGGACTTTTGCATCTGGAAATCATCCGGGAAAGGCTGGAAAGAGAGTATGGGCTTACCCTGGTTGCTACCTCACCCAGTGTGGTATATAAAATCGATTTGACTGATTCCACCCAGATCAGTGTGCAGAATCCCACCCACTGGCCGGCTCCGCAAAAAATCGACCAGGTGCTGGAGCCTTACGTGAAAGCTTCTATAATGATACCGGACGATTATGTCGGGACCGTCATGGAATTATGCCAGGAAAAACGGGGAATTTTTATAACCATGGAATACCTCTCCCGCCATCGTGTGATTGTAAAATATAAATTACCGCTGGCGGAGATATTATATGATTTCTTCAATGGACTAAAAGCGAGAACTAAAGGGTATGCTTCCCTGGATTATGAATTGAGTGGTTATGAACCATCCAATCTGGTCAAACTTGATATTCTGATTAACGGTGAAATGGTTGATGCCTTAAGCATTATCGTACACCGTGAAAAAGCTTTTTACCGTGGGCGTAACGTAGTCCAGAAACTGCGCCGGATAATCCCCCGCCAGTTATATGAAGTAGTTATTCAATCGGCCATCGGCAGTCAGATAGTTGCCCGTGAAGCAGTTAAGGCTTTACGCAAGGATGTACTGGCCAAATGTTATGGCGGCGATATTACCCGGAAGAAAAAATTGCTGGAGAAACAAAAAGAAGGCAAAAAGCGCATGAAGCAGATTGGCCGGGTGGAAATACCCAAGGATGCTTTCATGAGTGTACTTGATGTGGAAGATGACAAATAATGAGGCTTATCAAGGGCTTTACCTGCATATTCCCTTCTGCCTGCGCAAGTGTGATTATTGTGATTTTTATTCCATTCCGGTAAATAATTCAATCCTGGCGGGCTATGTCCGCTGTCTGGTCAGGGAAGGGGAATTGCGGCGGGAGGCCGGTAACCTTCCCGTGGCTACCATCTATCTGGGCGGAGGTACGCCCAACCTGCTTTCTGCCTATGATATAGCCCATCTGATCGATGCTTTGCAGAAAAGCTTTATGGTTGACCCCAAAGCCGAAATTAGCATGGAGGCCAATCCGGTCCGGCATGATACCGATTATTTCAGGATAGTAAAAGACAGTGGCATCAACCGGTTGTCACTGGGAGTGCAGAGTTTTAATGAAAATGAGTTAAACCTTCTTAACCGAATCCACAGTTCCAGGGATGCCTTGCAGACCGTCGAGACGCTGCACCGGGTGGGACTCACTAATTTTAATATAGACTTAATTTACGGCATTCCCGGGCAAACTCCGAGTAGTTGGGAGAAAACACTTAAAACTGCGGTATCCTGCCACCCTGCCCACATTTCCATGTACCTGCTGCAGCTTAACCCTGCTACTCCTATGGCCCGAAAGATAGAACAGGGTGAATTGAGCCTGTTGGGCGACGATAACGAAGTTGCTATGTATTATCATGCCCTGGATTTTTTAAGAGCAGCAGGCTACGAGCATTATGAAATTTCCAATCTGGCCCGGCCCGGCTGCCGGTGCAGGCATAACCTGATTTATTGGCAGGCCCGACCTTATACCGGTCTGGGTGCAGGTGCCGTAAGTTTTATAATGAACCGCCGCATAATGAACCAGGCCAATGTAGAACAATATATAAGAAGTATTCAGAGTGCAAGGCTGCCGGCCACCGAGTTGTTGGAGGAAATGACCGCGCCGGATCTGCCGGTTGATGCTTTGATTTTAGGTTTGCGCCTCATCTCTGGAATCAATTGCATGGATTTTCAGGAAAGATATGGCATAGATATAATGAAAGTCTATCAAGAACAGATTAGCAATTGCATTAGTAACGGACTGTTAAAATATGCAAACAATGTGATAGCCTTGACTGAGAAAGGGTATTTCTTATCAAATCAGGTTTTATGTCAGTTTCTTAGATGATATGAGTGCTTGACAAAGGATGCAACTGGTGATATTTTTGAGTAAACACTAATTAGCACTCAATCGATGAGAGTGCTAACAGAGTGGGTGATAGAATGACATTGGATGACAGGAAAAAGCGAATACTGGAATCCATTATCAGGGATTATGTAGAAACAGCTGAACCGGTTGGCTCCAGGGCCATGGTTCGCAAACATGCCCTGAGAATAAGTGCGGCTACGGTCCGGAATGAAATGGCAGATTTGGAGGAAATGGGTTACCTGGAACAACCCCATACCTCGGCTGGAAGGATACCATCGGAAAAAGGATTTAGATATTATGTGGATTGCATGATGGAAAAAGAACTCCCCGGGGATGAAGAAGTGGAGATGCTCCAGCAGGCGATTTCAGGCAACCA
>DHSK01000196.1:7249-18130 GCA_002408445.1 Syntrophomonas sp. UBA5288
ATAGTGCCTTCAGTCAAAATCAGCCAGTTTCAATATATGCAAATAGTACCGCTGCAGGATAATCAGGCTTTAATGGTACTGGTTACTGATGTGGGAATTATTATGCATCGCAAAATATCCATACCGGCTTCGGTAACCAAAGAAGATTTACAGTGTATAAGTGAAGCTTTTACCGGAGTTTTCAAAGGCAAGAATCTGGTGGACATGAGCCGGTCTGACTTGCAGTCTATCCGTGATAAAATGGTGCGCCGCAGAAAGGTCATGGATATGGTGCTGGAAGCTCTGCATGTTTTAATAGAAGGTTCCAGTGAAGAAAAGGTGGTTATAAGCGGAGCATTAAATATTTTAAATGAACCTGAATTCAAAGATACCGAAAAAATTAAAAAAATATTATCTATTCTGGCTCAGGACGGGACTCTTAAGGAAGTTATCCCGGAGCAAATCAGAGATGATGTGGATATCAGAATAGGACAGGAGAATAATATACAGGATATAAAGGAAATGAGCCTGGTATACGCCGGGTATAGAATGTCCGGCGATATGGGAAAAATAGGACTCATAGGGCCGGTTCGGATGGAGTATTGGAAGGCGGTCGGAACGGTGGAATCAGTTAAGGATATTATCGAAAAAATAATCCGGGACAGATTCTAGCTGATACTTCATCCCCAGGTTATGCCCACCGTCTGAAAGACTATAGTCCTCTAATAGTACTAATACGGGGACATTCCTTACTTTAATTCACCAAGCGAACGAGAGGAAGGTTGTCCCCTGCTGAAATAGGAGAGTCTAAATCTTCCGCATTAATTTTTAATAAAAGATGAAATCGAGGTGTTTATGATGGAGAATGATACTGATAACAGCAAGTTGGAAGATATCAGCGCAAGTTCCGAGGCAGAACCAAAAGAAACCCAACCCATGGAAGAACTGCAAAAAGAGCTCGAAAATGCCAAAGAAGAAGCCAAAAAGAATTACGATCTGTATATGCGGGCTTTGGCCGAGGCAGAAAATACCCGTAAACGGGCCCAGCGTGAACGCGATGAATACATAAAATACGCCAACCTGCCTATTATAAAGAAGATTCTGCCGGTTATGGATGATTTCCAAAGAGCCATGCAGGCCAGTCAAACCTCACAGGATTACGAGGCCCTGCATAAGGGAATGGAAATAATAATCGGACACCTGGACCAGATTCTTCAGGCTGAAGGAGTGGAAGCGATAGAATGTCTGGGTAAACCATTTGACCCGCAGCTGCATCAACCCTTGATGGTGGAAAGCAGCGAAGAATACGAAGAAAATATGGTAATTGAAGAACTGCAAAAAGGTTACAAAATGAAGGGCCGGGTTATTCGCCCCAGCTTGGTTAAGGTAAGCGGGTAAATACCGCCGAACGCGGGCACCCTGCTGAAAAATATTTATAAATATCTGGAGGTGTTATTAAAATGGGAAAAGTCGTAGGAATTGATCTGGGAACCACAAATTCAGCCATAGCTGTCATGGAAGGTAGTGAAGCAGTAGTTATAACGAATGCCGAGGGAGAACGAATCACACCATCGGTTGTTGGTTTTTCCAAAACAAACGAGCGGCTGGTGGGGCGGATTGCCAAACGCCAGGCCATTACCAACCCTGATCGTACCGTGGTATCCATCAAGCGTAAAATGGGGACTGATTATAAGGTTACTATTGATAATAAAAAATACACTCCACAGGAAATTTCAGCCATGATTCTGCAGAAACTCAAGAGCGATGCCGAAGCTTATCTGGGAGAGAAAATCACCCAGGCGGTTATCACGGTACCGGCCTATTTTACCGATTCTCAGCGCCAGGCGACTAAGGATGCCGGTAAAATTGCCGGTCTGGAAGTATTGCGTATAATAAATGAGCCTACCGCGGCGGCACTGGCTTATGGTCTGGACAAAGATAATCAGATCATACTGGTGTTTGACCTGGGGGGAGGAACATTTGACGTATCCATTCTGGAAATAGGGGATGGAGTATTTGAAGTAAAGGCCACCAGCGGTAATAATCGCCTGGGCGGTGATGATTTCGATGACAAAATAATAAACTGGTTAATAGATGAATTTAAAAAAGATAATGGAATTGACCTTAGAAATGATAAAATGGCAATGCACAGGTTGAAGGAAGCAGCTGAAAAAGCTAAACATGAGCTTTCCGGGGTAATGAGTACCGATATAAATATACCGTATATTACCGCTACTCAGGAAGGGCCTTTGCATCTGGAGAGAACGCTTACCCGTGCCCGTTTTAATGAAATGACCGCCGACCTGGTCGAAAAGACTATGGGGCCAACCCGGCAGGCTTTGAAAGATTCCGGGCTAAATGCCAATCAGATCGACAAAGTCATCCTGGTGGGCGGTTCCAGCCGTATACCGGCCGTGCAGGAAGCAGTCAAAAACTTTATTGGCAAAGAGCCGTTCAAAGGGATCAATCCCGACGAGGTCGTAGCGGTAGGCGCAGCTATCCAGGCCGGCGTACTGTCAGGCGAAGTATCGGATGTGGTTCTGCTGGACGTAACTCCGCTGTCACTGGGGATCGAAACCCTGGGCGGTGTCTTTACCCGGATTATCGACCGCAATACCACTATACCTACTTCCAAGAGTCAGGTGTTTACCACTGCGGCTGACAATCAACCTTCGGTAGATATCCATGTACTGCAGGGTGAAAGAAAGATGGCGCAGGGCAATGTAACTCTGGGCCGATTCCAGTTGACCGGTATTCCACCTGCCCCCCGCGGAGTACCCCAGATAGAAGTCAAATTTGACATAGATGCCAATGGTATTGTTAATGTAACGGCCCGCGATACGGCCACCAACAAGGAACAGAAAATAACCATATCCTCATCCAGCGGAGTAAACAGTGATGATATTGACCGTATGGTAAAAGATGCGGAGCAGTATGCCGAAGAAGACGAAAAGCGGATGAAGGAAATAGAAATACGCAACAGTGCCGACAGCCTGGTTTATCAGGCCGAAAAGACCTTAAAAGATAACCAGGACCAGATCGATCAGGAAACTAAAGATAAAATAGAGGCCGCTAAAGAAGAGTTGAAGAAGAGCCTGGAAGGCAGCGACTATGACGATATGAAGGCTAAAACAGACGCATTGATGCAGGAGATATACGCCTTTACTTCCAAAATGTATGAAAAAGCCAACCCGCAGGGTGAAGCCGGGGGACCTGATGCCGGAGGACCTGATAATGATCAGAATGTTTATGATGCAGACTATAATATACCGGATGATGAAAAATAGTTTTTGCACCTTTAGCTAAACTACCTTATATTATAGTTATTGGTTAGCAGGGTGAGAAATACCCGGGAATGTATTTTGTTCCCGGGTTTGCCCCTTTAAGGCCTTTGGAAGCCATGAGGTCTGAATATATTTGCAGGGATTAGGGTTCTTCACGCCCCAAACCCGGATGTAATATTTATAGGAAGGTGGGGGAAAATGGCAGATAAACGGGATTATTATGAAATTTTGGGTGTTAACCGCAGTGCAACACCGGAAGAAATTAAGAAAGCTTATCGGCAAATGGCCCGAAAACATCATCCCGATGTCAATAAAGATGATCCTAATGCCACAGAAAAGTTTAAGGAAATCAATGAAGCTTATGAAGTGCTGAGTGACCAGCAGAAAAGGGCTGCTTATGATCAATTTGGCCACGATGCCTTTGACCCTAATCAAGGAGCCGGCGGTTTCGGTGGTTTTGGCGGGTTTGGCGGATTTGACATAAATGATATGGGCGGCGGCTTTGGTGATATATTTGACATGATTTTTGGCAACGGGCAGACCGGCAGGAGACGCCGCACCGGTCCTCAGCGGGGAGCGGACCGTGAAATCAGAATGGAAGTAAGTTTTGAAGACGCCGTTTTTGGAACCGAGAAAGATTTTCAACTGCCCCGTATGGAAACGTGCGATAAGTGTTCCGGCTCCGGGGCTGAGCCTGGCAGCAGCATAAAGACTTGTCCGCAATGCAAAGGCACAGGTCAAATGAAAACGGTTCAGAACACTCCGTTCGGCAGATTTGAGACGGCCCGAACTTGTACCATGTGTCATGGTGAAGGAAAAACTATCGAAAAACCATGTTCCGCCTGTCATGGTACCGGCAAGGTAAGAAAAAACCGGACCATTAATATACGCATACCAGCCGGTATAGATACCGGTTCCCGGCTGCGTATTCAGGGTGAAGGAGAACAGGGCGCTTATGGCGGCCCCCCGGGGGATCTGTATATAAGTGTTGTGGTTAGACCGCATTCCATGTTTAAACGCGAAGGATATAATCTGATATGTAATATGGCGATAGATTTTGTGCAGGCGGCCCTGGGGGCAGAAATCGATATTCCTTTACTGGGCGGAGCCGAACATACTCTGGTTATTCCTGAAGGTACCCAGCCGGGTGATGTGATTACGGTCAGGGGCAAGGGTATTCCGCATTTGCATAGTCATCGCACCGGGGATTTGCGCGTAATTATTAATGTGAAAATACCTACCAAGATGACTAAACGGCAGAAAGAACTTTTGAATAATTTTTATGAAGGCAGTGAATCCAAGGCAAATAAGAAAGGTATTATAGACCGCTTTAAGGATGCAATGGGGTAATTACACTATTGGCTAAGGAGGCACTCACATGAAATGGAAAGAGTTCAGTGTACTGACGGAGGGCGTTTGTGTGGATGCAATCGCCGGCATTTTTCATAAACTGGGTTCCGGTGGTGTTGTTATCGAAGACCCACAGGCCGCACGTCAGTATATTGCCAATGAGAAGTGGGATACGCAATCAGTGTCACCTGATTTCTTAGACCACGAATTTGTAGTGGTGAAAGCCTATTTTCCCGACGAAAGGGATGTTAAAGCTGAACTACAGGCTTGTCTGCAATCGGTGGAAGACAACTTTTGCATTAAATGCAAGGTTTTTATAGATGAGGTCCGCTCGGAAGACTGGGAACAGTCCTGGAAGAAGTATTATCATACTTTTAAAATAGGGGACAGACTGGTGATAAAACCGGCCTGGGAGGATTATGTGAAAAATCCGGAGGAGATAGTAATCGATATCGACCCGGGTATGGCTTTTGGGACCGGTATTCATGCATCTACCCGATTTTGCCTTACTTTTTTAGACCAGTATATTAAAGGCGGAGAAGAGATAATTGATGCCGGATGCGGTTCCGGTATTTTGTCCATTGCTGCGGTTAAGATGGGGGCCAAACATGTTTATGCCATGGATGTTGATGAGGTAGCGGCCAGGATATCCGGTGAGAATGTACGGCTTAATAATTTGCAGGATAAAATTGAGGTTTATGAAGGTAATATAGTTGATAAGCTACGGAATGAGGATATGAAAGCGGATGTGGTCTTAGCCAACATCACCGCCGAGGTCGTGTATTATCTGATTCCGGAAGCAGCCCGGGCTCTTTCGGCGGGGGGATATTTTTTCGGTTCCGGGATAGTGGAGGGCCGCTGGCCCGGAGTTAAGAAACAGCTGGAAGACTGCGGCTTTGAAATCGAGCAGGTCTTAACCGATGTCGAATGGATAGGAGTAGCCGCCCGCCGCTTATAGACCCAAAACTGAACATACATTAGTCTATTAAAAGGGAAACCTGCGTTTCCCTTTTCACTTTTAAATAACCGTAGCCCGCCCTACGGCCCCGACGTTAGGAGTGGGCCTCAGGGCGGTGGGTCAGGCATGGGGACGGTTCTTGTGCCTGGCTTTCTAGCAGCCATGGTGGTATGGAGGCCGGCGGTGAGGTATATCCAGTTTGCTCCAGTCTCCGGCTATGGAAACACCAGCGGCTCATTTCGCGGCTGATGGGGCACCGCGGTAGGAAAGTTTGTCTCTCGCTATTTCAGCAGGGGACACACCTTCCTCTCAGGTCCGCTCCGCGAACCGAAGTAAGGAATGTCCCCGTATTAGTGAATGGTGTTTCTCATAGCCTCCGCCAACGTCGCTGCACTGGATATACCTCACCGCCTGGGCTAATGCTATTGATAATAGGTTGAGAGCAAGGTACGTTTAATAAAAAATCTGTGCCCTTCTGTGTTGAATCCAAAACCCATACGGAGTTGAGTATATTGCGATACTTTTTTGTAGCACCGGAAAATATTTTTTCCAGCCAGGTGACTATTGATGAAGAGCAGACCAGACATATAGAAAAAGTGCTGCGCCTGAAGATTGGGGAAGAGGTGCAGGTATTTGACGGGTGCGGAAGGGAATATACGGTGGTTTTGAGGGCTAAAGAGGGCAGGTGCCTGATTGGCGCTATTATTGACCGGCAAACCGCCGTACCGCCCCAAGTACGCGTTACGCTGGTACAGGGAATAGCCAAAGGTGACAAAATGGATACTATTATCCAGAAGGCGGTTGAAGTTGGCTGCTCTGCTATAATTCCGGTTACAACCAAGTATACGGTGGTTCAGCTGGAAAAGGACCGGGCCGTGCAGAAGGTGGCGCGCTGGCAGGCTATTGCCCGGGAAGCCTGTAAGCAAAGCCGGAGAAGCGTAGTACCTGAAGTTAAACCGGTAGTCAGATATAACCAGCTATTTTCCCAGCTTAAGGGTAATACTATTATACTGTACGAAAATGAAGACCATGTCAGTTTGCGCACGGTAGTACAGCAAATGAAGAGTTCAAGCCCGGAAGCCGGCGCAGTGAACCTGCTGATTGGCCCTGAAGGAGGCTTCTCCGAGGATGAGGTTAATCTGGCCCGGCAGTATGGGGCCCAGAGCGCCGGTCTGGGTAAATATATTCTGCGAACAGAAACAGCCGGACTGGTGGCAGCCAGTATCGTGCTTTATGAATATGGGGAAATAGGCTGATAAATAAGGCTGGAAGGAAGGTAACTTTAGTGCGGACAGTGGCCTTTAATACCCTGGGATGCAAAGTTAACCAGGTGGAAACAGAGCAAATTAAAGAGGATTTCATACGTCGTGGCTACAAGCTGGTCGATTTTAATCAAACGGCTGATGTCTACGTTATTAATACCTGCACGGTAACCCATGTCAGTGACCGCAAATCAAGAACGGCATTGCACCGGGCCGTAAGACAGAACCCGGCTGCCGTAGTCGTTGTTACCGGATGTCTGGCTCAGATTAATTCGGAGGAAATTGCCGGCATGGATAATGTCACACTGGTAGTGGGAAATAGCAAGAAGGATCTCATTGCCCAAACGGTAGATGAGTTAGACGGTAAACCGGACCGGCCGATAATCCTGGCTGACCCCATCAAACCGGAAGACCGTCCCCAGATGGGTTTATATACCCTCCACCACAAGCGTACGCGCGGATTTGTGAAAATCGAGGATGGCTGTGAAAATTTCTGCTCTTATTGCATTGTGCCGCTGACGCGGGGGCCGGTGCGCAGCAAATTGCCGGAAGAGGTACGGGGAGAAATTGAAAATATGGTAAGACTGGGCTATAAAGAGATTGTTTTAACCGGCATTCATACCGGTTTATACGGGAAAGATCTGGCGGGTTGGAATCTTGAAAGCTTGTTATACAATATTATACAAACGATCGAGGGGGAATACCGTCTCCGGCTAAGCTCCATTGAACCGCTGGAGTTAAGTCCCGGAATTATCGAACTGGCAGCGGGTGATGAACATTTTTGCAGGCATTTTCACATTCCCCTGCAGAGCGGCAGCGACCCGATACTTCGAGCTATGGGACGAAAATATGATTCACAATATTACCGTGATTTGCTGCTTGATATTTCTGCTAAAATTCCCGGGGTGGCATTGACTACAGATGTTATGACAGGTTTTCCGGGAGAAAGCGAAGAGAACTTCAATGATACTTTTAAGTTATTGAATGAGCTGCCGATCTACAATATGCATGTTTTTAAGTATTCCCGCCGGGTCGGTACTCCGGCTGCCGTTATGGAAGGGCAGATACCCGAAGTTGTAAAACAAGAGCGCAGTGCCAGGCTTTTAAACCTGGCTGAACAAAAACGCCGGGCTTTCGTGGAAAGCCAGCAGGACAAGGTTCTAACCATATTGGTGGAACGCAAGAGTAAAAACGGAATGCTCTGTGGTATCACCGACAATTATATAAATGTACTTTTTAGCGCCGGCCATATAAAACCAGGCCAGTTTGCCGGCGTAAGGATAAAAAGCTTTGATGATATGGCAACCGGTGAACTAATTGATAATATTTAGAACGTTCGAATTAAAAATACTTGCATGATGGCATCAGGTTGACTATTATAGCAGATAGTGGTTAGCATATATTGCCGTTTTTCTCATGCTGATATCATCTGGTTAAGATTAATAAAAACCATAATTTAGCCTAAAAGCGTTTTGATTTACCATTATTATTTGTTAAAATTATAAAGAATATTATATTTAACTATCATTGTTGGCTAAGGTTAAACGCCTTTAAAACCAGCATGGGAGGTGAAGCAACTTTTATGTCAGATTGCCTTTTTTGCAAAATAGGAGCCAAAGAAATTCCTGCACAAGCTGTTTATGAAGATGATAAGCTTTTAGCTGTTAAAGACATAAATCCGGTAGCTCCCGTTCATATATTGATAATTCCTAAGGAACATATTCCGAGTCTTAATGATGTTACCGAGGAACAAGCTGAACTGGTGGGCCATGTCCAATTGGTAGCAGCTAAATTGGCCAGACAACTGGGTATTGCCGATGACGGTTACCGTCTGGTAAATAACTGCGGAAAATTGGGCGGGCAGGATATTCTTCACATTCATTACCACCTGTTAGGTGGCAGACAGCTGGGCTGGCCTCCCGGCTAAACTTGACTGTAAGAGGGTATAGATAGTAAAATTAAAAAGCATTTATTCCAGGAGTTACAGTCGATGAGGGGAGGGAAAAAATGAGCGAAGTAAAAGTAGGCAAAAACGAATCCCTTGATAGTGCCCTTAAAAGGTTTAAACGTTCCTGTCAGAAGTCAGGGGTTATGCAAGAAATAAGGAAACACGAACACTATGATAAACCCAGTGTAAAGAAAAAGAAAAAGTCAGAAGCTGCCCGTAAAAAGAAAAAATTCTAAGGAGTGAACTTGAAGTGTCCCTTAGTGATAAACTGGTTGCTGATATGAAGGAGGCAATGAAAGCAAAAGACAAAGTCCGGCTTGCTACCATAAGAATGGTCAGGGCGGCACAAAAAGAAGCGGAGATTGACCGCCATAAAGAATTAAATGATGAAGAATTGATGGAAATCATTGTTCATCAGGTCAAAATGCGCAGAGATGCCTTACCGGAATATGTAAAAGCCAACCGGGCTGATACAGTTCAACAGTTGCAAGAAGAAATCAAAGTTCTGAAGGGTTACCTCCCCGAGCAACTGAGTGAAGATGAAATCAGAACTCTTATAAGGGAAGCGATCAAGCATACGGGAGCAACCGGCCCCCAGGATATGGGTAAGGTAATGAAAGACCTGATGCCAGGACTAAAAGGCAGGGCAGACGGTAAATTAATAAACCAGCTTGTAAAAGAAATGCTGTAACAAGGTTCAAATAGTCTGGCCGGCTTTTAGCTTCCAGACTATTTGTTATATACAGGGGGTGTTGATTTTATGAGTTTTATGAACCGGGGAATGCAAAATAGGAGGCAAAGGGCTGCGGTGTTGGTAATAGTTGGCGTAGTAGTCCTGTCCTTTCTTGCCAGCATAGTAGCGGTGGCGTTTTATTAAAAAAACCAAGTCAAATATTAGGTAAAGCCGGGTTAGCATACTTTAATGGTGCAGCCCGGCTTTATTTTTTGGCCTAAAACTTACGATCAAACATTCAAACTCAACTTTTCCGACCAGGTCTGGATGGGCCTACATCTAAGCGCTCGAATTTCCCTTATTAATTCCTGACCCCGGGCATATATTTATATATGCAGCATCATCCTGTTCGAGGAGGGGGTATTACATGGAAAAACGCAGGGAAATGTTCGGCAAGGCAATGGCGGATTTTTTGGAGATACCTAAAGATTTGGTAATGGATATTCCTAAAGTAACCGTAATCGGCCGTAATGAATTATATCTGGAAAACCATCGTGGGATTATAGAATACTCACTTACCCGGGTACGAATCAATCTGAGCCGCGGGTTCATAGAAATCGAAGGCCAAAACCTGGAAATAAAAGCTTTGCTGCCGGAAGAACTGAGCCTTTATGGTGATATTAAATCAGTCAAATATGTAGACTGACAGGGAGGAAAAGTATGACCAACAAATTGTTTAATCAGGTGAGCGGTGTAATTGCCGTACATCTGAAAGGGAAGAATACGGAAAAGGTCATAAACATGGCCTTGACCCGGGGTATATTTTTGTGGGACATACGGCGCACGGCTGATGGTATTGACTGCAAAGTTCGCAACAGTGCCTATGAAGCATTAAAAAATATAGCGGAGGACAACGATTTTGAAATAACGGTTACGGAAAGGCAGGGGCTGCCTTTTTACAAAAACGTCCTGAAGCGCAGGATGGGTTTTATAACCGGGGCCCTAATTTTTATTATGGCCCTTTATCTGATGTCTTCATTCATATGGTTCGTAAACATAAGCGGCAATAACCATGTAAGCCAGAATCGGATTCTGCTCACAGCAGCTAAATACGGTCTATACCAGGGTGCCGCCAAGTGGCATTTCAGTCGTTCCGAGGTAGAAGATGCCATGCTGCGGGAAATTGCCGAATTGTCGTATGTCCAATTGGATATTTCCGGGGTCAGGGCTAATATTAAAGTGGTCGAGAAAATTCTGCCCCGTACTGATATTACCGGTCCCTGCCATATAGTGGCGCAAAAAGACGGGGTGGTGGAAGATATACTGGTTTTGGAAGGGGAGGCTAATGTTTCACCGGGTACGGCAGTAGCCAAAGGTGATATACTAATTTCCGGTATTATTATTCCCAAGGTTATATCAGAAGAAGC
>DHSK01000196.1:18489-20052 GCA_002408445.1 Syntrophomonas sp. UBA5288
TCATCCAAAACCACTCATATAACGGGATATACGCCGGCGGGTAAATTCGGCTTTTACTGGGTGAAGATCAAGGAACAGGCCATCAAGACCACCGAGTACAGTGAAGAGCAAGCGGTAGAGATTGCCCGCAGCCGGGCTATGAAGATTCTAACTGAAAGAATGAAAGAAACCCAGAAAATCACTGATTCCCGGGTTGATATTCTCTCTTCTCCCAGCGATCCTATCCTGCGAGTCAAGGTGGGGGCCGAGACCATCGAGAATATTGCAGTGGCCCAGCCGATTCAAACCGGTAGAAATGGTAATTGATATAAGGTGTATGGTATAATATCCTAGAAATTATTACACTATGGGAGGATTGGTTTTTGGCCGAAAAAGAAACCAGAATAACGATTGCAGATAATCAACAAGCAGCCATATTCTTTGGTACCGGAGATGAAAATTTCAAATATTTACGTAGTTTGAGTGATGCCGATATAACGGCCCGTGGTGCAGATATTTGCATAAAAGGTGAAGAAGAGGATACCCGCCAGGCCTATGACCTGGTAAACGACCTGCTGGATATAGTTGAAAACGAGGGACAGCTGGGGATAAACGATATCACCTATTTGCATAACCTGATAAAAAAGGGTGACCGGCCCGGCCATCGCGATATCGTTTATGGTACTATACTTACTACTGCGCGCGGCAAGGCCATTAAAGCTAAAACTTTAGGACAGAAAAGGTATGTACAATCAATTCTCAGGGATGATGTGGTTTTTGGCATAGGACCGGCCGGAACCGGCAAAACTTATCTTGCTGCGGTTATGGCGGTAAGAGCTTTAAAAAACAAGGATGTCGAGAGAATTGTTCTGGTCCGTCCCGCGGTCGAAGCGGGAGAAAAA
Organism: Syntrophomonas sp. UBA5288; assembly: GCA_002408445.1. Lineage (GTDB taxonomy): Bacteria > Bacillota > Syntrophomonadia > Syntrophomonadales > Syntrophomonadaceae > UBA4851. Next base: position 19,371 of record DHSK01000196.1, read on the forward strand.
TTGGGTTTTTTACCGGGCGATTTGCAGGAAAAAGTTAATCCCTACTTAAGACCTTTATATGATGGGCTTTTTGACATTTTAGGAGTGGATGTAGCCCAGCGCTATATGGATAAAAACATTATCGAGATTGCACCGCTGGCTTATATGCGAGGGCGTACCTTAAACGATGCTTTTATAATTTTAGACGAAGCTCAGAATACGACCCCGCAGCAGATGAAAATGTTCCTGACCCGTCTCGGTTTTGGGTCCAAGGCAGTTATTACTGGAGACGTTACCCAGGTGGACTTGCCCAAAGACGAATATTCCGGGCTTATAGAGATACAAAAAATATTAGGGAATATCAAGGGTATATCTTTTGAATATTTAACTAAAGAAGATGTAATACGACATCCTCTGGTGCAAAAAATTATTGATGCTTATGAATCGCATGAGGAGCAATAAATACAGCAGCCGGTTGGCCGGTTACATTAAGGAGAACTTCGATGAAATTTTCCGGTCTGTTTAAATATCTGGTATGGGAAAGAATTGCACCTATATTAAAAAGTTCTACTACCATGCGTATACTAGGACTTCTGAGCTTTTTTGTCGTTATATCGCTGATTCTGTTCAGCAGTTTCAACCCTAAACAGGTGATGTTGCGTCCGGATGAAGTAGCAACACGTGATATTGTATCGGATATTCA
>DHSK01000196.1:20306-20511 GCA_002408445.1 Syntrophomonas sp. UBA5288
TTAATAATTTCTATGCCAATATGCAGGAAATATTAAAATCAGAGGATACTGAAAAAAAGGAACAGTTGGAGGATCTTTTAAAAGCGGCTTTGAAGTCGGACAAGAGCATAGCTTTAAACCGCGATACAGCCAGACTGGCCACCTATATAAACAATACCCGGGCCGAGGATCTGACCCAGATGAATCAAGCTACTATTTACGTAGT
>DHSK01000196.1:20756-25472 GCA_002408445.1 Syntrophomonas sp. UBA5288
CGAGATATCATTGAAATCGAGGCTGTAAATGCGATCAGGCCTAATATGATTTATAATCGCGCCGCTACGGACAATGCTATTACGGAAGCGGTAGAATCCGTCAAACCGGTTCAAAAAACGGTTAAAACCGGTGAAATAATAGTACGTGAAGGTGACCGGGTCACCGATGAGCAAATTTCAGTTTTGGAACAACTGGGCATCCAGAGAAGCAAAAGTTATCCGCTGACCCTGTTGGGTACACTTTTGCTGGTACTTATTTTATTCTGGCTTTTGCTGGAATTTTTCAAACGTTACTATGCGGATATTTATGAAAACGACCGTTTGATAATGCTGTCTGGAATTATCATAGTAATCATAATTTTGATAACTAAATTTGTTACGGTAATCAAGATAAGTGATCAGCCGGAAATCAATTCTTTGATGGGATATCTGGCTCCGGTAGCAGCCGGGTCGATGTTGTTCTCCATTCTTTTGGATAATCGCCTGGCCTATTTTATTACCATGATACTGGCCTTGTTCGTGGGGCTTTTAACCAATGGCAATCAATTGCTTTATGCCATTACGGCTTTTGTAGGCGGTACCGTAGGTGTGTACCAGGTATCGAAGGTCAACCAGACCTCCGACCTGGCCAAGTCGGGTTTAAATGTAGCCCTGGCTAATATTGTTACCATAGTTACCCTGGCTTTTCTGGCCGGGAATATTTCTCTTAATACGATTTTATTTGGGATAAGCATGGGGGCAATTAATGGAATTCTATCGGCGGTATTGATGATAGGAGTATTGCCCTATCTCGAAAGTGCTTTTTCAGTAACCAGCATGATAAAATTACTAGAGCTGTCCAACCCCAATCATGAATTATTAAGAAGACTCTTGCTGGAGGCGCCCGGTACTTACCATCATAGTCTGATGGTGGGCAATCTGGCCGAGGCATCGGCGGAAGCGGTAGGGGCTAATCCTCTACTGGTGAGAGTTGGAGCATATTATCATGATATAGGCAAAATCAAGCGGCCGGAATATTTTGTGGAAAACCAGCGCGGTTTTGATAATCCCCACGAAAAAATAGCACCGGCTTTGAGCACTCTGATAATTACCTCCCATGTTAAAGAAGGGCTGGAAATGGGGCGCGAAGCTCGCCTGCCCGAAGTAATTCTTGATTTTATCGGGCAGCATCATGGTACAAGCCTGGCTAAATATTTCTACAGCCGCGCTCTGGAGGAAGACCGCGAAGGAAAAATCAGCGAAGAAAGCTTCCGCTATGAAGGGCCCAAGCCTCAAACCAAGGAAGTCGCCCTGGTGATGCTGGCAGATTCAGTTGAAGCGGCCGTCAGGTCATTGCCTGAACCTACCCCGGAGAACATCAGGGAAATGGTCCGGGTGATAATTAATGACAAATTGGATGATGGACAATTGGAAGAATGCGATTTAACCTTTAAGGATCTTGATATTATTTCCGGTTCATTTTGCAAACTGTTGGAAGGGGTCTATCATAAACGTATTGAATATCCTGAAGTCATAGCCAGGGAATTAGAGAAAAGGAGAGAAAGCTATGGAGACCATGATAATAAACCAGCAGAATAAGGTTAATTACACTAAAGATTTGCAGCAGGTTATTATGAATGTGGTAAATGCTACGGCTAAAATGATGAAATTGCCCAAGAACTCAGAGGTAAGCATTTTACTGGTCGACAATGGCTACATTAAAGAGTTAAATTTAATTTATCGCAACAAAAATGTTCCTACCGATGTACTTTCTTTTGCCATGAATGAACTGGCTGATGATGAACCCGAATATGATAACATGGGGGAAGTAAATGTACTGGGTGATATAGTCATTTCTCTGGAGCAGGCCGTTGCCCAGAGTCAGGATTATGGACATACCATGGCGCGTGAACTGGGTTATCTGGTGGCTCACGGCATGTTTCATTTAATGGGCTATGACCATGAAACCGAGGAAGAAGCACGCGGCATGCGTCATTTGGAAGAGAAAGTAATGCAGGCAGTGAAATTGGAAAGGTAGCCGCGAGGATGAGCAAAAAAGGACTCATACGCAGCTTTGGTTATGCATTTGCCGGTATAGCCTGTGCCTTTACCTGTGGCCGTAACATCAAAATTCATGGAGCAGCTGCTTTGACTGTTGTTGCTGCAGGGTTGCTGGTTAAGGTTACACCATTGGAATGGGCTATTTTATCACTTACCATATTCATGGTGCTGGCGGCTGAGACTACCAATACTGCGATTGAGAAGACAGTAGATCTGGTTACGGCAGAGTATCATCCACTGGCCCGCCAGGCCAAGAATCTGGCGGCGGGAGCAGTTCTGCTTACGGCCGTTAATTCAATAATAATAGCGATTATTATCTTCAAACCTTATTTAATGAAGTAATCAGGGGGATATTTATTTTGACCAATGCCGAACTTATAGATAGGGCACGTCAGGCCCAAAATTTGTCCTATTCGCCCTACTCCCGGTTCAGAGTGGGGGCGGCCCTGTTATGCCGGAACGGCATGGTTTTTGAGGGAGCTAATGTAGAAAATTCATCATATGGGCTGACGGTGTGTGCGGAAAGAATAGCGGTATTTAAAGCAGTCACCGCCGGAGAGAAAGATTTTGCGGCCGTGGCTATAGCAGGTGACGGGCCAGGATTTACCTATCCCTGCGGAGCATGTTTGCAGGTGCTGGCCGAGTTTTCTCCGGGAATAAAAGTTATTGTTACAGATGAGAATAATAACTACCATGAATTAACTTTAAAAGATTTATTACCGCAAGCTTTTGGGTTGCAAAAATAGGATCGAATTGATCCTGCAGGAGGGGTAACATTAGTGAAATCCGGATTTGTAAGCATAGTGGGCCGACCCAATGTGGGCAAGTCCACTTTGATAAATGGCATAGTAGGTGAAAAGATAGCCATAGTGTCAGAAAAACCACAGACCACCAGAACCCGTATCCAGGGTATAATCACCGGGGAGAGAGGCCAGATTATTTTTGTCGATACTCCGGGCATTCATAAACCGAAACATTTATTAGGCCAGTATATGGTTAAAGTTTCCACTCAAAGCCTTGAAGAAGTAGATATCGTATATTATATGGTCGATGTAACCCGGCCTTTTGGTTCTGGTGAAAAATATATCATAAATCAGCTGGTCAATGCGTCGGTACCGGTATTCCTGTTGGTCAACAAGATCGATTTGACCGACGAGAAAGTGGTAAAAGAATTCATTCAACCCTTCTGCAACGAAATGAATTTTGCTGAAATAATAGCGCTGTCAGCGGCTAAAGGCACCAACATTTCCAAGCTCCTGGATACTACCTTCAACTATTTGCCGGAAGGTCCGCTTTATTATCCCAGCGATAATCTGACTGACCAACCGGAATCATTTATTGCGGCGGAAATAATTCGGGAAAAGGCACTGCAGCTCACCCGGGATGAGGTCCCGCATTCTTTGGCCGTAGAAGTGGAAGAGTATAAACAACAGTCCAATGGGAAGTTATATTTACGTGCCGCCATATATACTGAACGCGAGTCGCAAAAAGGCATTATTATCGGCAAGAATGGACAAATGCTCAAGACTATTGGTGAACAATCCCGGATTGACATCGAAAAAATGGTTGATGCACCGGTCTATTTGGATTTATGGGTAAAAGTCAAGAAAAACTGGCGCGACAATGAAGGCAATCTCAATCAGCTGGGCTATCGGTTATAAAATATAAAGGGAGAACATAAATGATAGCTTCATATTTGGACAGTACCTTGTTAAAACCGGATGCTACGGTCACGCAGGTGCAAAAATTGTGCGAAGAGGCAGTCTTATATGAAATGGCTGCGGTTTGTATCCACCCGTGCCGCCTGGCTGCTGCCCGGCAGGTTTTAGAGGGAAGCAAAGTCCAACTGGGAACCGTTATTGGTTTCCCGTTAGGGGCGGATTTAACTAAAAGCAAGATTTATGCTGCCCGCTGTGCCCTGGAAACAGGTGCCGGGGAACTCGATATGGTGATTAATATTGGGGCGGTTAAAGATAACAACTACGATTTAATTCGTAACGAAATTAACGATCTGCTGTCCCTAAAGCAAGAGAGTCCATTTACGGCCCGTATAATTGTAGAGACGGCCTTGTTAGACGAACCGCAACTGCAAGCTTTAACTCGGTTAGTAGGGGAATGCGGGGCTGACTATATAAAAACCTCCACCGGATTTTCCACCCGGGGAGTAAATATGCAAGATATTCAGATAATCAATTCGATACGGAAACCGGAATTAAAAATCAAAGCCTCGGGCGGTATACGCACCCTGGATTTTGCCCTGCAGCTTATAGAAGCGGGAGTAGATCGCCTGGGAACCAGCAATGCCGCCACGCTGGTACAGGAATACCGGGAGAAATTCAACCCGGAAGAACCCGGCATCTTTAAGGTTCAGGGGAGTTAAGGTTGGGGTGGCACCGGATGGGGAGATATACTAAGATTTGTAAGAAGCACTGCATGATTTACGTAATCATAAGAAGCAGTGCTTTTTTGTTGGATTAAAATGGCGAGGGGGCAGTAAGTTGAGGAGGATTTTATTAAAAAGGGTTGGCATAATGCTGGTGGTGGTATTCCTGGCAGGGATAGTGGGGGGCTGTGGAAGCCAGAACCAGGCCAAGGTTAGCCTGGCTACGGACAGCCCGACTGTGCTGGCGGCTGAGTTTTCACCTTACCGGGAGATAGCGGTGGATGAACGGGCCT
>DHSK01000079.1:0-31786 GCA_002408445.1 Syntrophomonas sp. UBA5288
ATTGTTTTTCCTCCTTATATAATTTCAAACAATAAATTGGAGCCTGATTAGATTACGCCTTCCTCATGCAGCTTTGCCGCTTCTTTTTCAGTCAGGCCGTTCATGGTGTAGTAAGGAATTGTTACGCGCAATTTACCCGCTATTCTTATGAAGGCACTAATTGCAGATTCCGATTGCAACGCCTCCTTAGTAGGTTCTTAATTTTCTGGAGTGCCTTGTAACATCTTTACAATAGACGCTCCAACGATGAGTAGGTCAAGAGAATAGAATGAAATTTTCGAAACTGTTTTCTGCTTAATTTAAAAAGAGTTCCAGTTAGGGTAAGGTTTGTGCAGCTAATATAGTCCATTTATCCACGCAGCGTGGGTCCGCATAACCAAATTTTGCTCTATTCGGCTGAATAGAGCCTGATAAACGGTGGTTTAGCGGGGCTTTTACAGAGCAACCGCAGTACATAAGAAAGTGGCTGCCGCCTTTATGGGGGCATATTCATATTTGCACCTGATTATATAGTCAGAGAATGGTTTCAGTCGCTGGAAGGTTTAATTGCAAATCTAGCGTTTTTACAATAAATAGAAGAATGAATGTTACTTAATGGTGGTATAAATTTGCTACACCAGATTTTCACGATTGTAGCAGTTTACATGCTACTGCCTGTGTCAAAAAGAAAACTTGTTTGCTCCCGGTGAGAATCTCTTTGTTTTTTGCTGTGAGTGGTTGAGGGTTGAGTATAGTAGCCTCAAATTGCTGCGGCTTTATGCAGTAATTCAAACTTGACCTTACATCTGCTGGATACTCAATAATAAAAATACAGCGTATCCCTTATTCAGTAACGAAGTAAAGAATTCACATTCAATACTATTTTTATTATTCACATCCCATACTATTTTTATTATAAAGAGCAAACAATAAAGAATAAAGAAAGGAGGCCCAAAAGACCAAGTGCCTTGTAATATTCACAATAAATCGAATTTTAACAGCTAAGTCTAAGTACAAATAAACATACAATTGGGAGGGCATAGATAATGAATTTTGATTTAACACAAGATCAAGAAATGGTCATTAAAATGGCTCGGGACGTTGTTGCAGATGTAATTGCTCCCAGGGCAAGTGAAGTTGATGAAAAAGGCGAATTTCCCGTAGAAAATATTAAAACTTTGAGTGAGTTAGGGCTTATGGGCCTTACTATACCCGAAGAATACGGCGGAACCAAGATGGATAACCTAACCTACGCTATGGTAGTCGAAGAAATTGCCAAGGGTTGTGCAGCTACCGCATCGATTATGTCTATTCATAGTTCAACAACTTGCGTTGCACTGCTAAAGTTTGGGACTGAAGAGCAAAAACGCAAGTATCTTCCTGGACTGGCTAATGGTAAAATATGTGCATTTGCCTTGACTGAAGCTGATTCCGGTTCAGATGCTGGTTCTATAAAGACATCAGCTGTCCTGGACGGTGATAGTTATGTTCTTAATGGTACCAAATGCTTTATTAGTAATTCCGGGGCTGCTGATGTTTATACCATATTTGCCAAAACCGATAAAAATAACGGTACCAAAGGAATTAGTGCATTCATAGTGGAAGCAGGAACTCCTGGATTAGAGATCGGTAAGCATGAAAACAAAATGGGTATTCGCGGCTCCCTTACTTGTGAACTTATCATAGACAATTTAAGGATTCCTAAAGAGAATCTTCTAGGAGAAGAAGGTAAAGGATTTAAAATTGCCCTGGCAACTTTAGACAGCGCCAGAGTGGGTGTTGGAGCTCAGGCAGTTGGCATCGCACAAGCAGCTTATGAAACAGCACTTGCATATGCCAAGGAGCGGAAGCAGTTCGGTAATCCAATTATTGAGTTTGAAGGCATTTCATTTATGTTAGCAGATATGGCTATGCAAATTGAAAGCGCTAGATTATTAGTTCATAAGGCAGCATGCGCCAGCGATGCTGGAAAACCTTTTGGTAAAGAAGCAGCCATGTGCAAATGCCTTGCCTCCGATATGGCGGTACAAGTTTGTCTTAATGCCATTCAAATTTTAGGTGGATACGGTTACATGAAAGAATACCCGACCGAACGTTATTTAAGAGACGCAAAAATCACCCAAATATATGAAGGTACCAATCAGATCCAACGTGTAGTCATTAGTAACTATCTAAAAAAATAAATAGTAGTTACCGTGTATCCTGAGGCAAACAGCTATTTCACTTCTCTGGCTGTAGTAGGCCGGGAAGTCTGGGACCAAAGCTGATGCGCGCCTGGTTAAAAACCTCAATAAGCGGTAATGGAAAACGGACCGTGAACTTTAATCCCCCCTATGGTAGAATTTGAACACTATCATAAGGGGGATTTTTTATACTGAAAGGAAAGATATAAGTGGCCGGGCATGATTTTTGCCCAATTTCCATTCTACTAAGCCTTAGTGTGAACTGGATTGCTTTTCCGCTGTGCGCGGATAGGAGAAAAACTACGCAGAAGTAAATTTTAATCCTAGAATACCCACCAGTATTAAGCAGAAAAATACAATTCGCAAAGTACTGACGGGCTCATTGAAAAGCACAATACCCAGTAATACTGCACCTAAAGCACCAATTCCGGTCCAAACAGCATACGCTGTGCCAATGGGGAGTGATTTAACAGCAAGGGACAATAAATAAAAGCTTACTACCATGCCTCCCAATGTAATCAAAGATGGTAATAATTTCGTAAATCCATGAGAGTATTTAAGTCCCATTGCCCAAATAACTTCAAAAACTCCTGCAATTATTAAATAGATCCAAGCCATGTTTTTACCTCCATAAAAAAATAAAGCCTGAAAGAGTATCATCTATGATATCTCCCAGGCTTTTATCCTTCCGTGACACAGCTATTAAAACTGCGAGTTCTCTCTTGGTCACAGGCCAGTTAATAACTGCGGAACCCTAGAAAACTTTATTATTCGCATTTTATTAAGACAATATTCTTTTAAGCTAATCACCACTATATATTCTTCTAATTGATAAGTCAATATCCTCCTATATGCTAATTTTCATTGATTCGTTTCAGGAAGTCTTCCATAACCTTGACAAAATAATCAGGCTTTTCATCGTGTATATCGTGGCCGGTTTTAATGTCATCGATTAGCTTATTATTCACGAGCAGGGAGTGGGCGCGTCTGGCATCATCGCCCGACATGGCGCCGAGTAGAATTCCCTTATCATCAAATTTCACTGCTGTATGCATGAGCACCGATGGACACTGCACTTTACCAAGGATTCCGGCCTGATCGAAATTTTCAAACCATGAGCCGTCATAAAAAGTATCTCCGAAACGCAGGTCATAATCGCCTGTACCTTCCTGAATACAACGCCTTAAATCGAAACCTTTATTTATCGAGGGCGGCAAAAACCATATGTGCAGCTTTTGGCCGGGATGTTTGATCATATACCTTTCAGACGGGGTCGAAACCAGTTTATTCCAACCTTCTTTGCCAAAGAATTTTTGCAGATAACTGCGTTTAAGATAGAACCTGCTATAACTCTTTTCTTCCTCCTGGTTTAAAAATTCGTGTATAGTCTTAAACCCGTCCACCCATGCAAACGTACTCTCGCAGCGCCCTTCTTCTGTCGCAAAAAACGGAGAGTCTTCTATATTCATGATACTACTCAATAAAACAGTTCGGTAAGGATTTTATTTCCAGCCGAACTGTTTTTAATTATAGTATCCAATTTTATTTTATCTATCTTGAAAATGGGCACATGCGATTCATATGGTTAATCTGGGCCAGGGCCGCACAAGTTGTACCAAAGAAATAGTAGGGTTTATCCCCCACTCCAACCAAAACATCCTGATAGGTTCCGTTAGCTAAAATGGTACCTGTAACCAGCAATACATCTGCAAAATCAATCAGGGTCTTGGTATCGGTTAGTCCATCCATGACCTTTACCCCGTAGCGAACCTTGCCAATGACGTCAGCATTTAAATCTGTGATGTTCACTCGGGTCGGGCCAAATACCTGTACACAATGATCCAGAATCGCCGGTTGATAGCCAATGATGCCAACATTGCAAAGGCCGTGTTTTTCCAGAATTGTTTTACTGATATGCTCTGCACAGGCCTCCGGCTCCTGATTGATACAATGAACTGTATGGTCGGCTTTGCCTAGTTTTTTAAATAAGGCATTCAGGCTGGCCACCATTAACGCATGTGTACCCGGACGATCATCGTCAATTGTTAATAAATTTATTATCGGTCCATGATAGGCAATGGGATCAGCTGTAAAAGCCTGACCCACGCCTCCTTCGACCTCTGCCTGAAGGAGAACTTCCTTACCTCTTAATAAAGGAAAATCATTTCTTTCCGGATGTCCGATTGCTTCTTCACTCTTCAGGGCTCTGCTATTAACGGTGATGTTCAGTGTTTTTAGGGCTTCATTTTGCTTCAAAAGTGACTCCAGTGTCTCACGGGCATGTATGATTTGCATTCTACATCCTCCCCTATTTTAATAATCAGCTCAAATTTAGTTTTTATAATAACACCAATCTATTCGCTTTTTTTAAAATACATGTACTGCGGCAGTTTTGAAAACGGCCCAAACATTTTTTCCGGGTTCCAGTCTCATTTCATCTATTGCCTGCCTGGTAACTAGTGCTACCAGGGGAATGCCTGCATCAAGGAATAACTTAAAAAAAGGTCCCCGGGGGACAATTTCAGTAATGCTGGCAGGAAGGATGTTCTGTGCACTGCTGGACAGTTTGTCTTCCGCAATGATGATATCTTCAGAACGAATAGCTACCCTAACCTTGCCAAGCAGGTTTGATGCAACGCGGAGCTGGACTGGCCCAATTCGGACTTGCCGAGCATCGCTTTCATCGCTGATAATCCCGTTGAAAATGTTCTCCATTCCCACAAAGGTTGCTACAAACTGTGAGCAAGGTTTATGAAAAACATCTTCCGGGCTGCCTACCTGAACAATTTCTCCGTTGCACATAATCCCCATACGATCAGCCAGGACCAGAGCTTCGTTAAAATCATGGGTTATATGAATAGTCGTAGTTTTTATTTGTCGATGAATCTGCTTTAATTCCTGCTGAAAGACTTCTTTACTGCGCGGGTCCAGTGCACTTAAAGGCTCATCCAGCAAGAGAACATCAGGTTCTGCAACCAGTGCCCGTGCAATGGCTGTTCTTTGTTGTTCACCACCACTCAATGTCGCCGGATAACGCTGCAACAGGTGATTGATATTGAGAAGCGTTGCCATTCGCTCAAGCTTTTCCTTCATAATTTTAGCTGGCGTTTTCTTCAGCTTAAGTGCAAAAAGAATATTCTCCTCTACATTCAGATGAGGAAATAACATATAATCTTGATAAACAAAACCAATATGCCTCGATTCCGGATATTCCTCGGTTACATTACGTTCATTAAGCCATACCTCTCCATGATCAGGCTTGTACATCCCGGCAATGACTTCCAGTATGACCGTTTTACCCGTCCCGGTGGGGCCCAGGATAACAAAATATTCATTATCCTCTATGGTAAGATTAATATTTTTGAGTTTAAAATCTCCCAGGCTCTTGTATATATTGCATAAACGAATCATATAATGCCCCTAGTCTTAAGTTATACGAGAAACAAGGCTCTGTTTCCCGCCCAGCATCTCAAAAATAAAAAGCGAAAATAGGGAAATAACAATCAAACAAGTAGCAGAAGCCATTGCCATTTCAAGATCTCCAATCGACATATTCAGATAGAGTGCTACCGGTAGTGTTTCAGTAACCATTCTGGTCGCACCAGCAACCATTAAAGCACAGCCAAATTCCCCAATGGCCCGTGACCAGCTGATAACCAAACCCGCAATAATCCCGTTTTTAGCCAGTGGCAGGGTAACCTTGTAAAAAGCCTGCCACTGTGAAGAACCCAGGGTTCGAGCAACAAACTCCAGGCGGGGATTAATATCAGCAATGGTGGATTTCAGAACCCTGACCATATATGGTGTAATAATAAAGAACTGAGCAAGTATTATGCCGTTTACGGAAAAAATGAATCGTAAGCCATGCGCAGCCAGGGCTTGTCCAAAAGAAGTCGTACCGAATAACAGCAATAAAGCAACGCCGGAAACCAGAGGTGGCAGTGATAAAGGGATATCTAAAATTACATTAATAAATCTGCGTCCAGGGAAATTAAAACGCTCCAGTCCATAGGCTACAGGAATAGCAAAAACAACACAGATCAATGTTGAAGTGAAGGAAGTAAATAAACTAAGCCGGATAGCAAATTGAATCTCTTTACTGGTGATGGTGTGCAGCAGCCCGGCAAGCCCTTTCCACACAATATTGGCAAGCGCAGAGAACATGAATGCAAATAAAATTAAAATAACTGATACGACCAACGCTTGAAACAGTCGATTCCTAACCGCGAGCTTATTATTTGCTCCCAAGCTAGCATAAAGCTTCATTAACATCCTCCTCATTCCCTGGGCAGGTTCACGATATGTAACAGAGGGAGTTGACTGTTAAATATTTTTGCCTATTGATCGATCGTTTTGAAGCCATGCTTAACAAATATAGCCTTACCTTCATCAGACTTTACGAAATTAACAAATGCCTGGGCAAGTTCTTTATTATCTGTAAAGCTTAGTACACAAACCGGCACTTTATCAATTGCGTTTTGCTCCTGTGGAATGGGGATGATTTCAATATTCTTCGCATCCACTCCATTATCCTCAAAAACTAATCCGGCATCACCCTGTTTCATGCCGATTTGCGTTACAATTTCGTTTACGGTCGCACCTCTGGCTACCACATTTTTCGCAATTGCTGCCTGCAGGTTATTTTTTTCAAAAATCTTAGCTCCTTTTTTACCGATGGCATTAGTTTTTTCATCCCCCAAAATTAGCCTCACACCAGGTTTCGCCAGATCTTCAAGACAGGTGATAGCAGCAGGATTTCCTTTGGGTACGGCGATCGCCGGGATATGGTAGGCAACTTCTACATATTGGTCGGTAAAGCCTTTTTGCTGGGCAATATCCATGTCATTTAAGGAACCGCCCACAAAAACATCCCCTTGTTTGTTAATCTCCATCTGAGTGAGTAGTTGAGCACAGCCAGCATAGTTAAAATTCACTTTGGCTCCGGTTTCCTTTTCAAAGGCCTGGCCCATCTCATCCATTGCTTTACTAAGTCCTGCCCCACTGTGAACCATTAAATTCTGCCCCTGATATTTTAGTGCTGGGGCTGGATCATTATTTTTCGTATTGCTTTTGTCCCCACTGCTTGGTTGTTTACCACAGCCAGAAAGACATATAGCTGACATCAGTAAAATGGCAATGAGTAATAAACTCCATTTTTTGATCTTATTCACAAACCATCTTCCTTTCCCAAAATTAAATTTAACCATTTTTCAAACCGAGTCTTACCAAGATACTTTTCAGCAGCAAAAATTGTCTGCATCATCACAATGGACACAGACACATTTAAATTTTGTACTATCCTCCTTTCCTCACCGGGAGGCTGTAAGATTTCTCCTACAACCCTGTGGGTATTGACCCAGGCCGCGTCACCATAGTTTTTCCGTAGGTAAACGGGCTCGGAGATATATAATTATCTGCCTGATAAAATTGTTGCTCTATAATCAACATGATAACATAAAAATAATTAATTACTGTCTTTATGTTAATTTATGTCGTGTTTTAATACGTTATATATACTCTTTGCAATACTTATGCCACAAGCATTATATAACCTTAAGTCAATAGAATAGGCATTTGGAATAATACAACTTGTGTTATGTTTTTTCCAAAATGGTAACTGTAATTTCAAAATGAGACTATATTAATCATCTCAGCCTGTAACATAAAAATATTAGTCACTGGATAGATTGAATTTTATTGTCAAGCATTTTGATGAACATATGCTCATCAAAATGCTTGACAATAAATTAACCGAGAATTAATATGAAATTATGAACATATGCCCACATTAGAACAAAACAACTGGTATAGGTAAACGACAGGGATGCAGAAACATAAATGGTAATTTTCATATAGCCAAGAGAATTGGTCACCGGGGATTATGAAAAAGTACCTTGGTGTACAGAGTAAATGGGGCAATGCGGGGAGTTGAGATATCTTTTCTCCCCTCCCGTTGTTTTTATTAGGAGAGATTGTGTTGATGAAGGTTATTTCTATTATTTCAAAGCATCCCGGCTGTGGTGTTACAACGATTGTAGTTAATCTGGCAAGTGGTTTGGCTCAAAAAGGACACCGGGTATTGATCGTAGATCTGGGCCAGAGTGAGAAGCTATGTCGTTGGTTGGGCATAAACCCAGAACCAGGCGAAGCCATTGGATCATTTGCCAGCAGAGATCATATTCCGTTTCAAATCGCAAGCTCCAGATTGGGTCCGGACTTTATGAGTTTTCCTATACTTTTAGAGAATTCTCCTGAAGCATTAGTATTTCCAGCCATGCTGGAAGAACTTGCGTATGATTATCTGCTGATTCACCCTTCCAACGGGAACCTACTCTTAAAGGATATAGCTGGTATGGTGATTGCTTGTACCGATCTCAGCCAGGACAAAGAACTGGAGGAATTGCAATCGCTGGATAAAAAATGTCTGCAGAAATCAACGGGACAATCAGGCAATATTAACTTAATTCTGCCCAACCGAATCAATACTAAAGAATGGGAACATAACATTCAAAAGTTGTTTACCCTGGCCGATTATTTTGGTTATGAGAGGATCGCTGATCCTATTCCTGCTTGAGAGAGAATTCACGAATTGTCCCGGGAAGGACAAACGGTATGGGATCTCAGTCAGGCGAATCTCCGTAATGCTTTTGGAAAACTGGTGAAGGCAGTTATTAATATGGCTTGATTAACATGTAGTGAAAGATAAGAAAAAACAGATGAAGGTATTATTGTTCGCTAGCATCCCCTTGGCGTCCACGCCTTCCAAGTAATTAAAATTAAATAAAATGGGTTCTCGGCATTTTCTCTCTAACCCATGCATATTCGTCAGAGGATGAAATGAACGGGAACCCTGTACTAAGGTCTTATCCTATCCCTTTTTCGAAAAAGACGACAGGACGAGCATCTGGCCGATGAGTGCCACTTTTTCAGGCTGTTTATTCTGTCGTTCAAATTGCTTTCCAGTTCTTCTTTGAAGTCAGCTAGTGTTTGCTCATAACCGGAAAGGCTGTAGCCCTGCAGGCCGGCCGGTACTTTCTCTAAATATTCCTCCTAAAAATCTTTATTCTGAATCTAATTTTCTCACCTTGTTCACCATAGGGCAACTAGCATAGTTAATGTAAAATGTTCTTGACATTTTTACTCCTTCACATATAATAAATGTAAAGAATATTTTACATTTATAGGAGGGATGTATTTTTATGAAGCTTAATAAAGCAGATGAAATGGAAATGTATATTAACTTCAAATCTATGAGGTTATCTTGGGTATTTGTAAATGTAGCTTTAGTTACATGGCTTGCAGTAACTTTTATAAAAACTGGGGAGCTTCCTTTTATTCTTTTTATGATTACTTGCTTTCAAAATATGATTTTCTTTGGCTGCAAACTTTATATTACTCGTCAGATATCTAGCAATGAAAAATAAGATTAAAATCCTACGTAAGGAATTAGGGTTGCGTCAAGAGGATGTTGCAAATCAGGTCGGTGTGACGAGACAAACTATTATAGCCATTGAAAATGATAAGTACAGTCCAACTCTTGAATTGGCAATGAAGCTGTCCAGATTATTAAAAACCCCGGTTGAAGAAATTTTCCATTTAGATTAAAACTAAGAATAGAAGCGAATTCTCCGAAATCAGGCAGGCGACGGTATCATTTAGCAGAACAAGGAGTTATGTTGGAATTCCATCTTATGAACTTCTTAAGATTTTTTTATAAGGGAAGCTGCACTGTAAATGTAGTATTTTCCGGGTTGCTGTCCACAGAGATTGTTCCATCGTGAGCCGTGACAATTTCTTGGGCGATTGCCAAACCCAGCCCTGCTCCACCGGTGCTTGTGGAACGTGCAGTATCTAATCGGTAAAACTTTTCAAAAATACTATTAAGCTTTCCCTGCGGGATTGGATTTCCCTGATTAGTAAAAGTTATAACAATATTTTTGTCTTGCTGCTGGGCGGAAATGTCAATGACGCTGTTTTCATAGCTATAGGCTATCGCATTTTTCAGAATGTTATTGAACACACGGGCCAGTTTGTCGGCATCTCCCCATAGGATTAAGCCGTCAGGTACATTGACGGACACCTGCTTTTTCTGGGGAGTAAGCATGGGATAGAATTCATCGGCCATCTGCTGGAGCATAAACAGTAAATTGATTTTTTCTTTATTCAGAACAATCGTTTGCAGATTAAATCGGGTGATCTCAAAAAACTCATTGATAAGCTGCTCTAATCGATAAGCTTTTTCCAGGGTAATGCCGACATATTTTGCCTTCTGTTCCGGAGGCATATCAGGAGCTTCATCCAGAAGACTCAAGTATCCGATAACGGAAGTCAGAGGCGTCTTTATATCATGAGCCAGGTAAACGACCAAATCATTCTTGCGCTGCTCGGCATCAAGCACGGCTTTCTTTTGTTTTTCCAAGTTGTCTTTTATCTGATTAAGCTTATTCTCCATAAAATCCAATTCAGGTGATAAGGTAATTTCAGCATCGGATTCTTCAGTGAGTTTATCCATTCCTGCACTGATCTCATCAAAATATTTTGTAAACCAAGAAACAGAAAAAATAACTAAAAATATTAGGATGACACCAAAAAAGATCGTATACATATTGTTGCGAATCACCAACTGATAGATTATCTGTGCATCCGAATCTCTAAAATAAAAATTGGTGACTAAAAATCGAACGATACGATCTCCGATTTGTCCACGCAGGATATTGCGCAATAGATAAACAGTCACGGCGGCGGCAACTGTAATCAGAAGCATTTGGGAAAGTACTTTGCTTTTTAATTTTGTATAATCATTCCTTCTTTTATCTCTCTTACTTTTCAATTTTATAGCCAACTCCCCATACCGTCTTGATATATTTAGGATGTTCCGCGCTGTCGTGCATCTTTTCTCTTAAATGCCGGATATGAACCATTACCGTATTATTGCTGTTGGTGAAATACTTATCTCCCCATACCTCATGGAACAATTCTTCCGAACTGACCACCCGTCCGCAATTGGAACAAAGTACCCAAAGAATGGAGAATTCTGTAGGAGTGAGAGATAGTTTTTTCTCATTCAAGGTACACTCATGGGTATCCATGTCCAATATCAGGCCGGAAAAAGCAATCAAGTGTTCTTCCTGTTTTGGCTCTAAAGAATTATATTTGGTAAACCTCCGGAGCTGCGCCTTTACCCGGGCAATAAGTTCCAAGGGTCGAAACGGTTTTGTTATGTAATCATCCGCACCTAGTGTCAATCCGGTAATCTTATCAATTTCTTCTTCTTTGGCTGTCAGCATGATAACCGGGAAATTATGCTTTTCCCGGATTTGCTGACAGATTGAAAAACCGTCTACATCGGGGAGCATGACATCCAAAATGGCAAGGTCCAGTTTTTCATTTTCAATACAGTTAAGAGCATCCTTCCCGCTATAAAATTTAAAGACATTATAATTCTCATTTTTCAAATAAACTTCAACCAAATCGGCAATTGCTTGTTCATCATCAACTATTAAAATATTGGCAGCCAAAAGCGTCCTCTTCTTTCTTTTCAGTATATATTCCCATAATTATTATACCGTGAAGCAAAAATCCGTTTTATAGCTTTTTACTTATTAAAATCTTAAGATTTTCTGAATATCGCGATACTGATAATCTTACACACCAATATAAATATTAATTTCGCCAATAGTAAGAGTTTTAAGCAATAAATTTACTGAGACTTTTAAAAAAGCCAAAGGACAGCCTCCATATTGGCAAGCTGTCCCTTGACTTTACGATCTGATTTGTAACATTATTGTGAAGCACTTTACATTTCTGATAATTTCTTTGGCTGGCTCAATCATGTGATGGGAAAATCAAAATAAGTGCTTGGATAAGGTTCGTGTTTCAGCGTGTAATGCCACCACTCGCAATCGTATGAAATAAAACCGCAGTCCTCCATGATAGAACAAAGGTATTGACGGTTTCTCGCTTCGACTTGCGTGATTCCTTTTGCTCCATGGTGTGAGGCTGAATCCATCAAATCAAAGTCGCCGCCCATTGGAACAAGTGTACCGTCAGCTAAATGATAAAGTGTTAAGTCAATGGTGCTGCCCCGACTGTGGCCCGACTTAGCGGCCACATATCCTTTTTCAACCATCTCGGTTTTGTCAATATTGGGATAGTGTTTTAGTTTCGTCCGGCCATCTTCCGGCTGTTTTGCCCAGCGCAGAAAACAATCTACCGCGCATTGAGGGCGATAACCATCCCAAAGAAGCAAGCCAAAGCCAACGGATGCGGCGCTTTTTCGTGCTTTTTCCAGGGCTGCGCACAAAGCTCTCGTACCGACAATTCGATTTACTGCATATCCGTCCACCGGTTTGCCGGTAAAATTATCCCATGTAGCGTATTTAGCATCCCAACGTATTCCGGATACAAACTCGTCTACAAAGGCAAAATCATTTTTCATCGTCTCTCTCCTTTCAATGTCAACGATACAATCCGGTCGATCACTTCGGCCAACGGCAACCCTGCGGCCGCCATCATTCTCGGATAACGGCTGTATGAGGTCATACCGGGCAAAGTATTAACCTCGTTAAGCATTACTTTGCCATCTTCTCGCAGGAACATATCCACCCGCGCAAGTCCCCTGCATCCCAAGGCGCGATATACGGCTTTGGCTGTCTCCTGAACGAGCAGGCGCGCCTCTGCCGAAATGTCGGCGGGAACGATGACGGTTGCGTTTCCGGAACCGTTTTCAGGCTTATTCTCCTGATGAATTCTGAAAAAACCATGAGCTAGACAAATTTGATCTACCTCGCCGGCAATCAAATCCCTATCGTTTCCTAATATTGCACATCCTACCTCGCTGCCGGCGACAGCCTCTTCAATCAACACCTTCGAGTCGTACTGTCTTGCGGTTTCCACCGCACTCAGCAATTCTTCTTTGCGACCTACCTTACTGACGCCGAAAGATGAACCCGAACGGGCCGGCTTTACAAAAACGGGATAAGTAAACCGGTCGGCATCAATATTTTCGTTCGCCGTGACCGTCCAGAAATTTGGCGTAGCAATTCCCGCGTTTCCGGCGACGATATAAGCAAGGGATTTGTCCATACACAGAGCGGAACTTTGGATATCGCAGCCTGCATAGGGGATGCCGGAAAGCTCCAACAAGCCTTGCATCGCACCATCTTCGCCAAGTTTGCCATGCAGAACGGGAAACACCATATCCAAACGGATCGTTTGGTATTGTCCCTGCTCCAGAACCAGCAATCCGTGTACGCTTCTGTCCGGTGACAGCATAGCCGGACGGCAACTGCCGTTTTCCCAATTGGCGTCAGGGCAGTGACAGAGCTTCCAAACACCATTTTTCGTAATCCCGATATAGAACGGCTCATACTTTTCGAGATCAAGGTTTTTGGCGACCTCCCCGGCAGATTTAACGGAGATAGGGTGTTCTTCGGAACAGCCTCCGAATATAATTGCGATTTTCAACCTATCCATGCTGTTTTCTCCTTTCAAATTTCAGGCAATTGATAATAGTATTTTCAACCGTATCGCTCAAGGCGTGTTCTGTGTAATAGGCAGTATGCGGAGTAATAAGTACATTCGGTAATTTTTGTAACCGCAACAACAGTTTGCTTGCAATAGGCTTTTCTCTGTAGTCAAAGTAGAAAACTCCTTCCTCTCCTTCTATGACATCCAATGCCGCACCGCCTAGTTTACCGCTTTCCAGCGCTGGAATAAGAGCCTCGGTATCAAGCAGTGAACCGCGCCCAGTATTGATAATAAACGCGCCGTGCTTCATCTGCTCGATCCGTTGACGATTTAAAAGCTGTTTTGTATCCGCGTTAAGTGGTGTATGGAGCGTAACAATATCGCTCTGCTTTAGCAATTCATCCAGAGGAACGTAATCGGCAGAGGTTTTGGGACAATGATCATAGGCTAATATGTGGCAGCCAAAGCCTCGCAGCCGATCCATAACTGCCGAGCCGATGCGCCCGGTTCCGATAACTCCAATGGTCATATCGCGTAATTCTTTCCCGCGTACATCATTCAATCTGAAATCATGAATATCTGCCCGGCTGATAATGGATTTTGCATTTCGCACCGCCATCAGCATCAGCATTAATGTGTAATCAGCTACGCTATCGGGCGAATAAGCGACATTTTCAACGGAAATGCCAATACTCTGCGCGCATTTTACATTAATATGGTTATATCCAATACTTCTGGTGGAGATATACTTTACACCGGCTCGACTGAGCGCAAAAAGAATGGAATTTGTAATTTGAGTTTTATGACCGACGCTGATGCATCGATTTCCAAATGCCAGTTCAATATTAACTTCAGATACCGCTGTATCTGTGATAGTTGGCATAACCCCAAAGCGAGGCGCCATCTCTCGGAACAAAACAGCCTCGTCCTGCCCGCATCCATAAATTGTAATTCCCGTTTTCGCCATGATTTGGATCTATCCTTTCCTATCAGGAATATAAAAGCCTGCCCGATTCGACAATTTCATCTTATCGAAATCAGGCAGGCAATATTGGAATTTTAGCTTATCAAAATCTTAATAAATTCTTATGAAGAACTTATTATTTTACTATACTGTTGTATACAGCTAATGCATCGGTAATATTATACTGTTCCGAATGGTGATCCCCCTTCGCACCAGCTGAAATCAGAATATATTCTTGTTTACCCACTTGAGCGAGACTCGCGAGACATAGACCGGCCTCATCGGTATACCCAGTTTTTCCTCCTAAAAATTCCCCATCAATAATGTTTTGATGGTTGAGTTCTTCAAAAATGGTACTGTAAAAGGTTATCCCGTCGGGATGTTTATTAGTAGGCTGCGTGGAATGGCGGGATGAAGTAAAAATTTCCCGGAAGGTATCATTTTGCAAAGTATAGCTTAGAAGAATAGCCATATCTTTTACTGTTGTATAATGGTTTTCATTCTGAAGTCCGGTTGAGTTCTCAAAATGTGTGTTATGCATGCTGAGATCTGCCGCTTTTTGATTCATCATCCCTACAAAGTCCTCCTCCGACCCTGCAATGTAATCAGCCAGCCCAATACAAGACTCTGCCCCACTAGGAAGCAGAGCCCCATATAAAAGGTCAATTGCCCTTACATTCTCTCCCGGCTGGAAACCTGCCATAGATGCATCTGCTTCCGACAGGCCTTGAAACACAGAATTGGTAAGTGTGATTTCTTTATTCAAATCAGTCAAGTTTTCTATGGCGACAATGGCTGTCATCATTTTTGTTAAAGAAGCGGGATAGATTTCTTCTTCACTATTTTTCTGCATTAAAATGGTATGATCTTTTAAACGGATCAGGATCGCGTGAGGACTGTTCAGCCTGTCTGGCGATACAGCGACAGCAGAGTCATGTCCTATTTTCAATGGGGTTACCGACGTGGTTCTATAGTCAACGTATTTTTCAAATAAATGCTGGGCGACAGGGGTAATGATGTATTTACATACAAAGACGACTATGACAGCCATCAGCAGAAATGACAGTAATATCCGTATTTTGGGCTTTTTCTTGCTTGCTTTTCGTACCATATAAAACAGCTCCTTATTCTGTGCTGATATTATTCAACCACAGAACAAGGAGCAATTTCGGAATTCCAACTTATGAATTTCTTAAGATTTCCTTATCTCAGCCAACAGGGGGACGTTCTTTTTGTTGGCACTCGGTGTTAAAAAATCTTTCACATTGCCAGCGGCATAAATCCATATCAACGCGGCCATCAGGCAGAAATGTAATGTCTTCGGTTTCAAGTATGGCTCTGCGCATATCTGCATAAAAACCGCCCGTAATAGTACCATCCTTCATGACGACCCTCTGCCAGGGCAAACCATCAGGGCAGCATCGCATGGCCCGCCCAACCTCTCGCGCCGCACGGGGCCGTCCAAGCATCCGCGCAATCTGACTGTAGGATACCACCTTCCCATAAGGTATTTGTTCTACAATGCCATATATCTGCTCATAAAACGGATTCATGAATACCCTCCCGACTTAACTAGTTTTGAACCGCCATAGCGATGGAGATGCCGGCCATGACCAACACCGCAGTCAAAAGCGGAACCATGCCATGGTTGGTAGAAGACAGCCTCGGGGTTTCCCCCTTGTAGAAGCAAAGAGAAGCAAAGAGAAGCAAAGGGACGGTTCTTCTGCTTCCATGTACACCCGCCTACGGAGTTTTTACTCGTGCAGATAGACCCTAATGTCGATTTTCAACCAGTTGCCCTGCATACCTTTTGAGGCTATCCTCCCAAAGAGAAGTTTGCCCGCGTCCATAAGCCGCGAGAAAATCACATTATCCACTTTAGGCACATATCCGATTTTCACGCCGTCAGCATTCTTAATTGCAATCGCCCTATTATCATGTGGGTTGTCGGGTTCGCGGAAGAAATCGAGTTTGTCGTCAATGTTGAGGTGCGGCTCTAATTCTTCGATACCCTCAATGTAGCTTGTTCCCGCGATGTGGGTATCGAACAGGAAGATGTCTCTTTCAAATGGTTTAGGGATATCCATTTTGCCACCTTTGCCGTGAAGGAGACTAACCAGACCGGTACCTTCACTTTTTATCAGTTCACCCATATTCTCACCTCAGCATTTCCTCAATCTTTGCCGTATAAGCGACAAGCGTTTCGTTTAGTTGCTTAATGCTTGCTTCAAGTTCAGCTTTTCGAGTCTCTATCTTTTCGGGGCTCTGAACGAGTGATTTCATCGTATACGGGTGCTCCGATTTTATCTCTGCTATCCTGTCTTTGACGATTTGGAGCAGCTTGGAAAGACGCTCTTTTTCATTTATCAACTGAGATATTACGTCTGGCTTCTCTTCGGGCAGGGCGGGTTCGTTAACCATTGCGCTGATTATGCGGAGTCCGTTAATGTCACCATTTTCGTATGCGGTCACTGCATTTTGAAACAACTGAATCTTTGCTTCGCTCAGATTAGGGTGAATATCAGGGTGCAAAGACTTCACTATAGCTCGGTACAACTTTTTCAGTTCGCGGGTCTCTTCCTCGGATAGCGTTTCGCAGTGGCTCCGCTCAAGTGCGGCGTTCATCTTGTCGATCTGCTCATTCAATTTTGCCTGATATTCAGCAAATTCGACATCGAGAAGCTCCTCAATTTTAGAGAGAACGACTTTTTCCTGGCGGTTCTTTTTTGCCTGTATCAGTTCGGCTTTTCGTTTCAACCGCAGAATCGCACATTCAATCTCATAAGCCTTATATTCAAGCCCGCCGATGGCGAGCATATATGCCATTTCAATGTTTTTACATTCCACATAGAGAAGTTCGTCTCGTTCAAGAACAAGCATGGAAAATTCCGTGCGGAGTTTTTCTACAGAAGCTTTAAGATTTTCAAAATTTGGAAAAGGAACAACGACTGATACTTGTTGGACATCGTTTTGCTCCTCGTCTTCTTCGTTGATTCCAAATAATTCAAGTAGGGCATTCCAGTTTTCTGGGTATGTATTATCACCTCCGCTGGAGATGACTGTGCCGTCATCGTATGTGATGTTTAGATTCCATTGCTCTCCGTCGCAAATTTGCATTTCACCTTCTTGCGGATAACTCGACAGCCAATATTCAAAGTGCATCCTGTCCAGTGTTCTGCGGACGAATTCTATATCATTATTCTCATAAACCTTCATCTTAGTATCATCGTAATTAAGAATGCTCAAAGAGAATTTTGCGGTCTCGTCAGTAAGAAGTACACGATAGGTGTTATATCCCCCCATCCCGCCGAGTTCAAGTTCGACCTCAGTTATCTGCCGCGGTTTTTTTTGCCAGTCGATATCTTTTAGACGCTTCAACCATTTCAACATTGCACCGGAGCGGAAATACTTAACTATCACACCGTTACCGAAGTGGTCGTTTCGAAATGCTGATGTTATTAAAGCAAGAACCTGTTTTGCATTCAGGTCATCTACGCTTTTGGCAGTTATTTGGTCGTAGTTTAAGGCTATACCCATTTCGGAGAGAACCTCACCGTAATTTGTGCATGGGAATTCTGAATAAATCCACTCAGACTCAAACTCACTATAAGGGAAATAGTCCCAAAACGGTACGGTGTAGTCGTCAATCATCGTGCGGTCAGAAAGCCTGCCGATGTACTTCGTAAGCACTCTAAACTGCTCACCGTTCAGCGGTGAAAAAGCATTCCACTCATCATAAATCGTCCGAAGCTCATCGTCCAGATAGGTGAGAGCTTTTTCCTTTATATCCTCCGGCACACCATAGTACGCTTCGGCAATTGCGCCGGTAATTGCCGCAATGGTATCGCTGTCGCCACCGAGGGAGATGGCAATACGGATAGAATCCTCAAAAGAAGTTGATTCAAAGAAGCATTCAAGCGCCTGCGGAACGGTCTCTTGGCAAGTCTCGTTGAAGCAATAAGTCGCTCGAATATCGTCAATCTTGAAATCCAGCGGATAGTAGTCGCGAGCGATGCGCTCGCGGATTTCAATTTTTAGTGCACCATTCCGCGCCATATATATTGCTACGGCTGTTGCCGTTGCGCCTTTTATGCCTTCATTATGGTCGTGAGTGACTGCTGTCACAGTTTCAGCAAGGTGTTCAACTTCCCACTCTGACTGTGCAACGAATCCCACAGGGCTTACTCTCATTGCCGCTCCGTTGCCGTAGCTGTTATATGGGTTGGGGTCATCGCTAAAAACCCACTTGTAAAACATACCGTCAAATCCGCAGTTTGGATACTTGCGCCCAATTTCCTGCATATACTTCACAGTTAGATCGGAGAGGCGAGCATGAAAGTCATGGTCGTAGCAACGATTTGACTGTTTCTCAATTTTCATCGCTTCCATTATTGCTTTAGCGACAGCAAGGGTCATTATGCTGTCGTCGGTTGCGAAGCAGCCTTCGGCGAACAGATCAAATTTCTTGTTCCTGTGGTTATTGAATTCGAAACGCGACCCTACAATATCGCCGATGATTGCTCCAAGCATAGTATCCCTCCTATATTAACGCCTGAACGCTTGCGTCCAGCTGTAACAAGTTAATGAAAGAGATCTCCACACTTACCCCATCATCAGAATACTTTCAGACAATCCGGTTCCCAAGTACGTTTTTTTATCTGTCTTCCCATCGGATATGCTTTTTGTCGGTTCGGACTCCAGTTCCAGCAATTCCTCAATGGAGAGTCCGAGTGCCTTGGACAGCTTGGAAAGCGTTCCTGCTCCACACCGGTCGAGCTGTGGTTTCCCAGAATAAATATCTGCGAGAGTCGCCCATGGAATCCCGCTGATTTTTGATAAACGATAGCGGGACATCTTCATATCCTGCATAAGCTGTTGTATGGTCATTTTCGTCACCCACGCTCATTGCATCGGTGTTCCGATATAATGTCAAGACATGCTGAAATAGTCGGCACTGCCAAGAATAAAGCCATCAGACCTTTGTCTGAGAATTTTATTTTTGGCAACATTCATGTATCACTGGCAGGGAAGCAAGAGAACCGTCCCCTTGCTTCTGCCCTTGCTTCTGCTATATTAAATTACGATATTCTCTTCTGCCGTCCACAATAGCGTATATAATAACGGTTTTTTCTTCCTGAATAAATTTATAAAATACAAGATGCCTTTCAACTATTATTACTCTATAACCTTGTTTTTTCAAAATTGAATATCTTGGTATGCTTCCTGATTCTGGGAAATCTTGTAGACGATTGATTGCAGTTTCAATTTTCCCGAGATAGTCCAATGCAATATCTACATCACTTGAATCATCTGCTATATAGAATATGATTTCACGAAGCTGCTCCTCTGCCTTATCCGTTCTCAGAATTCTATACTTCATCCATTCTTCCTTTCCAATAAAGATGCACGAAGTTCCTCAAACGAATCCTTTATCGGCGCCACTCGTCCAGATTTGACATCATCATCAGCTTCTGCAAGCGTTCTCAACAATTCCAATTCTGATTTCATCTGATAATAATCCTGCAGTCCAAGAACTGCTGTATCACCTCGTCCATTTACGGTAATAATAACTGCATTCCTGGTTTCTCTGCACTGCTTGGATATTTCACTATAATGGTTTCTTAAATCCGCTGATGGTCTAATTGTCGCTTCCATGGTATCACCTCTTTTTAGCATCATATATAGTCATACCGTATCATGATATGACTATATCGTCAAGTAATTGTCCCTGTAATTATTGATAACGAAGCAGGCATTATCCGATCAATTCGTTTATAAGTATCTAAATTACAAGACTTTTGCATAATATCTAGATACTGAAAAAGGGGATTAGAAAGTCAGAAAAACCACTTTCCCCCCATTTTGTCGAATTAATAAATGCCGTCTAAAGATGGTATCCCCTTGACGGAAAAATTACCCTTTATCGCTACAAGATCCTTGTGCTGGCAATCTTCTTTTCACTCCATCCCAAGCTCTTTGCCCAAGTACGAGCCCCATCCCGTTCTCTTCTGTCTTTGCATTCGTAAACAGTCTCTAAAAAATCGGCAAACCCACTTAATCCGCCCACATCATCAAGTAAAAATACTCCGTCCTTATGGATGCAGACCGGTCTGTGCTCATGCAGCACGATATAATTTGCATCAGCAATCTCTTCCTGTGAAACAAGCCCGCTGGCCAGCAAATCTCTGCAATCATCTTCCTTAGTAAGGGTGATCGTCCAATTATCCCCAAAATCATAGTTATAAATAAGTTCCCTGGTCACGGGAAAAAGCCTTTTTTCGTCAAGCATTTCATTTGGGCTGGCCAGCACCTTACTTACTTCAAGCCGTTCCAACAAATCTTCCGTTCCAGCCTCTATGGTAATAGATGAATTCATTTCTTCAAGAGTCAGCTCAATCAAAGGAGCCTGGCGCAGGATTTTAATTTCCCTGCCCCCATCCTTTTTAGTCCGATCTATGTAATCGTGAAAGGACTCCCTGACATCAAGCAGCTTAAAATGATCCATGAGTTGCTCCACATCTCTTTTCGCAAATTCAGGATACTCCAGCTCCCCGCCGTAAGAATATGGTCCTGTATATTTCTTTTTAAGCCATGCGTTAAAATTGCCTTTTTCATAGTCATCGTCCCAGAAAATATCTTCCTCCGACTCGGACGGCGGCTGGAATAAAACCCCTACTAAATCCGCCCAGCCTTTTACGGTACCTCCGGTCAGTTTTTGATACACTTCTTCCGGCAGGCGAAAACAGCGCAAATGTGAGTTTTGCCAGCCATAAAGTTTTTGAATCGCATAGTGCAGGTTATGAAGCGGCATATCGGATGGTATCAGAATATCCCTGCATATGGTCTCTCCCGTTGAAGATTCCCCGTATCGTTTAAGCATTCTTTTTTGATCTTCCGTCAGGAACTCACTTTTCAGCTCCAAATGAAGATGAACCGGTGTAATTTCATTTTGATTACTTCTTATTTTGTCTTTCATCTTGGCCCCTCCTTACAGATCATATTGATCGTCTGTTTTTAGAGTGGTTTCTGCTTTAAAGCACAACTAGTTGTTCAACTGCTTTGTGAGCCTGTTTTTGTTTTACCTCTGCGGACCCACTATATCGTATCCACCTCAAGACCCAAAATATCATCAGCTTTAGTCTCAGCATATTTCCAGTAATACCCATGGCGCCTAGCTTCCCCAAACATACTTTGCAAGCGCTTTTTTAATTCCTCCCGATTTTCCCATGAAATTTTGTGATTGGTTAAAACCAGCTTGAACATGTATAGCCTTGTAATATCAATAAAATAAACTGACATTGCCCGACTGTAGCTAGAATGCCAGGCGAACAGGTGATTTTCAAAAATATCTAATGCTTTTTCTAAATCTTGTATCAATAGATCTTCATTCTGGTATTTATGTATCATACAGAATAAAATAAGATTTGCATAAGAGCTTATAACGATATCATTGAAATACTCCTCTTTTTCTAAACAAGTAGCGAGCAGGTTTTCCCATTTCGCGCAAATGGTTTTCTGTAAATTACCAAAAATAAAATACCATCTGTCATCTCTAACTTCTTCCCACATGCGATTAACTTCAGAAAAATTATGTTTATATTTATCAATGCAAATCGTATCGGCATAAACGTTCAGCCCATCTTCTGATAAATCGTTTAATGCTTTCCCCATAACAGGAAAAAAATTTTTATTATGCTCCAATTTCTTAATCATAAACGCAAATAAATTTATATCCAGTTCAGCAAGTTGTATGATTCCCTGCTTGATGGTCTCCATATTATCTTCGGTATATTCCGGCTTTCCGGCCAATAACTGACGGATTAGTTCAAATTTCAGCCGTGAATTTTTAATATCTTCGCGGCATACAAGTTGCAGCTTTTTTTCATTATGCAAACTATAAGCGAGAAAAACACAGTCAATTATTCTTTCTTTTTTATTGAGAATTTCAATGGTGCGTTTTTCATCTTGTTCCCAGGCGGATGTAAAACAATCGGTAAATTCTTTATGGGGACGAGCCAAATTTCCTCGTTCCAATCCGTTTACAAATTCATAGATTTTGTGGAGGTCATTTTCTTTTTCACCTTCTTCAAATAACTGAAAATACCCTTTATCTGTATTGCCGGCGTTTTCTCCTATATGAAGCTTCAGTGTCATTCTTTCCAATTTCTCAAATAAATCCATATTTTGTTCTTCCATACTAAAGCCTCTTCTTTGATAGTTGCTGGCTGTTCCAAACCAGACAATCCTTGTTGTCCAAGGCATTCCAAAGTTGTTCAAAAGCATTGACGATGTGTTGGGGATGATTAACTTCTTGAACTATATGATGAGCTCCTCCTAGACTGTTAATAGAGGTGCCTAGTGACCAGACTTTTGCTGTATTTTCTTCGGAAATAAAAATTAAAAACCTGTCATGAAAGGAAAATCCATAGTTCCCATGCTGGCACCGTACTTCTAATTTGATTCCATAGTTATTACTTCTGGTCTCAAAGATCTCCTTTTGATCTGCCATCCAAAGTTTAATATCTGTATAGTTCGTTCCGTCGATATTATTCCGCTTCTTCAAGATACCGGAGGTAATAGCTCGCAGCTCAGTATTGTAGTGCCTTGTATAGTACAAAGTATTGAGAATATCATTGGCAGATAGATAGGGGTCCCATAAATAAATTTTCTTGTCTTCAAAACGCCGAATAAGATTTCTTATATCATGCATGGCCTTTTCTCTATCATTTCTGCCTTGGCCCCCATATTGGATGAATTTCATTTGTTTTTCTAATTTTTCCAAGTCCATCCGATATTGACGCCTTCGCGTGTAATCTTTCCATTCCGAAACACTCTTTCTGGGAATTTCAAAAGACTCCTGTGAATCAACAGGGACCATTATTGTATGACCATTCCCGTCAATAATAATACGTTCATTGCCAAACCGGGAACCAATATTCATGCTCATCCCAATGCTTCGGATAAAACTCGCGGAAGCTAGAAACACAATTAATCGTGTTTCCTTATCGACCACTTTTATTTGATTCAGGGTGGCGGTATCACCGGTATTCAAAGTAAAACTCGCCTCAACTTGTTCTTTTATTCCAAAACCCACAAAAGTATCATCAAACTCATTGGAGACCATAACCAAATAGCGCTGGGGATTTAATATTCGATTATCAATACTAAGATTGAACTCCAGATTTTGTTCTTCTCTATCTGGTTTAAAATTAATACCTAAAACTTGTGAAGGAAACTGAAATACCATATTACCTACGCGATCACTAAGAACGAATAAATCAATCGGTAATATTTCTTGTAGCTTTTGAGCAGCCAAATGAAGTTCTTTTTGGGTGAGGAGAACCGATAGTGGTTTTTGCATATCAAAAAGCTCTAAAATATAGCTGCCATTTTGGAAATTATTTTTTAAGCCTTTATTTAGAGGGATTGTTTTTGTACTGTCACATGGGATGAATTGTTTAGGAAGTATCTTAAACCTTCCTATATTGAGTTGGCCGCAACCGATATCACAAGTAGTGGACGCAGAAATTAATTGTTCATAATTTTGCTGTGCATCTTTTAATTCAGCTTGGTATTGCATAATACAAAGAGAAAAACGATTGGACAGAG
Organism: Syntrophomonas sp. UBA5288; assembly: GCA_002408445.1. Taxonomy (GTDB): domain Bacteria; phylum Bacillota; class Syntrophomonadia; order Syntrophomonadales; family Syntrophomonadaceae; genus UBA4851. The sequence goes on from DHSK01000079.1 coordinate 24,205, forward strand.
AAAGTGGTTTTTCTGTCAGGTATTTCAGCTCAGAATTCCGTAGATCCCTTTCTTCAAGTACAAAAACAGTATAATAGTTGTATGCTTGTCTAGTCTCCTTGTCGAAAACTGTAATGTGGGTGACTTCACAGGAAGTATAGAACCCTAAATTGCCTTGTTGAATCAATAAATCAAATTCATCCATAAAATACCTTATTCCTTATTGTGAATTTCTTCCTTAAACATCAACCTTATTCAAGGATAAAGATTTTGTGATCTCTTCAGCTTTGCAATAATGCAAACCGCTTCCGCCCGGGTGGCATTGCCCTGAGGTCGGAAGGTATTGTCTGGGTAGCCTGTCATGATATCGGCGTCTACTGCCGCCAGTACACTGCCTTGGGCCCAGAATGAAATTTGATCATTATCCGCAAAGGCAGTTTCACCGAAACCGGTCGTGACTCCGGCGGCCTTGACCGCCATCACCGCCATCTGCTCCCGGGTAATGAGCGCGTCGGGCTTAAAGCCGCCGTCCGTATAACCGCCGGCAATGCCTAAGGAGGAGGCGGCAGCAATATTTTCTTGGGCCCAGTGACCGGCAGTGTCGCTGAAGTTTGGGGTTGTCGCGGCAGCTTTCAAATTCAGGGCTTTTACCAGGATGGTGATAAATTCGGCCCGGGTGATGGGGGAATCCGGCCTGAAGCTCCCGTCTTTATAACCGTTGACGGCTCCTTTTTGGCACAGTTGGTTTATGGACGCATAGGCCCAGTGAGTGTCCGGCACATCAGAAAACATTTGCTTTTCTTCCGGCTCCGGCTCTGGCTCCGGTTGAACGGCCTTTTCCGTGGTGAAGCCCAAGACGCCGCCATATAATATATCGTCATCTGCTTGGGCATAGGCTTTGTAATAGTAGGTGGCGCCCGCTTCCAGGCCGCTTAGTCCGCAAGTGAAATTTCCCCGGTGGTTGCCGGTTCCCGCCTTTGCTTTGTTGGTCAGGCTGTTCTTATCTTTACCATACATAAAACCATATTCAGTAATGGTGGAGTTTCCGTCAGATTCGATCTTTCCCTGTAAAGTGGCCGTGGTTTCATTAATAGAGGTTGCTTCACCGGTTGTAACGGTTGGGTTGCTCTTACTTGAGGAACCGCCGCTATGCCGGCGCGGGGTAGCACTGGCCTCGTTGGAGTCGGCCGTGTTTCCATAAGAATCCAGGGCGCTTACCATGAAATAGTAGGTGGTATTATTGGTCAGCCCCGTAACATCATAGCTATAGACTGATGACGCTACGCTGTCCAAAGCACTGCCATAGGTTCCGGAAGTCATACTTTGATAGACCGAGTATGATACCGAGCCCACCACCGGAGTCCAGTTCAGGTGAACCCTGCCGGAGCCGGCGGTGGCCGTCAGGTTCGGGATCCCCGCCATCAGGGCGGGGATGGTCATGCTTATAACGTTGCTGACGTTCCCGGAGTCATCCTTGACCTTAATGTAGATATCCCAACTCCCAGCGGTCAGGCTGGTCAGGGCGATGGTCTGATCGCCGAAGACGCAGGCTGGTCCCGGGCCGCTGGTGTCAAGGGCCGGCTCCGCCGCGCCCTCCGCCACCACCTCGTAATAGTATTGGCCCTCTTCATCAGAGTTAAAGCTTACCGTCGCCGCGCTGTCCGAGCTGCGGTTTACGCCGCCTGGAGTCAGGAACGGCGCGGTGGTGTCCGGTATGTACCGCATCACCGTTGCTTTATCTTCGTTGCCAAGGTTTTTTTGGTAGTGTTTCTCATTTATAAGTCCCATCCCTTCCCGGTTTTTGGCCGGCCAAATTTTCACATCGGGTTTCTTGCGCTGAGAACCCGGTTCTGCATTCTGCTGTCATCCCAGCCGAACATCCTCCCCGGGTCTTTCGTCATAACGGCATAAAACGGCATGAAAAATATTTTACAACAATTATAGAATAATTTTCCCATTTTCGCATCGTCCAAATGGCTGATTTTATATTCAAAGCCAACAGAGGAAGCCAACAAAAAGAACGTCCCTCTGTTGGCCTATAAAAAGGCTCGTCCCAAAATGCTTACACGCCTAAGCGTTCTGGGACGAGCCTTGCTAATATTGAACCTTCTTAAATTTTGTATTTTTGCAGTTCGGTCTTGTATAGTGCGGACAAGCTCTCCAACATGTGGATATGGTGCGTCAAATCCTTGATCCGTTCGGAATACTCCGTAACATTCGCACTCATTTCCTGCGAGGAAGCCGAGTTTTCTTCGGCTATGGCGGCCAGGGAATGGATGTTTTCATACACCTTGGTCAACTCCTGCGCCTCATTGGACAGCTTGGCAATCAGATCCGCAATGGATTGGGCGACCACGCCGATTTGCCGGGTGGAATTTTGATTCTCAGCGATTACCCCCTCCAGCGTCTTGTTGCTAATTTCCAATTGCGTAAACTGCGCCTTGATCTCATCCACAAGCCTGGACACCTGGCCGGTGAACATAATCAGGTTGTCATTGATAACCGTCACCGCTGACTTGGAGTTTTCCGCCAGTTTTCTGATCTCATCGGCAACTACGGCAAAGCCCCTCCCGGCTTCTCCCGCTCTGGCCGCTTCAATGGCCGCATTTAAGGCCAAGAGGTTGGTCTGGTCCGCGACGTCGGCGACAGTGGTGATGATGTTCATGATGTCCTGTACCCGCCTGGCCAGTTCCTCTCCCTCGTTGTTAACCTGCGCAAAGCTGTTTTTGACATCCAGGATCATTCCGGCCACCTTCCGGGTATCGTCAAAGGACTTTTCGATGTCGGATACGGCGTGGTCGAGATTTTTCTTACCTGCGGTCTGCTCTCCGGCAATCAGGTTCAGATTTTCAATATTGGTATTCAGAATGTAGACCGATCTTTCCGTTTCTTCCGCCTGGTGGGTTGCGCCGTTGGCAACGTCATACACGACGCCGGAAATGCCGTCCGAAACATCTTCCATCTTGGCGGCAATTTCGGAAAAAGCCTTGGTGAAAGAATGCAGATCGTCGTTGCCGCCCTTTAAAAGCAGGAGGTCGCGGCTCAGCTGATCCTTCACGCCATTGATGGAGCCTGCAAATTTTTCCAGGTTATCCCCGGTTTTCATTCTGATTTTGTCGGCAAGTTCCAGCTTATTGACCTTTTCCAGTTCCCCGGTCAGGAACTGAAGGGGCTTCAGCACATTGACGGCCACCCCGACGGAAGCTAAAAAGGCCACGGCCGCACCGGCGATATACCTGTATATTTCCTGACCCGGGAACAACACCAGCAGGGCCACGGTAAAAATCAACGCGGATACGACGCCGATTTTGAGAGCAGGGCTCTTAATGACCCCCAGGGAAAATATCCGGCTGGAGACAAAATTTTTCTCAACGCCATCCGTTTTTTCAAATTTGATGCGCGCTCGGAAAGATTTTGTTGGGCCTTCCAGATTGATATCAAGAATATCGAACTCCAGTTTCTCCTTAAAAAATTCCGCGCTGCCCTCCAACAAACCCATAAAATAATCAATCATCCCCCGGTGGGAGGTATACGTAATTTCTATTTCGTTGGTGGAAAGCTCTTTGGCAACCAATCCCGGGGGCTTGGCGCCGGGAATCATTTTGGTCAGTTGGATATGAACGTCGCCCATCATCATCAAAAAGCCTTTTAGACTGGCTCTTTCGAAATAAGACGGAAACCATTTGAAAAAGGAATAGATATTTTTTTTGCCAATCGCTCGCCATAGGTCCCTTACCGGTAAATCCATCTGTTTGGCGACGGCCTGTATAATGCGGTTGGCTTCCTCGTCGTCAACCTCTTCCAACGGGTTGATGATTCTGTCCCGTTCCCACGCATTGGCCTCAAGCGCCCTCGTCAAAACTTCCTCTCCATATAAATCTTTTATGCTGGAAAACCAGGTCGTAACAACCGTACCCTTCATAGCAGCTCCTCCGCAGATATAAAATTCTTTTACCGTTTCTTCTTATATTTTTCTATTATATATCTTTTTCTATATTTTTCCCTATCTAAATTTAAAAAGATTGTAAAAAATATTCATCTTGACATCATTATCATCGCTTCAAGGTTTGGTTGATCTACACGACGCAATCGATCCATTTAAGCCTGAACCGGCGGGTAAGACTGGCCTGCTTTCCAAGCAGCCCCACAACTTCGTTTAAAAACCCGGTTACCATAGCTCTTTCTTCATCATATATGACCAGGTCACTGAAAATGGCCTGCTGCTGTATGCGGATGACTTCGGAGTATTTCTCGCGCATATCCCGGCCGAACAGCTCTTCAAATTCCGGGCACAGATCGTGAAGAGAGCCATTTTTATACGGAATGCCGGCGTGCGAGACGACCCATATCAAATATGTCGTAGTAAGGCTTACGGCCTCGCCGTTGTCGGTGATCTTCAGTATCCTCTTATAGCGGCGGCGAATGTATGCCCGGCGTATAGCGAGTATTGCAAAGCCGACGGCAAGCATTATCACGATCACCGCCAGCACCAGCAGCAGTATCCTCAGCAGCATGCTATGAGGGTCGGCCTGCTCATCCTCCGGTGGATCAGCTTCCGTCATCGGATCGGTCATCATCTGATCATGCAGGTAAATTTCAGGCGGGTCAAGTTCGTAGGGGACAAAACCCACACCGTCTCTGTATATCTCAGTCCAGGCGCGAAGGTTTTCAGGGTTTATGGTCACGGCGCCGCCGTTCTTAGCGGTCTCAAGCTCGTCCTCCGTCAATATATATCCCTCCACATATCTTGCGGGGATACCAAGATAACGGAATAAAAGGGTCTCTACCGTAGAAAAATGCAGGCTGTTGCCCTCTCTGTTCTCCGAAAGGAAATCCGTTATAAAATCCCCTCTGTAGTAAGAGGCTTTGGGCATATCGGAATAGGGCAAGGAGCTTATATATGAGTCGGCAATGGTTTTAGCGTCACTAAAGGTAAGTCCGTCCTCCGGCGGGACAAAGCCGCCCAGGAAGTTCTGTATTGATGAACGAGCTTCTTCGGGTATTTCAAGATAGTTTTTATATACGAAATCGCGGTAACCGTTCTCGCTTCTCAGGTATCCCACGACGTTTGTGTCGCCGCGCCCGAAAGCCTTGTTTAGTTCGTTATAAAGCAGCTCGTAGTCCGATACGTGCCTCCTGATATGATAAATTTATATTTTCTTTCGCCTTTGAAGCCCCCGGCAAGAAGGTTCTCGTCTCCAATGCGGTAAATGTCCGGCTCGTCCGGAACCACCGCCTCATAAGGAGCGTAGAGATACTTGGAGTACGCGCCGGCGTTCACTACAGGGATCTCCACAGGGGCTTCGGCATCCATTCCAAGAGCATCCCGGAGCACCGACTGCTGGTTCTGCGCGTAAAAGCCTCTGTTATGGAGCCAACTGAAAAGCCCGGCGTATTCCGCCCGGCGTCCGGGCTCCAGACTCACCCAGCCGTCGCTTGTATAGGTTTCTCCCACATAACCTCTGAGATAGTAGATGTCTCCCGCATATTGAGCTGCGTAAAACTCGGCGTCGCTCATGGAAGGATATTCTGAAAGGCGGCTGAAATCGCCTTCGGGCGCCGTATCCTCTTCCGCGTCGTACCTGAAAGAGTCTATGGCCCTCGCCGCCTGCCTGCGCGCTCCGTCGGCGTTTTTGTTCAGCTCGTTGAGCGGAAAGGACATGAGGGCGGATACGCATAATAAAACTGCTATGGTTATTAACAGCCAGTTACCGCCGCCGTTTGAGCTGCGTCCGTAAAACATGCTCCGCACAGGTATCCTCGTTCCCGCAAGAACAGCCACGGCGGCTATAAGCGCCGCTACGCAGGCAGGCGGATAGGGTACCCGGAATATAAGGGCCGCCGCCCATAACCCAAGCGCCAACAGGCCCGATAAGCGTCTGAAGGCGTCGGCCGCCTGCGCCGTGCGCCCGCACAGGATCGCCAATGCCGCCGAGCCCGTTGCCAAAAACATGCCGGCGCTAAGGACCACATGCTCCCCGTTTATGGCGTAGCGCGGCAATATGCGACCCAAATAGACCTCGAAAGTCTGGCATACCTGATTGGACACCGCGTTCCAGCCGTCCGCCATAAAGGACAACGCCAAATAAAAATATACCAAAAGAGCGATGTCAGCCAGTATGGATATGACCCGCCATCTGCCCCTGAGCCCGCAGAACGCCGCGCAATAGGCGCAGCCGATCACCAGGAGCGGAACGGGGTTTACTCCCATACCACCTAAGCCGAGAACAGTCCAAACGCACCCGGAAAAACCCGCGTATAAAATAAGGGCGGTCAATAACCTTTGTATGTACCCGGTTTCCTTGCTCTCGTCCGGAGTTAAAGAAAAGCCTGTTTCGTCAATAGTTTTTTTATTATCCTTCATACCTCACTCATTCCCCAGTATTAAATATATACCCGGCTCAGCACGCTCCTGTAGTTCCCGGGCGTAAAAAAGCAGCCCTCGCCGTCCGCGGGCTCGTTTTCCTGCTTACATATAAATGGCGTTACCTGGCCTATACCGTTCAGCATACCCAATTCGTTTTGCGATCTGTATGAGAAATAGGCGACGGCCGGATAATGTTTTCCGCCGAACGCTCTTAAGTATTCATTCACCTGCGTTTCAACTCCGCCTGTGCGCATGATGCCTTTTATGACATCGTACATATCGTCCTTGGAGGCGACCTCCATTTGGGTTATCCCGCCCGACTCGGAGCTTTTCCACGCGGCTGTGTACGGTATGCCGGCGTCAACAAAGGACGAGCATATGGAAATGAAAGCCTCGGCTAACGCGTCGGGAACGCTTGGCGGCACTCCCGCGGGCGATAAGCCGCCGTTCCACAATACTAAATACGCATCCTTGCGCGGCTGCGACCCGTCCGCGATCATAAGGCGGTCGTGCTTGAACGAGAGCTTGTAATTGATGCGGTTCATGGGGTCTCCGTCCACGAAGTCTCTATACTGCAGCGGCTCCGTATGATCCGGGCCTTTTTTATTTATGCTCGACGAATCGCCGGCTACGAGGCCTGAATTGGCGTCGGAGAGGAATACGTACGTCCGGAAGGTATCCGGCATAGACACTCTTGTTTCCTTTATCCCGGCGTGTTTGCGTATGCCCCGCAAGCCCAGGAAATCTACTATCCTGAATTCCTCGCAAATAAACTCGTATTGCCCACAGGTGGAGCTTTCAAAGGTGAATCCGTACTCGATTTTTTTGTTCGGGGCGGCTGAGAGTGCGACAGCGAGCTCTTGCTCTTTGTTGGTCAGGTTGTTCTTTATGGTGATCCTTAGCGCCGCCAGCGATATGGGCGCGACCGAACGGTTTTCTAAAATGAGCTTGCAGCGGGCGGGCTCACCCTTTTTTATCCTTGCCGGTATGATAAGAGCCAGTGTTCGCTATATTGCCGGTATCTGGCGAAGTTATATTTAAAGAATTTAACTACTGCCTCTATTCGGCCTTTACTGGGAGGATCTCCCTTTCTGCACAGGTAAATATCTAATTTCTCACTTTGCCGAAAGGCTTCAAATTCTTGGGTGTAAATGATATCCCCATAATTCTCATTAACCGCAATTAATCGGTCCTGGTCAAATACCAGTTCTCCGGGTTTACCTCCCATCCATTCAA
>DHSK01000079.1:32108-32900 GCA_002408445.1 Syntrophomonas sp. UBA5288
TGTATTGCTTCATATTCTCGGATGCCTGCAACCGGCTTTATATCATACTCAATACGCAAAATCCGGACATATCTTCTGACACTATTCTCTGCGAGTTGTAGGCTGTATTTTTCTTTAAGCCAGTCATGTATCTGAGCTGCGGTAATTTCCGGGTAAGTGCTCAGCCAGGATAAAATCAGTTCTTTATGCTGCTCAAGACTGGATTTCTTGGCCGGTTCAAGTATGGTGTCATGATACTCGTCCGGGGTCATATCCCAATATTTCTTAACTGTAGTCCGATGGATTTCTAGTGTTCGAGCTACTTGTCGTTGTGAAAAGCCTTCACTTTTCATTAGCGTTTTGGGGGTGCGGACAAAATCCTGGACCTAATATAAAACCAGGGAGGTTCTGCATGTTTACCTATCAGAAAAGAATTAAGGCTGTCCAGTTATTAATACAGTACGATATGAGTTATGCAACAGTAATACGTGAACTAGGATACCCTTCAAAGGGAGCGCTTATCAACTGGTACAAAGAGTACATCAAAAATGGTGATCTTCATGAGGATTACATAAGAAAGTCAAAATACAGCGAAGAAGAACGTCAAAAGGCTGTTGCTTACTACTTGGAGCACGGCAAATGCATTTCCCGTACAGTTAGGATCCTAGGATATCCTAGTAGGCCTGAACTTGACGCTTGGATCAAGGAGCTGGCCCCTGACGAAAAGAAATATTGTCGGTCAGGAGGCGATCTGGTCAAGCCTAAGCGGACAATAAGAAGCTGGACTTGTTAACTCTTTCAAAATCACCCGGC
>DHSK01000197.1:0-39256 GCA_002408445.1 Syntrophomonas sp. UBA5288
GTTGTATATGGTTTTCTCGGACCGAACGGCGCAGGCAAGTCCACCACAATGAAAATGATACTAGGCTTAATTAGGCCCACAGCCGGAGCCATAGCTGTGTTCGGCCAAACGGTTAACAACAAAAACAGGCTCGATATTCTAAAGGACATCGGGTCCCTGATTGAATCACCCAGTTACTACGGGCACCTGACCGGCGCGGAAAACCTGCGGATTATCTGTACACTGAAGGGTGTGCAGGAAAAAGATATTGATCGGGTACTGCAAATAGTCCGGCTGGAAAATCAGAAAGAGAAAAAGGTCTCGCAGTATTCAATGGGCATGAAGCAACGCCTGGGGCTGGCCTGCGCGCTGTTGGGAACTCCAAAGCTTTTAATTCTTGATGAGCCGACAAACGGCCTGGACCCGGCGGGCATTCAGGAAATGCGCGAGCTGATTTGCTCACTGCCGGAACAATTTGGCATGACGGTGATGGTATCAAGCCATCTGTTAAGCGAAATTGACCAGATAGCCACTCATGTAGGAATCATCAGCAGCGGCGAGCTTGTTTTTCAAGATAGCCTGTCCTTGCTTCACGAAAGGAGCAGGCACAGCATTGCTGTCCGGACTCTGAATAACGAGGCGGCAGTAAAAATACTCGGTGGTCGAGGCATTTCCTGCCGGATACAGGAAGATTACATCTTATTGCCCAAGCTTTCCGACAACGAGCTTGCTGGTCATATTCACCGAATTTTTGAAAAAAATATCCCTGTGGTGCGCATTGAAGAACGGCGCAAGAGTCTCGAGGATATCTTCCTTGAGCTGACCGGAACGGCGGTGAGTTTATGATAAAAGCACTTTCCGTGGAATTCCAGAAAATCCGCCACAGAAGGGTATGGGCAATCGTCGCCGCGCTGATTTTAGTACAGATGTTATGGTCTTTATGGGGTATTCAAAGAATGGACGCGCACGACCTTTACCAAGGATGGATGTATTTTCTTTACCAGTTACCGCTGCTTAACTCCATCATGATGCCGGTTATTGCGGCTGTGGTGGCATCACGGCTCTGTGATATTGAACATAAGGGGCAAACATTTAAGCTTCTGAATACCGTGATGCCCGCCCAGCGCTTGTTTGCCGCCAAATTCGTATGCGGAGCTCTGTATATGCTCGCCACAGTTCTTTTACAGCTTATCGTCATCGTCGCTGTGGGCTACACGGCTGGATTTTGGGGAAATCCTCCGTCCAATAAATTATTATATTACCTGCTCTTTACAACGGCCGTAAACCTGACCATTCTTTTGCTGCAGCAGGTTTTGTCGCTTCTGTTCAAGAATCAGATGATTCCACTCAGCGTAGGTATCATCGGCAGCTTTGCCGGGCTTTTTATTATGTATTTTCCCCAGAGCCTTGAACGGTTTTTCCTTTGGGGATATTATGGCGTACTGATGTTTGTAGGCATGGATTGGGACAGAGCTACTCGTATCACCGATTTCCACTATGTGCCTGTTGACTGGAACGGATTTATCGCCTTAAGCATCATGTTCTTTACGATTTATATTACAGGCCGCGCGCTTTTTGTCCGAAAGGAGATGTAAAATATGTTTTTCAGAACACTTCAGGCCGAAAGAATGAAACTTTATCACAGCCCGGTCTGGCTTGCATTTTTAATTCTTCCCATTTTGCCGGCCGTAATGGGCACCTTTAATTATCTGCAAAATGTAGATATCCTGCAGGACCAGTGGTACAGCTTGTGGACTCAGCACACCCTTTTCACCTGTTACTTTTTCCTTCCCGCCATTATCGGTGTTTACTGTTCCTATCTGTGCCGCCTGGAACATATGAATTACAACTGGAATACTATTATGACGGCTCCCGTGCCAGTTCCGTATATTTATTTTTCTAAACTTATTATGGCTTCCGTTATGGTGCTTCTAACGCAGGTTTGGATCGGCGTCTTGTTTGTGATCTCCGGCAAGCTCTGCGGGTTCAATACTCCTGTCCCGCCGGAACTTCTCAAATGGCTTCTGTACGGTGCCATCGGCGGGATTGTGATCTGCGCTCTCCAGCTTTGCATTTCGCTCGTAATACGCAGTTTCGCGGTACCGGTCGGAATCGCGCTGATCGGCGGGGTTGCGGGACTGGCAGCGTTTGCCAAGGGATATGGTGCCTGGTTTCCCTATTCGCTGCTTAGCGTCGGTATGCGCGCCAATCATCCCGGTGGCCCCATGCAGTGTGGTACCGAACAGTTTGTCATAATCAGTTTTTTCTATCTGGTTATCTGTATCATATTTGCCGCCACATGGCTGAAAAAACGTGATGTGGTTACAGGTTGATTCCGCGAACTATGGATAATACTATCGATAATAAAAAAATAGCCCATTTGCAATTTAAAAGGCACTGTGAATTTTACTACAGGTAAATCCACCGCGCCTTTTATAGTTTAGATGTACCAATTCGTTGCTGTACATAATTTACTGCGCTGTAGGTTTCTATAATTAAGCCACAACAGTATAGTATAATATATAAATGTAATATAAAGGTACATGCTTAATAAAAGGGGTAAAGCTTATGAGTAATAACAGAAGGTGCTCAAGTTATCTGGTTTCAGTTTTTTTATGCCTGGCCGTAATTGTGACGTTATTCATAACTTGGAGTCCATTTTTTATTCCCATTCTGTTTACTCTTTATAATAATATTAATAGCATTTTCACAAATACTGGATCCGCAGTTATGGTGGTTGGAGCTAATTATCCCAAAATTTCATTCATGTGGCTTGGTGCTTCATTTACTATTTTTATATTTTTATTATTCTTATTAGCTAAGAAAAGAAAGGCTCCTTCCGGTTTCCTTTGGATAAATGGCATATCAACTTCTATAATCCTCTCCCACCTTGTTATGTGGTTATTTTCGTGGCGAATATAAACATACTGTTCATCACCTGATCCGACCATTTATTATTTTTTATGGGTGGTTCCAGCTGCAGGTACAGTCCGACCTGGAGTTATTCAGCAATTATTGGATTCACCACCGATAATAAAAAACAGCCCATCTTCAAAATGATGAGCTGCTCTTTTTGTTTTAATGACCTGCGCTGTCTGTGTATTATTATTCTCTTATCTGACCATCACCATAGATAAGATATTTTACCGTAGTCAATTCTTTTAAGCCCATAGGCCCGCGGGCGTGGAGTTTTTGGGTGCTGATGCCCATTTCGGCACCGAAACCGAACTCGTTGCCATCGGTAAATCGGGTGGAGGCATTGGCATAAACCGCTGCGGCGTCTACATTAGCCATGAAGCGGCGTACATTGGTGTAATTCTCGCTTACTATGGCTTCGCTGTGTCCGGTTCCATGCCGGTTAATATGGTCAATGGCTTCCTGCAGGGAATCGACCACTTTAACGGCAATGACCAAGTCGAGGTATTCTTGATCCCAGTCTGCTTCATTGGCAGCAAGCACCTCTTTTACGATCTCCCGGGTCTTTTCACAGCCTCTTATTTCTACTCCGGCTTCCGCTAAATCACTGAGCATGGGGGGAAGGAATTTATCCGCTACGGTCCGGTGCACCAAAAGAGTCTCGGCCGCATTGCAGACCGACGGTCTCTGGACCTTGGCATTGTGCACTATAGGTAAGGCTTTAGCCAGGTCGGCATATTCATCCACATAGACATGGCAATTGCCCATACCGGTCATAATAACCGGGACACTGGCATTTTCCTGCACCGCCTTTTTCAGCCCTTTACCGCCCCGGGGAATCAGAACATCAAGATAATCATGCATCTTCATCATGAGCAGGGCCGCTTCACGGGCCTCACTATCCACCAGTTGAATAGCCCCCTGATGTATACCGCATTCCTGGGCGGCTTTTGCTATTACAGCGGCAATGCAACGATTGGAATTCAGAGCTTCTTCCCCGCCCCGTAAAAGTATGGCATTGCCTGATTTAAGGCACAGTCCGGCTGCATCAGCCGTAACATTGGGCCTGGATTCATATATGATACCGATTACACCGATGGGGGTTCTGATTCGCCCCACATCCAGACCATTGGGTCTTTTGGTCATGGAGAGGACTTCACCCACCGGGTCGGGCAGAGCTGCTATTTCCCTTAACCCATCCGCCATATTTTTGATTCGGGTTTCATTTAGAGCCAGGCGGTCAAGCAGAGCATCACTTAAGCCTGACCTTTTACCGGCTTCCATATCCTCCCGATTGGCAGTTATGATTTCTTGTTGTCTGGCTTCCAGACTATCGGCCATGGCCATCAGGGCCTGGTTTTTTAGTTTGGTTGAAGCAACAGCTAAAAAACGTGCCGCTTCACGGGCCGCCTGCCCCTGCTTTTCCAAAACATCTTTCATATTACCCATAACCCCTGCTCCTTTACATGTAATTGACCTATCCACCCGAATAATACAGCTACCTATGAAAATTAGCATATCTCATTATCCGTAACCTGTCCTAAGGCCCCGACCTCAAGAACGGATCCCAGGGCTGGTTTTTCCCATGTTATTCCCTGCACCGGCCTGAAAGGGCTATCGCCCTGTAGGCCGGCCTACGGTTTATTTTCTAATTAACAGCCCATCCCAGAGAAGACACAACCAGTAATGAAAATGCGTCATCCTAAGTGTTAACGAAAGATCCTTCACTACGTTCAGGATGACGAAAAACGTTATTCAAAGCAATGACAAGAACCGTATTTTCGTATTGATTCTTAATTCTCTACCCACAAATTATTACGGTGAATCGCTTCGTCGTAATCTTTTTCGCCTAAAATTTTGGCAATCTCCGACGACTTTTTACCGGCCACCAGTTGCAGTTCCTGACTGCTGTAATTTACCATACCGCGGGCTATCTCGCGTTCTGAGCCGGCACTGAGTACGGCCACGACCATTCCGCGTTCAAAATCACCCCTGACTTCCAATACACCGGAAGGCAGCAGACTTTTTCCCTTGGCCACCAGAGCCGTTTCAGCGCCTTTATCAATCAGGATGCTGCCCTGCGAAAGGCTGGCAAAGGCAATCCATTTTTTGCGGGCATGCATTTTTTCTTCCCGGGGTACAAAAAGGGTCCCTACTTCTTCTCCCCGGACTATCTTGCGGATAACATCCTCGACTTCGCTGTTGGCGATGACCATAGGTACCCCGGCTGCCATACATATGCGGGCCGCTTTCAGTTTGGTAAGCATTCCGCCGCTGGAAAAACGGGAACCACGGCTGTGGGAGTTTTCTTCCATCTGATCCGTGATCTCCTCCACCTGTCCCAGTAAACGGGCTTCCTGGTTGAGACGGGGATCGCTGTCATAAAGACCGTCCACATCGGATAGGATCAAGAGCAGATCCGCATCAATCAAGCCTGCCACCATCGCCGAAAGGGTATCATTATCGCCAAATTTGATTTCTTCTATGGCTACCGTATCATTCTCATTGATAATCGGGATTACTTTCATATTTAACAGGGCCGTAACAGCACTGGTCGCATTCAGGTAGCGAATACGGTCATCGATATCTTCCCGGGTCAGAAGAACCTGAGCCACGGTCTGTCCATATTCCGCAAATATTTTTTCATAAATATGTAACAGTGTTCCCTGGCCGATAGCGGCCAGAGCCTGTTTTTCCGGCATGGTGCGCGGCACCTTTTTAAAGCCCATCCGGGTTGAACCTATGCCTATGGCACCGGAACTTACCAGTATTACTTCCCTCTCCTGATTGTTCAAATCGGCCAGTTCCCGTACGATACGCTCTATCCGGCCCAGATTAAGCTGCCCGCTGGCATGAGTCAAAGTACTGGTCCCCACCTTAACCACAATACGGCGACTTTGTGCCAGACCTTTTCTCATTATATTCATCAAACCTCACCCCGGCTTTTATTCGCTGTAATCAAACTCCAAATCCCTGATTCTTACGGTATCTCCCGGTTTTATGCCCCTGGCTCGCAAAGCATTCTCCAGTCCCATATGATTTATGGTGCGCTGAAAACGCAGTAATGCATCTTCATTATCCAGATTGGTCATTGCCACCAGTTTTTCGATCCGGTTGCCCGATACTTCGAATACCCCGTCAACTATGTTGATCTCAAACGGCGCCTCTTCTTCAAACCGGCGAATAACCCTTTCTTCTCCGGTATGAATTTCCTCAATTTGATTATGTTCCTGCAATAATTGGTATATCTTATCCACCAGATCATTAACTCCTTCTCCGGTGACCGCCGAAATACGGAATATTTTTTCACCTTGCAAAGACTCTTCCAGCCGCAGAGCATTATCACTTGCTTCCGGAACATCCATTTTATTGGCCACCACCACATAAGGCCGGCGGGCCAAATCTGGATTGTGCAGTTCAAGCTCACGGCGCAAAATCCGGTAGTCTTCCACTATATCGCGTTCGTCGGTCTGCGCCGCATCCAGCACGAAGATAATGACCCGGGTTCTTTCTATATGTCGTAAAAAATCGTGTCCCAATCCGGCGCCTTCATGGGCACCTTCGATCAAACCGGGAATATCGGCCACTACGAAACTATCATGCTGGCGTGTTTCCACTACTCCCAGATTCGGTACCAGGGTAGTAAAAGGATAGTCAGCTATTTTAGGCCGGGCCGCAGATATTCTCGATATCAGAGTGGATTTCCCGGCATTCGGAAAACCTACCAGACCTGCATCGGCTAATAGTTTAAGTTCGAGGCGAATCCAGCGTTCCTCTCCCGGTTCGCCGTTTTCGGCAAAAGAAGGGGCCTTGTTCAGCGAGGTGGCAAAACGTGCGTTACCTTTACCGCCGCGTCCCCCCCGGGCAACGACGGCTTCCTGTCCAGGTGAAACCAGGTCTGCTATTACTTCGCCGCTCTCATCATCTTTGATAACTGTACCGGCAGGCACCCTTACCACCAGATTCTGGGCCCCGGCGCCATGCATATTTTTTCCCTGTCCATGCACGCCCCGTGCGGCCTTGAAATGCCGGTTGTAGCGAAAATCCATGAGCGTGCTCATACCTTCATCAGCAATAAAGACGACATTTCCACCGCGTCCTCCATCGCCGCCTGACGGTCCACCCAGGGGCACATATTTTTCCCGGCGGAAAGCCACCACCCCATTGCCTCCGTCTCCACCTTTTACAAATACTCGGGCATGATCAATAAACATCTGTTCACTCCCTAAAATAACCTAATAGGTATCACAGCCCATCCTACGGCTCCAACGTTACAAGCAGACCCTAAGGGCTGCACTTTTTCGCGTTATTGTCTGCACCGGCCTGAAGGGCTATCGCCCTGTAGGCCGGCCTACGATCTTAATCTTTTTGTACTAACAGGCCATGCCCCGAGGACACAACCACCAATGAAAATGCGTCATCCTGAGTGTTAACGAAGGATCCTTCCCTTGTTAATCATCAATACCGGCAAGATTCTTCACTGCGTTCAGAATGACAAGAACAGTATTTTCGTACTAAATTCTAAAACTTATCTCAGACCTTTCAAAATATTCACAGGAAAACACCATCTCAATACCCTGTTCATCTTCCTGTAATGAAACAAATACCACCGGTTCCTCTTCTTTGCCGACGCCTGTCACCAGAGGAGCGAGACTGCGCATGGGCTCCATCCCGGTCTCCAGTTTCCGCCAATTCGTAATTTTCAGATCTTTATATACTAGTATTACTCCCAAATCAGCAGCTAATAATACCTGTTCATAAAAATATAGCGCACCCTCCGCGGGCAGCGATTCAAATATTATTCTTTCCGAAGCCATTTTTTCAACTATGTTTCCTATGTATTCTTTTACCTTGTCGCTGCGGCCCAGCTCAGTATACCCACTGACCACCTGCAGGTGATTGCCGAAGTCATGACGGCACCGGCGTAAAATCTCTACAAATCTGGTTGCGTCCACTTCCCCACCCCCTATATGATTCCTAATAATAACAAAAACCCCTGAAAAACTCCAGGGGTTCATGATTGGTTAAGTTATTCAGGCCTTACATTTCCGCCGTTTCCTGCACCGGGTAAACGCTGACTTGTTTACGGTCGCGGCCTTTTCTTTCAAACTTAACGGCACCGTCAATGATGGCAAATAAAGTATCATCTCCACCGCGCATAACATTGTTGCCGGGATGAATTTTGGTACCTCTTTGTCTTACCAGTATGTTACCGGCAGTTACTATCTGTCCGTCGGACCTTTTAACTCCCAGACGTTTTGATTCACTATCTCTACCATTGCGGGAACTTCCCACACCCTTTTTATGTGCAAATAGCTGTAAATCCATTTTAAACATCACATACACCTCCTCGTATTTACCTTTATATAATCGGGATATGCATCCTGCAGTGACCTAAGCCCTGCTTCCATGGTTGACAATATTACCTGTGCCCGGACCATTTCATCTTCGCTCAGCTTATCCGGTAATGAACAACTCAAAAAACCTTTTTCCACTTTATAGGCAGGCTCACTCTTAAGCTGCCGCATTAATCCCAGCAAGGCGGTCTGAGTTATGGCTGAGACCCCTGCACAGTAGATGTCCTCGCCTTCCGCCTTATAACCGGCATGGCCCTGGACCTTGAACTCTTTTATTAAATTATCTGTACAGGTTATGGTAATCTGAATCATTATCCTTCAATGGTCTCAACTTTTATACGCGTAAAGGCCTGGCGATGACCCTGCTTTTTACGTTCGTTCTTTCTTCTCTTGTACTTGTAAACGATTATTTTCTTACCGCGGCCCTGCTCCATGGCAGTAACCGTAACTTTTGCATTCTCCACTACCGGAGTACCAACTTTTACACTGTCGTTATCGTCTTTAATAAGGAGCACCTTGTCCAGTACATACTTTTCTCCAACCTCAACCGGGAGTTTTTCTACTTTTAAGACATCTCCCACGCTTAATCTGTACTGCTTTCCACCTGTTTCCACTACTGCATACATAAAAACACCTCCACATTTCTTAGACTCGCCGAATCCAAGGCAGGCCTTAAAGGCCTTTTCCAAAGCCTGGTTCGTGCGGTTGCAAAAACGTGCAACCCACATATCAAATTAACATATACAAGTAACTAAGTCAAGAAAAAGTGAAATTCGGCGCAAGCGCTCCGAATCTACTACTTTCCATAGATTTCATATTCCACCGGCGACATGCTGTGATTGGACACAAATTTTAGTTCTTTTTTGGTATGACGGCGGATGTAATCAAGGTTACGGGTATCTTCCTGGATATATTTCAAAAGCTGCGGATTAGCTTCACACACCAGAGTTTCGTTCTCCAGATAGCTCAGGTTGCATAATTTCCGTTTTATCTCACAGGCCAGAGCATAGAGATTGATTATATGCCCACGTCCCTGGCATACACTGCAGTCATCGGTAAAGAATTGCGATATCCCATAACGCGATTTTTTGCGGGTCATTTCCAGAAACCCAAGTCCGGTCATCCCCATAATACGAGTATGAGCTTTGTCCTTTTCAAGTTCTTTCTTGAGTATCTGAACTACGTTTTTTTCGTTCTCCTTATTTTTCATGTCAATAAAATCGATTAAAATTATGCCGCCAATGCTCCTTAACCTTAACTGCCGGGGAATCTCTACCGCTGCTTCCATGTTTAATTTAAAAACGGTTTCTTCAAAATCATCGTGTCCGGTGTATTTTCCGCTATTAACATCGATCACGGTCATGGCCTCCGTTTCATCGAAAACCAGATAGCCTCCGCTTTTCAACCACACCTTGCGTTTTATAGCTCGTTTCACATCTTTTTCCAGGCCAAATTTTTCAAAAAGGTCTCCCGGTACATACTGAATCTTAAAGCCATAATTCATCTTCTTGCTGTTGATCAAAGCATTTATACGGTCCATAAGCTTTTCATTATTCACAATTACCCGGTTAATATCTGAATCCAGGTAATCCCGCAGGGTTCTTTCTATCACATCAATATCTTCGTATATAAGACTGGGAGCCTTGGACTTGTCATATCTCTTCTTGATTTCCTCCCATACGGTCAATAGTTTGGCCAGGTCCTCCAGAATGTCGTCGTCTTCCGCCTCCAGGCAGGCTGTACGCAGGATGACTCCCACATTTCCAGGCTTATTGGCCTCAACTATTTCTCGAAGATGGCTGCGCAGATCGTTATTCATAATTTTACGGGATATCGATACTTCATTCTGAAACGGAAGCAGCACCAATAAATGGCCGGGTATGGTTATATCGCCGGTCACCCGGGCTCCTTTTTCGGAAAAGGCCTCTTTCTTAACCTGAACCAGAACATCCTGCCCGCTCTTTACCACATCGTTGATATTGGTGCTTCTGTTTTTACCCGGTCGCAAAATATCGCCGGCAAACAAAAAGGCATTTTTAGACAGCCCAATATCTACAAATGCGCAGGATAGGCCCGGTATTACATCCTTTACCTTACCTTTGTAAATATTGCCGACATTTTCACCCTGTCCGGCCCAGAATACTTCAACTAAACGTTCATCATCCACAATTGCCACTCTGGATTCCCACGGGTAAACCTCAGCAATTATGTCTCTAGCCAACTGAATCACCCTCATGAATTGATTTAATGCCATTTACAGTATTAATTATTTTATTTAATGCGATTACTTGTTTTTCGCTATTTGAGCCGGGGACAAAATTACCTCTTAAGTCCGCCTGGCGAAATAAAGCAAGGCGTATCCCCGTATTAGTATTTTGTAATGACTTCTAAGGGCGAGTGAAGGCAATCGGCTTTTTTGATATAATTACCGCAGCGGTATATATCTTTAAAACTGGTGGGAGGTAAACCCCTGGCGGCAAATAAATCAAGCAATTCATCATACCTGATGTTCAACGGCTCGCCCACACTGACCCAGGCAAGTATTTTCCTTTCCATTTTTTCTAATTCTAACCTAAATAAGCCCGGCCGCAAATCTTTTATTACATCTTTTTTCTTGCCCCGGCTGGGAACGGGCAAAGTGGTACTATCCCAGATCTCCTGCAGCAATGCTTCATCCGCTTCCCAGCCGGCAAAAACATAGCAGGCGGTGTTGACAGTCTTCATCAAAGAAGGCGTTCCGGCCTCAATCTCAATACATTGTTGCAGTTGCAAACCGGGGGGTAATACCTGGTTTAAACTGTTTATAAACTGCCCGGGCTCGATCTGCCCCAGAACCTCCAGATCAAAATATTCCTTTTCACTCCAGAGGCCTACCGGGAGTACGGTACCCATCGATAATTTAATATGGGGATTAAACCCTTCCGAAAGTGCATAGGGTATCCCGGCTCTGCGCAAAGCCCTTTCCATCAAATGCATCGTGTCCAGATTCCCCAGAAACTTTAATTCCGGTCCCAGCCTATATTCAGCTCGAAGATACATAACCAACCTCCAGGATTTTAATTCAACACGGAAAGACACTGATCTAATATGATTAACACTGATTTTTCTATAATTGATAATGCAGATATCTAATAATCGCAGCCAGCCTTACGCGCCCCGACGTAGCCCTTAAGGTCTAGGTATTCTCGTATCATTCTCTTGCATGGTTGTTTTAAAAGAATCTGTGTTGATCATAGTTAATCAGTGTCCTTCTGTGTTTAATTTTCATATTAAAATCAGTGTTCATCTGGGTTGAATTTTATATCCAGTCCACAGTCAAAATGCTGGCAGATGCCGCAGCCCACACAGCCGTCCATGCGGCAGTCGGGGGTGGTCTCTCCCCGCAGGGCTTTCTCATTCTCGTGTTTAAGATACTCCTTGCTTACCCCAATATCAATGAAATCCCAGGGTAATACTTCATCATAGCCGCGTTGGCGTCCGATATAAAATTCAGGATCAACCCCCACTTGCTTGAAAGCCTCCATCCAGGTGTCAAAGCGGAAATATTCGGACCATCCATCAAACTTGCAGCCCAATTCCCAGGCCTCATATATCACGGGAGCCAGCCGGCGGTCACCGCGGGCCATGACTCCCTCCAGGAAGCTAGTGCGGCTATCGTGATAACTTATCTTAATATGCTTGCGGCGTGAAGCGTTCAGGTATTTTTTCTTGCGATCCAAGTCTTCTATACTATCCTGGAGCTGCCATTGAAAAGGAGTATGGGCCTTGGGCACATAGCAGGCCAGACTGGCCCTTATCTCCACCGGCCGGCGTGAATAGTGGTTGCCTATCGCTTTAACTTTTTGCAATAATTCCATTATTCCGTCCAGATCGGCTTCAGTCTCAGTGGGCAAGCCAAACATAAAATACAGCTTTACCGCCAGCCAGCCTGACTTAAAGGCCGCCTCGACCGCCCGGGTCAAATCATCTTCACTTATATTTTTATTGATTACATCCCGCAGCCGTTGCGTACCGGCCTCCGGGGCCAGGGTCAAGGTGGTTTTGCGTACCTTCTGTACCTCATTGGCCAAATCGATCGAAAATGCATCCACCCGCAGTGAAGGTAAAGAAATACCAATCCCTTTGTCACTGAATTCGTTCACCAGATCATGCGCCAGGTTCTTAATACCGGAATAATCGAGCGTGCTTAAAGAGGCCAGCGAAATCTCGTCATACCCCGTATTGGCTATCTGCGCCCGGGCCTGTTTTTTCAAAGTATCGGTATGTCGTTCCCGCACCGGCCGGTAAACGGTACCGGCATGGCAAAAGCGGCAGGCTCTCTGACAGCCGCGCATTACTTCCAGTACGGCCCGGTCATGGACAATCTGCATATAAGGCAGAATCGGCTTTTCCGGGTAATAAGCCTGGTCCAGATCCTGCACCAGCCGTTTGCGAATTTTTTCCGGGAGACCGGGCTGCAAAGGCTCCATAGATTTAATGGTATTATCTTCATTATAGTTAATGGTATAAAAAGAAGGCACATAAGCCCCTTCGATTTTGGCCAGCTGCATTAGCCTTTCCTGCCGGGCCTGTCCTCTGGTAGCATAAATGCTGTCCAAAAGCTCCACAATGACCTCTTCCCCGTCACCAATCAAAAACACATCAAAAAAGGGAGCAAAAGGCTCCGGATTAAAAGCTACGGGTCCGCCCGCTACGATAATAGGGTCATTGTCACTGCGGTCCGCTGCCCATACCGGTATATGAGCCAGGTCCAGCATGTTTAAAATGTTGGTTATGGAAAGTTCGTATTGCAGAGAAAACCCCACTGCATCAAAATCAAGCAAGGGTTTAAAAGATTCCAGGGCATATAAAGGCACATCCTTCTCCCGCATAACTTTTTCCATATCCGGCCAGGGGGCAAAGCTTCGCTCCAGTAAATGCCCGGTAGTCTCGTTGACCAGGCCATAAAGTATCTTTCCGCCTATATGCGACATGCCTATCTCATAAACATCAGGAAAGGCAAAAACCATGCGGGCTTTGCTTTTTTCCCAATCCTTGACGATAATATTATATTCGTTGCCGGTATAACGGACCGGTTTGGATACCAGCGGTAAAATTTCGTTAAATAGCCTGTCCTTCATACGAATCCTCCAATTTACCAATTACCTTAATATATTATCACAAAACCAATTGTTTAACACATTCTAGCCTTTGGTGGATAATAAATCGGATAATGTCGCCCGGGGGCCTTGTTCAAAAAGGCATTCAATAAGTTCAGCTTCGGTCAACATTCCCACTATTTCATGTTTTTCATTAATAATAACCGCCAGTATGTAATAGGTTGGACGGGTTTGATGCAATATCGTTTTGACCAGAGTTTCCGGTTGTACCACTATCTGCTGGGAGGGCAAAAAACCCTCCCGGGATAATTCACCTTTTTTGCGTATAAGGTAGCGCATAAAGGAATAGGCCAGTAGTTTACTTTCACGGTTGGCCGCCCAGAACAAAAACACGCCAATGATGATATAGTTGCCGGCATTTTGATGCATATAAGTCAGATATCCTCCCCAGCCGGTTATACCCAGAGCTATTATTTTACCGGTCAGGGCAACCCGCAGAGTAGCCTTGCGGTATCCTATCCGGGTGGAAAGCAGAGCCCGTACCACCCAGCCGCCATCCAGCGGAAGCGCAGGTATGAGGTTAAAAAATCCCAGAAAGAAGTTGAAGGTTATGAAAAGACTGATGACAGGATTAGGGGAAGAAGGCAGAAAATAAAAAATTGCTGCCACTGACAGGCTTATCAATGGTCCTGCCAGGGCAACATATATCTCCTGTTCCGGTTCCAACCCGGTAAAATCCTCTATTTTGGCCTGCCCTCCGAAGGGCATTAACTCGATTTCAGCTACCTTAACATGTAAAATCAGTGCCAGTACCGCATGGGCAATTTCATGTAGCAACAGCGAGGCCACTATGATAAAGACCTCTTCTATCAGCCCCAGACAGCCATACAGTACCATTAACAGCAAAAACAATACATTGAGCTTGAGCTGGACCCCGGCAATAGTGCCCAGTTTCATGATTATTTAAATATAAATTGCGGGTCCACCGGACCATTATCATCCCTTAATTCAAAATATAGATTCTGACCGGATTTGCCCAAAACCGAATCCAGAATAATCTGATCATTTTCATTTACCAATATTTCCTTAAGCCCTTCATACAAAGAGACCTGACCGTTATCATGCTTAATGCGAATTGATCTTTGCTCCCCGTCAATGGTGATCTTGTCTACTTTGCCGGGCATAACCGGCCTAACCAGGCTATTTTCCTCTACCCTTAAGTCTATCCCCGGATAGAATTCCTGTTTGTTCGCTTTAAGATTGAAAAACCAGCCATAGTTTTTATCTATCCCGGTAAACTGGCAGGGCATTTGCACCACCATTTCACTCGTAACCGGAGCAGCAGTACGGAAATGATCTTTTATATTGGCTGCCAGATTGGAGACGGCCTGTTCTACATTATAGTCCGTCCCTATTATGTATTTTATGACCGGCTCAACTGTTGCACGGCTGCTGTTGGAAGCCTGCATCAGGAAACCTACCAGGGCCGTAATAACTATTACCACCAGCAGCCTGACCCGAAAACTACCAATCACTAACCTCACCTCGCTATTTCTTCATTTATTTACTAAATATATGCTTGTACACCTCTATTTATGATTGCAATAATAACCGCTGCCAGGAATATGCCATAACCCCAGAGCGAGCAAAAAAGGCCAAGAGCAAGGCATTAAGGTAAGATCGCGATTGAGGCGTACTGAAGTACGCCGATTGAGCGGTCTTTCCTTAATAACGCAGCTATTGGCCTTTTTTGACGCTCTGGCTTAGAATACTATTTTTCGTCCCCGTACATTTATCCCCAGTATAATTCCTACCGCCAGCATGTTGGTAAGCATGGAACTGCCTCCGTAGCTCAAAAAAGGAAGCGGTATTCCGGTGATAGGCATTACTCCAATCGACATTCCTATATTCTCAAATATGTGGAAAAGCCACATAGCCGTAATCCCCAAAACCAGCAAAGTCCCATACATCTCGCGGGCATTATAACTTATATATATCGCTCTCAAAATTAAAACACCGTATAAAAAGATGACAAATACAGCTCCCACAAAACCCAGTTCTTCACCAATTACCGCATAAATAAAATCCGTATGATGTTCAGGCAGGAAGTTCAGCTGAACCTGGGTGCCGTTAAAAAGCCCTTTACCCGTAAGTCCACCGGAACCGATAGCCACCAGCGACTGAATCGTGTTCCAGCCGGCCCCGCGTCCCCCTTGTCCGTCATTATAGGGGTCCACAAATACAATAAGGCGTTTCAATTGGTAATCATCCAGCGGCAATGGCATCCCCAGCTGAAAGTGCAGAAACAAGGCCAGGGCTGTAACTGACAGAGCTGCGGCAATAATCCCTAATAGAATCTTAGGATTGGCACCGGCCACAAACATCATAACAAAAGTTATGGCGATATAGACCAGGGCCGTTCCCAGGTCAGGCTGCAGCATTATCAATATAAACGGTAATCCCATAAAAAGAAAACAAGGCATCATGTCGCCCAGGGTATTAAGTTCGCCCTTACGCTTGTCCAGAAAATTGGCAAAGGCCAATATTAAAAGTACCTTGGTAAATTCAGCCGGCTGCACCGGCGGTAAAGGTCCCAGACCTATCCAGCCCGTCGTTCCCCGGATCTCATGTCCGAACACCAAAACCAGTATTAAGGCCAGAACCGCAATCCCATATATGGCCAGACTGTATCTTTTAAACTGGTTGTAATCAAATCTGATTATCAGTATTGCAAAAAATAGACCTATCAAGGCAACCATGATTTGTTTTTCCACGTAATAATAAGGGTTGTCCGATATGCCGGTAGAAGCACTTAAAAGGACAATCATGCCAAAACCGATCAATGTAAGAAGGGCTAATAAAAAAGGTTTATCAATAAATTTTAACCGCTTTAACTCCAACACAAAAACCTCCTGCGTACATTATAACGGTTCAAGCAGATATGTCCAGTTAACAAATTCAGACCGGCAATTATAATTTTTTTCCAGGCGGTGGGGTATAGTCCGGGCGCGACTTGCGGAGGCGGTGAGAAACACCCGGCGACATTGAGCGGATGATGGGGAAAAGCCAACGAGGACGTCTTAAAGACGCCCCCGCTAATAATTCTATTCAGTTTTAATTTCCGATGAGTTCAGCTGTTGGCCGCCCTCTTAAAGCCCCGTACCGGAATATTGGCAACCAGAGCGATGCTATTTTCATCATTTTCGAGGTCGACCTGAAGACTCTCCTCATCTATATCCAGATATTCCCGGATAACTCTTATAAGCTCTTCCTTAAGTTCATTTATAAAATCAGGAGACATTGAAGCCCGGTCATGTACGAGAACCAGGCGCAATCGCTCTCTGGCTATATCTTTACTGCTCAAGGATTCCCTTCCAAATATCCTGTTTAAAATATCAATCAAACGTACGCCCCCTTCCTATTTCGCAAGTTTGAGCATCTTCTTAAATTTTTCGACCATACGGGATGAATCATCGAGGGCAGCTATGGGAACCTCTTGACCCATTAACCTCCTTGCTATGCGGCGATAAGCCTCCCCGGCACGGGAATTGCTTTCCAAAACCGCGGGTTCACCACGATTAGTAGACACCACTATCGATTCATCCTCCGGCACCACCCCCAGTAAAGCAATTGATAATATATCATTAATATCTTCAATATCCATCATGTCACCGCGTTTCACCATTCGGCTGCGAATACGGTTAACTATAAGTCTCGAATTATTCAAACCGGCCGCTTCCAAAAGGCCAATTATTCTATCAGCATCACGGACCGATGAAACTTCCGGAGTAGCTACTACCAGCGCATCATCGGCCCCCGCTATGGCATTCTTAAATCCCTGCTCAATACCGGCCGGACAATCCACCAGTACAAAATCAAATTCTTTACGCAATTCGTTGGTAAGGTTCTTGATCTGATGGGGAGTAATCGCATTCTTGTCCTTGGTTTGAGCCGCCGGCAGCAAATATAGACCCTCAAAGCGTTTATCTTTGATTAAAGCCTGTTTAAGCTTGCAGTTGCCGTTAACCACATCAACAATATCGAAAACAATACGGTTTTCCAGCCCCATAACCACATCCAGATTTCTGAGTCCCAAATCGGTATCGAGCAATACAACCTTTTTATCCATCATTGCCAATGCGGTTCCCAGGTTGGCTACGGTAGTTGTTTTACCTACTCCGCCTTTGCCCGAAGTTATAACCAGAACCTTTCCTTTCATCTCCAAGCCCCCTATCATATTTTTAACTTCTCAATTACTACTTTTCCTGCCCTTATACGGGCCAGTTCCGGACTATTGACCATGATAACCTCGCCATCCGGTGGACGAGTTATATGATTTGCGATTCTTAGCTGCGTCGGATTTAAACGATAGGCGGCAATAATTGTGTTTTCGTCACCGAAGGCTCCGGCTTGCGCCATCCCCCTTAAAGCTCCCATCACCAGAACATTCCCACCTGCAATGAGTTCAGCCCCCGGGTTGATGTCACCCAGTACCACAATATTTCCATCACTGAAAAATTTTTGCCCGGAACGCAGGTTTCGAAATAACAAGGCCGTATCATCATAATGGGATACGCGTTCCCCGCCGGGAATAGCAGACTGCTCATCCGCCGGGACCACATCATCCGGTGAAGTCCAGGAACCTTTATCCCAATGCAAACCGTAATCCAGCAGAATATCTTCAATCTCCCTGACCTGTTTATTAGTAAGGCTTTTAGCCCCGAGGTCGATATTCACCCGGGCGCCATACTGATAATCTACAAGTAAACGAAGCTTTTTTTCCAGTTCTTCTTTTACCTGTTTGAACGTAGTGACGTTCTGTAAATCAATATATATATCGCCATTCCTGTTTACCGTTTCAACTGGCACATCCCAGCCCCCCTAATCACTTGCAAGGTGTTATTTACTTTAACTTCTATTAATTATAAATTTTACCTTTGAAGAAAAATAAAAAATAAGGGAACTTATTAACTAAATTCCCCTATTAGAGTCGTTTGCGTACCACAAAATTATTTAACTTTTCGCAGACTTATTCGACATGCACCTGCCATTTATTTATTTTACGGATTATTTATATCGCTGCCGGCCGGTTTGTTAGCCGCATCTTTTTGAGCTTCCGCGTCTATTGCGGCTATGTGGTCAACTATACCGAAATATTGTTCAAATACGGCTTTGGCCACCATACCGGCCGAAGTGCCGCCACTATATCCGTATTCCACTACTCCTGCAAAAGCTATTTCAGGATTGTCAAAAGGTGCAAAAGCTATAAATACCCCATGGAATTCCCTCTTAGGATTGTCACCCTGCCGGCCCGTCTCAGCCGTACCTGTTTTTGCCGCTACTTTAATGTTGGCGGGAAAATTACTGAACAGGAATGCAGCCGTTCCTCCTGATTGAGTTACTGCCAGCATGGCATGCCTGGTTTCGGCCAAGGTATCGGCCGATACCTTTATGTCTCTAACCACCTCAGGCTTGAATTGCTTTATGGTTTTACCCTCATGGGTAGTTATTTTACTAACTACATAAGGCTTCATCAGTTCGCCCCCATTGGCTATGGTTGCAACATAGTTAGCCAGTTGTATAGGCGTATAATCATTGGACCCCTGACCGATGGACATATTCAGAGTATCAAAGGTCTGCCATTTGGTATCAAAATTATAGTCTATGTTGTAATGGGCTTCCAGCCGGGCCTTTTCATTCTTATATTCTTTTTCATAACGGGTTCGTTCTGCTTCATTGGCCGCCCCGTTGATTAATTTGTCATACTTGTCTTCCAATTGTTCTCTTAAAGCGTCATATTTACGATTGGTTAAAAGAGAATTAACTTCTTTTTTCCAGGCCGGAGTAGGCAACAAACCGCTGCTTTCCTGAGGCAGATCTATGCCGGTTTTACTGCCTAAGCCAAATTGCTGTGCAACATTGATAATCTCATCTTTACCGGCTCTCCTGCCCATCTCCTGAAAATAGGTGTTGCAGGAGTGGGCCATGGCTGAATAATAATTGACAAACCCATGTACGCCGGTACATTTTATATACGGCGCTACCCAGTATCTTCCCTTGCAATTTACCCGATCATTAAGAGGATTCATCATGCCTTTCTCCATTGCCGCCATGCCCGTGATCGGTTTAAAGGTAGAACCGGGAGGATAACTGGATTGAATAGCACGGTTAGTCTCGGCTCCCGGATTAAGCGGATTGTATTTATCCCCCTGGGGAAAATAGTAATCATTTAATTTGGAATCAAGATGACCTTTGAAATCATCCGGACTTAGCACGGGAGTACTGCACATGGCCAGAACTTCACCGGTTTTGACATTAAGCAGTACGGCCGACCCTACCTTGGCTTTCGGATATGATTTCTGGATTGATTTCAGGGTGTCAGCCATGCTTTTTTCCATAACTTTTTGCAGCTTGGTATCAATGGTCAGGTATAAATTGTTGCCCGGTTTGGGATTTAATGTAACCAGTTCCCCCACCGGCCGGCCGCGGGCGTCAACTTCGACCCGTCTGGCCCCGTCTTTTCCCCGCAGTTCCTTTTCATATTGTTTTTCCACGCCGGATTTACCTATAAGACTGCTCATACTGTACTTGGAATCACTGGCCGCCAGTTCTTCCTGATTGATAGAATGAATATATCCCAGCAAATGACCTGCGGTGGAACCCATAGGGTAATAGCGCAGTGGTTCTACACTGACATCCACTCCCGGCAAATACTGCCGGTTCTCTTCTACCTTTACCACCAACTCCCAGGGAATGTCACGCATTATGGTAACCGGCTCGAAAAGCCGGAATTTCTGCTGTTCGATTTTATCCTTGATAGAGCCGGCCGTTACTTCAGGAAAGTAAGTGCCTACTATACCGGCCAATCTTTCCAGCACACTATCCTGGTTTTGTACACCCAGATAATTCAGGCTAAGCGTATAGACCAGTTCATTGGCAGCCAACACATCCTGGGTGCGGGAATATATTTCGCCCCGCGGAGCTTTGACGGATACCAGACGGATCTGATTATCCTTGGCCTGGGTCTTATATACATCCCCCAGACACAATTGCACTACGGCCAGCCTTATGCCAAGTATAGCCAGAAGCCCGATAACAATTCCGGTGTATATTTTCAGTTTTAATTTTAGTTTGCCTTGTTTCATAATCAATCTCCGCTTAAGTGAAGCAACCCTGTTCGGTTGGAATGGTAATACCATATATAAAATGGTATCGCTAATATAGTATTGTAACAGGTTTGGTACAGGATACTGTTCAAAATGGACATGTTAAGATTAAATATTTGGAAACTGGCCAATGCAATTAAACCCATTATTAAGGAGTTTAATAAAGTGGCAAACATCACGGCGAAAACACCCACCAGGATATTTTCACGGAAAACTTTGCCCTGCAGTTTGCTGACCGTGAGGGCTACCAAAGCCTTGGACAGTGCGTTAAGACCGATAAACCTGCCCATGTACAAGTCTTCCAGCAATCCACACATCAGTCCATACATAGCGCCCTTGCTGCTGCCATTAAAAAGGGCATAGAAAACCACAAATACCAATATCAAATCAGGAACAGTCCCTTTTATACTATAAGTACCGAAAATTGTCGTTTGCAAAAATAATGAGATTATGGGCAATAATGCCAGAACTATTTGGCGCACAGTACCTTACTCCTTTGTGCCGGCCTGGTCAACTTCTACCGGAGGGTGGTAGGCCGTAATGATAAAAACTTCTTCCAGTTTATTGAAGTCTACCGCCGGTGCCACTGTGGCGGACAGCAAAAGTCCATTGGGTTCACGCGATACCTTCTTGATTTTGCCTATCACAATACCTTTGGGATAATATTCCGAAAGACCTGAAGTAACTACCTGGTTGCCTTTTTGCACTTTGGAATAATAAGGTATGTTGCGCATTCTCAGCATGCTATTATCGCCCAGACCTTCAACAATCCCATTGGTTTCCCGTGTTTCCTGCAGTAAAACTCCTACTGCCACTTCCCGGTCCGTAATTAAGAAAACCTGGGCCGAATTTTCATTGACGCTGGATACCCGTCCCACCAATCCATCCGGACTTATGACCGGCATATTCTGCTGGATGCCGTCCCGGGATCCCTTGTCAATTATCATGGCATTATACCAGTTGCTGGGACTCCGTCCAATTACTCTGGCCCCAATCAAATCGTACGTCATGCTGTTTTGTTCTTTGAAATTCACCATCCGGCGCAGCCGCTGCAATTCGGCCTGCTCTTCTTTAAGAATCTGGTTTTCCAATTTGATTTGACTATTCTCTTTATTTAATTCAGCGATACGCTGATTCAGGCTTTTCTTGCTGGCTACCCGGTTGCTCCATCCCTGGAAAATATCAGAAACACCACTAACCCCGCTCTGCAGCGGGGTATAAATATTTCTTATAGTTCTTTCCACAATGGTAAGACTCGGCCTGTCAATGGAAGACTGGTTAACCAGTACCAGCATTATCACAATCGTGATTAAACCTGCCCAAAAAGCTTTACTTCTAATTATTCTGTACAAGTCTCCTCACCCTAATCAAAAAGATTTCCTGGGCGAAATCAATACTCTTTTTAAGACCTCCATGTTTTCATCCAACACGCGGCCGGTTCCCATAGCTACAGCCAATAGAGGTTCTTCACAAACATAAACCGGGATATCGGTGTGATTGCTTACATACTTATCCAGTCCTCTTAAGAGCGAACCGCCCCCGGCCATAACTATGCCGCGGTCAATAATATCGGCAGCCAGTTCAGGCGGTGTTTTCTCCAGACAGACTTTGATCCCTTCCAATACCTGTTCTACCGTTTCTTTCAGAGCCTGCTGAACTTCAGTCGAGGAAACCTGAATGGTCTTGGGCAGACCGGTGACCAGATCACGGCCGCGCACCTCGTAATATTCCTCCGGTCCCTCCAGCAGAGCCGACCCGATACTGATTTTTATGTCTTCAGCCGTGCGTTCACCAATTAATAAGTTGTACTTTTTCTTTAAATGCTGGATGATGGATTCATCCATGTTATCTCCTGCCACCCGTACCGATTTGGCCGTTACAATACCGCCCAAAGAAATAACAGCTACTTCAGTTGTTCCTCCCCCAATATCTACAATCAAATTGCCGGTAGGTTCCTGTACCGGGAGGCCGGCACCAATAGCAGCTGCCATAGGCTCTTCGATTAAATAGGCTTCTTTGGCTCCCGCCTGCAGGGCTGCCTCTTTAACCGCTCTTTCCTCTACAGTTGTGCAGCCGGTCGGAATACTTATTATGATCCTGGGCCGCATAAGCGGAGTCTTCTGTCCCATAGCCTTATTTATAAAATATTTCAACATGGCCTGGGTAACGTCAAAGTCAGCTATTACGCCATCTTTCATTGGTCTGATAGCTACAATATTGCCTGGAGTACGTCCTATCATTTGCTTGGCTTCTTCACCTACCGACAGAACTTTACCAGTATCACTTTGTATAGCTACAACAGAAGGTTCACGAAGTACTACCCCTTTGCCTTTCATATGAACCAGAGTGTTGGCGGTGCCAAGATCTATTCCCATGTCTTTCCCAAAAACCACTGTTATGAATCCTCCTTACTATATTAACGCTTTCGATTTTAAGCTGCAGTAACTACTTTCACCAATAATTATGTGGTCAAGCACCTCAATTCCAATAATTTTGCCTGCCTCCAGCAATCGTTTGGTAACCTCAATATCCTCACGGCTTGGTGTTACATCACCGCTGGGATGATTATGTATTAAAATAACAGAATTAGCGCTTTTCTTGATAGCATTTTTGAACACTTCCCGCGAATGGGCAATGGAACTATGCAGACCTCCTACGGAGATATCTTCCATGGCCAGGAGACCTCCTTTGCGGTCCAGGTACATGACCCGGAAATGTTCCCTGTCAAAATAGCGCATCTCTTCCATGACTATATTCTTAACATCTTCCGGCGATCTTATAGTCGCCCGGGTCTGAATATCCAGGCCCACTCTGCGACCCAGCTCGACGGCTGCTTTGATTGATACGGCTTTGGCCATACCGATACCTTTTTCCTGGACCAGCTCTTCCAGGCTTACTTCTTTCAAACCCCTTATTCCCTTGTACTTAACTAATAATAACTGTGCTAAATCGATAGCACTCATGTTTTTGGTTCCATGCCCCAAAATAATAGCCAGAAGTTCGGCATCATTAAGGCAGCTCTCGCCTCGAGCCAGGAATTTTTCTCTGGGCCGCATATTTTCCGGCATGTCTTTTATACCTATGCCATAATGCACCTGTCCTACCCCCCCAACAGGTCGATACCATAGCGCTCCAGCATCAAATATAATCTGGTCAAGGGCAGCCCCACAACATTATAATAGCAACCCTCAATTCTGTCCACTAACAGCGCTCCGCGCCCTTGAATCCCGTAAGAACCGGCCTTGTCCATCGGCTCTCCGGTAGCAATGTAATTTCTGATTTCAGTCTCGGACAACTCACGAAATTTAACCTTGGTGATCTCTGATTCCACCTGGTAATCACCATTGGCTGCATCCATTAAACAAATCCCGGTGATAACTGTATGTTCTTGCCCACTCAAACTGGTCAACATTTCATAGGCATGCTTCTCATCCGCCGGTTTGCCTAGAATAGTATCCTTTAGAACTACAACCGTGTCAGCCGCAATAATCAAACCGTCATTGAGCAAATCTGTGACATATCGGGCCTTTTGAAAGGCAATTTCCTGAACCGCTGTTTGTGGAAGCTGAAAAGAAGCAATATTTTCTTCAATGCTAGCTGGAATGGTAGTAAAAACAAGGCCCAGCCTGGCAAGAAGTTCTTTACGCCGTGGCGACTGGGATGCTAAAATAATCGGTTTCAACTATTATCCTCTCAATCATAATCTTTTATAAACCAGATAGGCCAAAATAAAACCTATTATAGTAAATAAATTTACATTTAACATAAATCCAAATGTTATGCTAAATACATGAAGATCAATTGTAAAAGCGGGAACGCCTATCCTATGCATTACCCCCAGGATATTCAGATTAGGCCATAACTTTACCAGCGTTTCTCCCAACCAACCTCCTATTATTCCGCCAATCACAGTCAGAAGCAGTAAAACCGCCCAGCCTGGATAACTGTGAGACCTGCCTGCCACAAAGCAGTTCCTCCTTCTATTTTTATCAAGTTTAGCATTACCAAAGGGTAAAAACAAGACGTGGAAGAATTCGGAAAATCCTTAAATGCAGGCTTTAAACCCACCTTATAGTATTAGCGATGCATCCCCAGGTTAAAGCTTAATACTTCAAGGTTTACCGATAAATCCACATTACGTAGAATCACGTAGTTGGGGACCTTAAGAACCCGGGGGGAGAAGTTCAGTATGGCTTTGACCCCGGCCGCCACCATCTTATCCGTTACATCCTGTGCTACCGATGCCGGTACTGTAACTATGCCAATATTAATATTGTTTTCCTTTACGCGCTGGTTTAATACCTCCATAGGTTCAATCTCAACCTGTTCCAGCTTTGTCCCTATCCGGCTTTTGTCTACATCAAGAACTGCACTGATAGTAAAACCACGTTCCTTAAAACCCTGGTAAAGGGCCAGGGCCGACCCCACTTTGCCTGCTCCTACAATAATGACGTTCCATTTATGGTCCAGACCCAGAATCTTCAACAGGTGCCCATATAATTCATCTACTTTATAGCCTACTCCTCTGGTTCCAAATTCTCCAAAATAGGCCAGATCCTTTCTCACCTGGGCTGAACTCACCCCTGCACCTACCGCAATTTCACCGGAAGATACCTTTTCGATTCCTTCTCCGCTCAACTGGTGAAGAAACCGCGAGTAAATAGAAAGCCTCATTACTGTGGCTTCGGGGATTTTGTAGATTTTCAAGTCCCCCACTCCTTACACAAAAAAATATTTGTATTATTTCTCTATTTATAAATCTTATTCTACTATTAATTATAAAACATGTGAAACTATTCTAAAATTTAAAAATACAAAAACCTCCAATCCTGACGATCAGAGGTTCACTTATCGTATGCCGTTGGAGACTTTAGTCCTATTCCACCGTTTTTAATATTCCATTAGTGAATTTTCTTTATAAAATAAACACCTGCATGATTTTATAGACTATCATTGCTACCAATGCCGCGGAAGGAATCGTCACAAACCAGGCAACTATTATAGAGCGGGCAATGTTCCAGCGCACCCCTTTCAGACGTTTGGCTGCACCTACGCCCATAATGGAAGATGAAACCACATGGGTGGTGCTGACCGGAATACCCAGCAAGCTGCCTCCATAAATAACCATTGCTGAAGTAAAATCAGCCGCAAAACCATTTATAGGTTCGATTCTGAAGATCTTACCGCCCATGGTTCTGATAATTTTCCACCCCCCCATGGCAGTTCCGGCGGCCATGGCCGCGGCACAGATAAGTTTTACCCAGAGATGAACCGTAAAGGTATCGATGAAGCCGCCGCTGAACAGAGCCAGGGTTATTATACCCATCGTTTTCTGGGCATCATTGGAGCCGTGTGCAAATGACGCCATACAAGCCGAAAGTATTTGCAATTTTCTGAAGCGGCTGTTGGTGCGGGCCGGAGAAGCATTCTTAAATAACCAGAACAGCAGGGTCATAATCAGGCTGCCGGCTACCAGTCCCACCAGAGGAGTAGCAATTAACCCTGCAAAGATGCTGATAAAGCCGTCCCATTTGACCATTCCGGTTCCATAAGCAACAATGATAGCTCCAACCAATCCGCCGATTAAAGCATGGGTGGAGCTGCTGGGAATACCAAAATACCAGGTGAACAAATTCCAGAAAACAGCAGCAAAAAGGGCTGCGATGAGAACATACGGACTGACCGGATTCACACCAATTATGCCCTTTCCAATGGTAGCGGCTACCGCCGTACCGCTTAAAGCCCCCAGGCAATTGAGTGAAGCGGCAACAATTATGGCTGCCCGGGGCGATAGTGCTTTGGTCGAAACGGAAGTAGCAATCGCATTGGCAGTATCATGAAAGCCATTGACGTAGTCGAAACATAAGGCCAGTACAATTATTACACAAACAAGGAGTAGGCTATACATATTTGACAGCTACTCCCTTAATGATATTACTTACTCTCTCACAGTAATCAAGAGTTGTTTCCAGATGCTCGTAGATTTCTTTCCATTTAATAATATCGACTACATTTTCGGTTTTTTCAAAGAGTAGAGCAATTCCTGCCCGGTACAGGTAATCACCTTCATGTTCAAAAGAACGGATTTTATCGCAGGACTCGATTATTTTTAAATGATACGCCCTGATGTCAGGCAACTTTAAGACGGCGTTTTTAATTTCTTCAGCTGCTTGCTCCAGGACCTTGGCCAGTTTCAGAACATAGATTTCTTTAGGCAAACCGGCTTTATATATGACCACCTTTTCCATCGTACCTTGAATATGGTCTAATATGCGGTTTAATTCCTGGGCCAGCAGAAGTATGTCTTCCCGGTCAAATGGAGTAATGAAAGATCCGTTTATCTGGCGTATAGTGGTGGAAAAAATCTCATCTCCCTTTGCTTCCACCTGGTTAAGTAATTCCAAACTATGGTCGGCATGCCCTTTTCCTTCAAAAAATGTTGTTAAGATTTTTGCTGATTCACAGATAGCTTCTGCACTTTCTTCAAAATATGAAAAAAATTTGCCTTCCTGTGGCTTTAGTTTAAAAACCACCGTATAACCTCCCATTTGCTTCGTATACATAATCCTACGTTTTAATTATAACAATATACTAATTATTCTTTGTTAAATTACTGTTAACTATTTATTAATTCCCTGCGTGCCTGGTTAATAACATAGAAAGAACCTGTAACCAGCAAATAATCTCCTTCGTTTAATTGCCGGCAACCCAGTTTCACCGCTTCACCTATATTCTCCTCACTGCAGCACGGTTTATCAGGAAAAATATTCTGCCATATATTTTTTAGTCTGCGCCAATCCCGCCCTCGTATACCTTCAGGACGAGTTATAATCATTTCCCTGGTATTCTCCCCCAGATTTTTCAAAATACCTGCGGCATCTTTATCATCCAGAACTCCACATACCAGCACTCTCCGGCGCCCGGGCAACAATACTTTTAATGAATCATTTAAAGCTTTTGCTCCCTGGGGATTATGAGCCACATCGATTATTACCAGCGGCTTCCGGCTTACTATTTCCAAACGGCCGGGCATTTTTAACGAAGTTAAAGCCTTCCGGACATGCTCCGGGTCAATGCGGTAACCGTTCTTTTGCATGATACCCAGCGCCGTTACCGCAGTGGACAGGTTAGTTAACTGATAATCACCTGCCAGGGCAAATTTGATTTTCTCCAGATGCAGCCAATCGGTATCAATGTCAAGCGTCTGACCGGAAATGGCAGGTGCGGCTGAACGTGATACAACCGCCGTATCGCTGATATACAGTTTGGCATCAAGGGCGGCCGCCTTTTGCCTGATAACAGCCAGACAAGTTTCATCCATGGGCCCGGCTACGACCGGGACACCATTTTTAATAATGCCCGCTTTATTGAGAGCAATATCTTTCAAAGTAGGTCCCAGAAAGTTAATATGATCTACATCAACACCAGTAATTATTGATACTACCGGTCTGATGACATTAGTGGAATCGTACAAACCTCCCATCCCTACTTCCATTACCGCGACCTCAACTTTCTGCACCTTAAAATACCAGAAGGCAAGGGCGGTCAGGACTTCAAACTCGGTAGGACGGTCATAACCTTCTGCCAGCATGTCGGTTACCAGTTCTTCAACTTGATTAAGACCTTGCTGCATTGACTCAGCATCTATCATCTGATTATTGATGGTTATTCTTTCCCGGTAAGAATGCAAATGGGGGGAGGTAAACCTCCCTACCCGATAACCGGCAGCAGCAAGCACATTAGATATAATTACAGAAGTAGAGCCTTTACCATTGGTGCCTGCTATATGAACACAACTATATTCGTTCTGAGGATTACCCATCAGCTCAAGCAGCCTGGTAATCCTCTCCAAGCCCGGCTTGCTTCCCAGCCGGGCCAGTTGGGTCAGGCGCTGCTCTACTAGTCTTTCAGTATTTGCAGGCGTTGTTCTATACCTTCTTTCTTAATACCGGCTTCATCCACTTTCATCTTTTCTTTTTCTATAACCTCAGCCGGAGCTTTGGCTAAAAATCCTGCATTGGCCAATTTGGCGCGTCCTTTTTCCAGATCGGTTTGCACCGATTTTAATTCCTTTTCCAGCCGGGCAATTTCACGCTGAACATCAATTATGCCCTCCAGCGGTACATATAATTCCGCAAAAGGCGTCAAGGCCGATACGGCATGACGGGGCTTGTCAGTCAATGCTTCAACTACCGTCAAATTACCTACTTTGGCCATTTCCTTTATATAAGAGCTATTAAACTTAAACATTGCCTGCCGCCCGGCATCGGTGATCACAATGATGCAATCTATCGCTGCGCCGGGGCTGACGTTAAACTCGGCTCTGATATTGCGGATGGACCTGATAGCGGCCATTATTTCCTGCATGGATTCTACTGCACTTTCATCACATTTATTACTCTCAGGCCACGGTTCCAACATTAAGGTTTCCCCATGTCCGGGCATATTGTGATAAATCTCCTCGCTGATAAACGGCATGAAAGGATGGAGCAGCCGCAGTATTTGCATCAATACATCATGCAGGACATTCTGCACCAATAATTTCTGGTGAGCATCGGCCGGATGGAACAATCTGGACTTCACCAGTTCTATATACCAGTCGCAGAATTCATCCCAGATAAAATCATATACCATGCGGGCTGCCTCACCCAGGTCATAGCGTTCCAGGGCTGAAGTTATTTCTGTAATTCTGGTATTCAGACGGGCCAATATCCAGCGGTCGGCCAGGGTAAGCTCATCCCACTGGTATTCCAGCGGTTCATAACCGGTCATATTCATAAGCACAAAACGGGAAGCGTTCCAGATCTTGTTGGCAAAGTTACGGATATTCTCGATCTTCTCCCAATGAAAACGTATATCGTTTCCAGGAGTGACCCCGGTAATCAGTGAAAATCTCAAAGTATCCGCACCGTATTTGCTTATTACTTCAAGGGGATCAATTCCGTTACCCAGGGATTTGCTCATTTTGCGTCCCTGTCCATCGAGAATGAGCCCATGGATATTAACTTCATGGAATGGCACCTGCCCGGTTTGGGCTATTCCGGAGAAAATCATCCGGGCTACCCAGAAGAAAATTATATCCCGGCCGGTTACAAGTACTGAAGTAGGATAGAAGTATTTCAGATCCGCCGTTTGCTCAGGCCAGCCCAGGGTCGAAAAAGGCCAGAGGGCACTGGAAAACCAGGTATCAAGTACGTCTTCGTCTTGTTTAAGATTGGAGGAACCGCATTCAGGACATTTATCCGGATCCGTTTTACGGCATATGACTTCACCGCAATCCTGGCAATACCATACCGGAATGCGGTGTCCCCACCAGAGCTGACGGGATATACACCAATCACGTATGTTTTCCATCCAGTTAATATAAATTTTGGTGAAGCGTTCAGGTATAAACTTTATTTCACCGTTAAGCACTTTTTCGATAGCAGGCTCGGCCAGCGGTTTCATCTTGACAAACCATTGCTTGGAAACCATAGGTTCAATAATAGTATCGCAGCGCTGGCAATGTCCAACCGCATGACGGTGGTCCTCCACCTCGAGCAAATAGCCCTGTTCCTGCAGATCGTTCACTATCTGCTTACGGCACTCTTCCCGGGTCAGGCCATTGTACCGGCCGGCTTGGTCATTCATTACCCCGTAATCGTCAATGACTTTGACCAGTTCCAGATTATGTCTTATACCCATCTCAAAGTCATTCGGGTCATGAGCAGGTGTTACTTTTACCGCACCGGTCCCGAATTCACGGTCAACATAGTGATCGGCAAAAACCGGTATAAGGCGATCAACCAGAGGAAGCCTTACCTGCTTGCCCACCAGGTCAGTATATCTTTCATCATGGGGATGAACCGCAACCCCGGTATCACCGAGCATGGTTTCCGGTCTGGTGGTAGCCACTACCAGATATTCATCGGTCCCTTCCACCGGATATTTTATATGCCACAGATGCCCGTCGCTGTCCTCGTGCTCCACTTCAATATCAGAAATGGCGGTATGGCATCTGGGGCACCAGTTTACTATGTAGTCTCCCTGATATATAAGCCCTTTTTCATATAGATCAACAAATACTTCCCGCACGGCCTGTGAACAGCCTTCATCCATGGTAAAGCGTTCCCGGCTCCAATCACAGGATGAGCCCATCAGACTGAGCTGGCTGGTAATCCGGTTTCCATACAGGTGTTTCCATTCCCATACCTTGTCCAGAAACTTTTCCCGTCCCAGTTCATGACGGCTTATCCCGTCTTTAGCCAAAGCTTCTTCCACCTTGGCCTGAGTCGCTATGCCGGCATGGTCGGTACCTGGCAGCCACAGGGTATTGTACCCCTGCATTCTGCGCCAGCGGGTAAGTATATCCTGAATAGTATTATCCAGGGCATGTCCCAGATGCAGTGCTCCGGTAACATTGGGAGGCGGCATTACAATAGAAAAGGGTTTTCCGCTATAGTCCCTCGGGGTAAAGTACTCATTCTTCTTCCAGTAGTCATACCATTTGCCTTCCACATTCTCCGGGTCATATACACTGGGTAAATTGTTTGACATAATGTATCCTCCTCGTTAACCAGCACTCCATCGGGTGCTAATATTTCATTCGTATAATGTCAATTGTACTTAATAAATCGCGTACAGTGCAAGTTTTAGCCATCATAAATATAGCCCGGAATTACTTCCGGGATCAGAGCGTCAAAAAAGTCCAATAGCTGCGTTATTAAGGCAAGCCCGTTCAATCGACGTACTCATGTACGCCTCAATCACGGTCTTGCCTTAATGCCTTGCTCTTTGACTTTTTTGCTCGCTCTGGGATATGGTAAAAAAAGCCTAATAGCAGCGTTATTTTTTTATCATACAAAAAGCCCGCACAAGCAACGCACCGGAGGTACGTTTAAATGGCGGGCTTTTTTTATGTCTGAATTTGTACTTCTGTCACCAGCCGGTTTATAGGGCCGGTTTTGATTTAAGCTTATCGTAAATTATTTTTTCTTTTTTGCAGTCTTCTTCCCAGCAGCTTTAGCAGGAGCTTTTTTCTCCACTGCAACAGCTTCCTTCAGGGATTTGCCGGGTTTAAAAGCTGGAACTTTGGTGGCTGGAACTTTAATTTCCTGTCCGGTGGCCGGACTGATAACTTTTCTTTCCTTGCGGTCACGAACTTCAAAGCTTCCGAAGCCGATAATCTGCACTTTATCACCTTGAGCCAAGGCTTGCTGGATGGTCTCTACGATCGCATCCAATGATTTAGCAGCATCTTTTTGAGTGATCTGCGCTTTCTCCGCTAGAGACTTAACAAGTTCCGATTTGTTCACGACAGAATCCTCCCTTTAAAATTTAATTTACCATATTTTACATTCCTCAAAAAATCGGCAAATCCTGCTCTCAAACTAATTTTTTTAAAAAATTTTTAACATGGCAAACTTTTAGTTACATTCTACCATAGAAGTACCGGATTTATGCATATAAAATGCAAAAAAATGCCTTTATATCGGCATTTTCTTAATTATAGCGTAATTTTAGTCTATTATTTCCAAAATAGTAATATTTCTGTCTGTGGACAAGTCGTAAAAAACGTCATCCACCATTACTATGGGACGAGTCGGCTGAGTGGGATTAATATAAACTACCACTCCTTTTTGATTATTGGAAAGCAAGACTTCATTGCCAATGTAAAAATTAGTTATTTTATCATAGAAAACTTTGGCTATACGTGCATCCAGCTTGCCAAAGGATTCGTTCCATAGTACTTCAGCTGCTGCATAAGGGGACTGCTTGGAAGAATAAATACGTCGGGAGGTAATAGCATCATAGACATCGGCCACTGCTACCACGGAAGCACAGAACCCCATCTGGGCTCCTTTGGAACCGATGGGATATCCGGAGCCGTCCAATCTTTCATGATGCATCAAAACAGCATTAGCAACCTCAGTACTGATCGTTTCGTTCTGTCCCACCAAATTGTAACCCATAAGAGTATGTTTCTTTATTTCTTCAAACTCACGCTCCGTCAGTTTATCCGGCTTGTTTAATATTTTATCAGGAATAAATATTTTCCCGATATCATGCAAAAGGCCTGCAATTCCGAGACTTTTAATCTCCTTATCATCGCATTTAAGCCAGCGGCCTATTAAAATACATAATAGAGAAACATTAACTGAATGCGTAAATAAATAATCGTCCTTATCTTTCATCATGCGCATTTGCTTAAATAAGTCGCCTTCGTCAAAGACCTGTTCCATGAGCATATCAACTGTTTCACTGATTTCCTCAACTTCAAGCGGCTTTCCCAGTCTGGCTTCGAACATAAATGCTTTGACGGCATCAAGGGAATCTACATATACATCATCAAATTTCTTTTGGGACTTCATGCGGGCGGAAGCTTCCATAATAAAAACTTCTTTTATGTTCCTGCGTGCAAAGGCATTGAGTGCTTCATCGGTTATAACTGTCCCCTTGGGCAATAGAAGCTGACTGTCTGAAGTGTATATATCTTTTCCTAGCTTCACGCCTGGTTTCAAACTGCTGACTTTAAGTTTTAGCATGAATACACTCCCCATTTCGCAACTTACTTGCCAATATTTATTCGATTCTATAACGCCAAATTCCTTCCATAAAATACAAATAACCGTATAAGTTTGATCACACCTTCCGCAAAATACCTACTTTCTACTCAATGTTTTGATACAGAGATCAGATTTTATCCCCTCTATTATTACTTCATAACCATTATTCCGGCATTCGTTCTCCAGCAAGGTTTTAATATAAGGTACCATTATTTCTTCCGTGCCCTGATGCCCGGCATCTATTACAGCCAGGCCTAGCAACTCAGCATCGCGGGCCTCATGGTATTTGAGGTCACCGGTTACCAGCAGATCGATACCCTGAGCTTTGACCTTATTTATAAATTCTGCTCCCGCTCCACTGACTACTGCTACCTCTCTTATGGAACGCTTTAAGTCCCCCGCTACCCGCACCGAATCAAGCTGGAGTCTATCTTTTACCTGCAGTGCAAACTCTTCCACCGTGACCGTACTTTCCAGCCTTCCCTGGCGTCCCAGGCTGTACCCCGGTCCTTCGTTGGCCAAAGGATATAGATCATAAGCTACTTCCTCATAAGGGTGCGCTTTCTTCATATTAGAAATCACCGCATCCACCTTTTTTTCCGGCACAATCGTTTCCAGCCGGTATTCATCCACTTCCTCCAGCTGTCCTGTAGTTCCGATAAAAGGGTTGGTTCCGGGCTGAGGTTTAAAAGTACCGGTTCCCCGGGTACGAAAACTGCAATCGGAATAATTGCCAATAAACCCTGCTCCAGCCTCATTTATAGCCTGTCGAACCGCTTCCGTGCAGGCCGCCGGTACAAATACCACCAGTTTTAAATAGCGTTCTGTTTTCATTCGCTCCAGCGGTTTAATATCAGCCAGTCCCAGGGTCTCAGCCAAAAGCTGGTTAAGGCCCCTGGTGCCGGCGTCCAGATTAGTATGGGCAGAATATACCGTTATGTCATTCTTAAGCAGTTTTTCTATCATTCTTCCGAAAGGCTTATCCAGATTGATGCCTTTTATAGCCCTAAAGAAGAGCGGATGATGAGTGATAATGAGGTTTACATGATCTGATTCTGCCTTGGTTAGAATCGGTTCGGTTAGATCCAGGCAGACCATAACACGCCGGGCCGATCTTTCCAGCGAACCGGTCTGCAAACCAACATTATCCCAGTTCTCGGCCAGTTCCGGGGGAAAATGTTGTTCCATTATCCGGGCAATATCCTTAACTCTGGGCTTCATTTAGCAATTCCTCCAAGCGTGCTATTTTAGTTTCACAGGCACGAATATGCTGAATGTTTTCGCGCCGGGTTGAATTCATCAGACTTGCATGGACCTTGGCATATCTATTTCGCCAATGGGCCAGATAATCCCTTTTCATGGCGGTGTCGGCCCGCAGCAGATGGGGGCCCACTTCCAATTCCAAATCACTTAAAGTATATGGCTCTTGTCCTGGACAGCACAGAATTATCACATACCACTGGTCTCGATCCAGCACCGCCTGCTCCTGCAGTATTTTCCATCCCCGCCGCGCCAGGACATCGCGCAGCACTTCCGGTTTGGTCATGGGCTGAAGGACAAAACGGCTGAAGCTTTCTGACTTTTCCCAATCAGCGGCAATAATTTCGCTTATTACCGTCCCTCCCATTCCGGCAATAACAATGGTATCGACTTCATGGTCCGCAATCGGCCTGAGTCCATCCCCCGGCCTTACCTCAATATGATCGGAAACGGCACTGC
Organism: Syntrophomonas sp. UBA5288; assembly: GCA_002408445.1. Classification (GTDB taxonomy): domain Bacteria; phylum Bacillota; class Syntrophomonadia; order Syntrophomonadales; family Syntrophomonadaceae; genus UBA4851. The sequence goes on from DHSK01000197.1 coordinate 34,782, forward strand.
TTTTTACCGCTGCGGCAGCTCTGGTCAACGGTCCACAGTTTATATCAGTTACAATGGCTCGGGGCGCAATCTGTTTTTGCACCAGATAAATGCCCAGCAGGGCATGGTCGGCCCCGATGTCGGCCACTGTCCCCGGTTCAATCATCTGGGCAATAGTTAATAATCTGGGTGTTAATGCTGTCATTACTTTTCCCTTCTTTAAGTGTTGCTAAAAAAATATATATTATATCTATTGGTATCATATCTAATACCAGCCCTAATTACAAAGAATCCCGGTTTGCAACCGGGGATTTAGGATGTTATCTTCTTTTTTATCCATTGGCCTTCCAATAACCGGGGATATTCCTTACTTCGGTTCGCGCCAGCAAACCTGAAAGGAAGGTGTGTCCCCTGCTGGAATAGCAAGAAGCAAACCTTCCTTATAAATATACATGCTAAGGCAAAGTTTTCAGGCTTTCCTGCAGAGAAGCATCGGAAAACTCAATATCTGCCGCATGTCCATTCAGATAACTGTCATAGGCAGCCAAATCGAGCATGCCATGTCCGCTTAAGTTTATAACTATACTTTTGCTTATTCCTTCCGCTTTAGCTTTTAAGGCCTCTTTTATCCCGACACTTATAGCATGCGCGGATTCCGGAGCAGGTACAATACCTTCGTTTCGGGCAAACAAAAGGGCCGCCTCAAACACATGGCTTTGCAGTACCGACTGAGCTTCAATCAGGCCATCGTGGTAAAGCTGGCTTACCAGCGGTGATTCTCCATGATAGCGCAAGCCGCCGGCATGAATTCCATCCGGGGTAAAATCATGTCCCAGCGTATACATTTTTAACAAAGGCGTATATCCTACAACATCACCATAGTCATAAGCAAACGCACCTTTGGTCAGGGTAGGGCAGGCCGCCGGTTCCACTGCTATTAACCTTATTTTCCGTCCCGCCCTTTTATCGGGTATAAATGGAAAAGCAATACCGGCAAAATTACTTCCTCCCCCGCAGCAGCCAATCACTATATCCGGATAATCATCCCTTATCTCCATCTGCATTTTAACTTCCTGGCCAATAACGGACTGGTGCAAACAAACATGATTTAATACACTGCCCAGGGAATAGTGGGTATCATCCCGGCTGACGGCATCCTCTACCGCTTCGCTGATGGCTATAGCCAGAGTCCCGGGTGTATCGGGGTGACGGGCAAGTTCGGCCCGGCCGGATATGGTCAAGGTACTGGGGCTGGCGACACATTTACCACCATAAGTCTCCATTATTATACGGCGGTAAGGTTTCTGCTGATAGCTGACCCTGACCATATACACCATGCATTCCAGCCCAAATAATTGACAGGCCAGAGATAATGCGGTTCCCCACTGTCCGGCGCCAGTTTCGGTAGTAACCCTCTTTATGCCTTCAGCTTTATTAAAGAAAGCCTGCGGCAGCGCCGAATTAAGTTTGTGACTGCCCACCGGACTTATACCTTCATATTTATAATAAATGCGGCATCCGCTATCGAGCGCCTTTTCCAGACCTCGGGCGCGAAATAGCGGCGACGGCCTCCATTTTTTATACAACTCACGCACCGGCGCAGGTATCTCAATATACCTTTCCTGCGATACTTCCTGGGCAATAAGCTCCCGGGCAAAAATCGGCTCCAGATCAGCCGGAGTCAACGTCTTTCTGGTTTTCGGATTAAGACCGGGTGCGAGGGGGGTAGGCATATCAGCCTGTACATTATACCAAAATTTGGGAATCATCTCTTCAGGCAGGGTGATTTTAGTGAGCTCTTCTTTACTCATCTCATCTTTCTCCTCTCGTCTTATGAAATTTTCAAAACCGGAGCAGTTCCAGTTTACTTTGCCATATTTTATCATAGAGACTTGCTTTCCCGCAAGATTCTATTTAAGACGCTGCTTGACCAAGACCTTTCAGCCCCAAACTACCCTGCGCCTCCCAACCTCCGCTCATGCTGCAGGCCATGCCCAAAGAGCACGCTCTTCAGCATCCAAGGTTGAATTTTATCACACCACTCTTAAAATCCGGTCCCCGCCCGTTAAAGAGGTCTCCCATTTTTTGCAGCGGTCACCCCAGTAAGCCAGGATTTCCTGGTCGCGTTTTATACATACTACTTCGCACAGATTGGGACATCCCTTACATTCCTGACTGCGCGATTTAAATTCCCCTTCCAGTATGTAAGCGCTGCCCTTAAAATTGCTGTTCCGGCCTAAAGTGCATTCCTGGGCCAGCAATGCTGCTCCGATGGCTCCCATTACATCATAGTGTTCCGGAACCTGTACGGTTATTCCTAGTATGGTTTGAAAAGCGTGGCGAATGCCTTTATTGGCTGCTACCCCACCTTGAAAAACTACCGGTTGTTCTATTTTTTTGCCTTTGGCCACATTACTCAGGTAATTTCTTACCAGGGCTTCACAAAGCCCCATAATAATGTCTTCGACCGGATAACCCATTTGTTGCTTGTGAATCATGTCCGACTCGGCAAAGACTCCGCAGCGTCCGGCAATACGCACGGGCTGAAGGGCGGCTGTGGCATAAGAACCGAACTGCTCGATGGGTAAATTCAAACGGACCGCCTGCTGGTCCAGGAAAGAGCCGGTACCGGCGGCACAAACCGTATTCATGGCAAAATCATTGACAATGCCCTGTCTAAGGCAAATGATCTTGGAATCCTGTCCTCCTATCTCGAAAATAGTGCGCACATCGGGATAAAGGCTGGAGGATGCCACCGCATGAGCCGTTATTTCGTTTTTAACCGTATCCGCCCCCAGCAGAACCGCGGCCAGATGACGCCCACTGCCGGTCGTTCCTACCCCTTTGATTTTCAGTTCATCCTTTTCCAACCCGTCCATAAGCTCAGCATATCCGTCCTTGATAGCTTTTACCGGATTTCCCCGGGTCCGCAGATATATCTTTTTAACCAGCTGTTTCCTTTCGTCCAGCAGAACAAAGTTACTGCTCACCGAACCTATATCTACTCCCAAATAACAGTTCATTTTTATGCCTCCTCGCATATTGCTGCTTCACTTAAGCATTTCTGGCGGCGCACCATGTCAATAAATGCTTCCAGGCGCGTATTGACCCCGGCCTGACCTGAATGCTCGTCAAACCACATGGTCATACAGGGAATCCCCTCTTTTTCACTTATGACCGGGAGTATGGATTGGGCCACAATTTCAGGCATACAGGTAAGCGGGCCTATTTGAATTACTCCATCATAATGGCGATGGGCAAAATCAACCGTACTGCCCACTGTCTCCTGACCGTGTCCGCCCACCCAGCAGCTTAGATAGGGCCGGGCACAGGCTACAATCTTACTGTGATGCGATTTTTTTACCAGACCTCCCAGCAGATGATCATTTACCCATTCACTTAAATAAATCGATTGGGTTACTTCAGCATCCAACCTTCCCATGGTACGGCCGATATCATAATTGGAGGCAGGCTCCAGAATAGTATAGATCTCGCCCACCAAACCTATCTTCACTACTATACGCTCATGCCGGGGCAGCCTTTGTAATTTTGCTACTGCTTCATTGGATAAGCTTTTAACCAAGGCTGCCTCGTCTGCTTCATCAATAGCTTGCAGGCTTTGGGCATAGATCTTTTCAGCTTCATCCTTTAAATCAGTATAGGGCAAGGCTTTTTCCAAAGCCCTTTCCACCTGTTCCACTGCGTTGAGTTTTTTCCAGGCAAACTTTAATATTTTTAGAGCTTCCCATAGAGTAACGTTCTGACCCAGGGCTTTTATCTGATCGATCAATTGCGTAAGCTTAAAATCGGGGGCTTCCAGAATAACCAGATCAAAATCATAACCCAGATCATTTAATATCTCCCTTTCCACCTGAGCATAATAACCAAACCGGCACGGCCCCCATCCTCCGGCCATAACAATGGTATCAGCGCCCTGTTCGAGCGCTTCAATAAAATTACCTACATTGATTTTTAACGGCAGGCAGGCAAATTCGGGTGAATACTTGGTGCCTAATTCCATGGTGCGCCGAGTGATGGGGGGAGGCGGCACCACCTCCAGCTTCAACCCCTTTAAAAGGGCGTTTATGGCTATATAGGCATTACCCATATGAGGATAGGTTACTTTCATCCTTTATTCTCCTTTCACGCCGCAACATATCACAGAAGGCCTCCAGTCTCGTCATCATGCCGGCCTGACCCGTATGTTCATCTATGGTCAGCATCATAAAGGGCTTGTGCTTTATCTTGCGCAGTATAATCTCCCCGATCAACGAATCAGGTCCACAGCCAAAACAAGCCACATAAATAATGCCATCCACCAGAGTAGTATTCTCCATAGTAAAAGCACTGCCCACCATCCGGCGGCCCAGGGTCCAGAATACCCTTTTAGGCATGGTTGCAGCCGCCGCCTCAATCTGTTCGGCAGGCAACATTTCCGGTAATATGACCCGACATCCCATCTCACGCAGCCGATTTATCAAATTCATGCTGATGGC
>DHSK01000197.1:39450-52965 GCA_002408445.1 Syntrophomonas sp. UBA5288
TTACCTATATCCAAGGAATCTCCTTCCCATATTCTGATAGCTTCGGCCGGGCTAAAGCCTTGCCGGGCCAAAAGGCGGCAAAAATTCAATTCCTGCATTCCGTGTTTATATGCATCTGCAATAGCACGGCGGTTCTGGCCGAACATTTTTCCCACTCTGAACAGTCCGCTTTTAAAATCCCGGTCCGATTTGCTTAAATCGACGGTCAAATCGATTATTTCCGGTAAATCCGGTACCGATGCCTTAATCATGTCGGGTATGCCCATAAATTTAGGGCAGATATAGCTTTTGGCCTCAACGCTGATAATCCGGGGAATAAAGATATAATCAAGTTTCTCCCGGCAAAGTTCGTTTACATGGCCAAAGTATACTTTGATGGGAAAGCAGGCCTCATCTACGGTCAGCCGCAACCCTCCATCTATGATGGAACGGTTGCTGGGAGGCGAAGTTATTACCTCTGCCCCCAGGTCGTTAAAAAAGGTTTTCCATAAGGGGTAATAATAGAAATAAAAAAGCCCGCGCGGTATACCGACTCTGGTCATAGCATCAAATTCCTTTCCATTGATTGAAAAATTCAACACTGAAGTACACTGATTGCTTATGATTAACCCTGATTTTAGCTTGCACCCCACTCTCGCAATTGTTAATTCTATGGGGGCCTAAAACTTTCCTCAGGTGTTTCCGATTTTAAAAATTTTCAGTGTCATTCATAATATTCAGCGTCTTCAGCGTCTAATTTTCATAAATATCAGCGTCCTTCAGTGTTGAATTCCTTACCCTCACATGCTTGCTTCAGGATTTCCCGAAAACATTGTTCGGTTATACGGGCACCATGGGCAATGGAATCTCGGCCCTCCATTTTGCCCAGGTCGCCGCATCCTACTATAAATAACTCCGGATGGTGGCGCAGTATTTCTATGGTATCGCCTTCCAGCCTATGGTGCCCTTCTTCTTCCTCACAACCATTTTTGTCCACCGGGGCATCTACGACTCTCAAGTCGCAGGTCACTGATTTGTCAACCGCCACTCCCCGCACCCGGGTGTCGGAAGCCACCGCTACCACACCCAATACCATCAAGCGCTGGTCTTTCAGTATGGTATCCAGCACATTTTCTCCCGGCCCCATGCCCTTTTTGCCTTTGTCATCCACCATGACTACCACCGGGTCATAGGGAGTTTTTAATATATAATCGAGCGCTTTTGCCCCGCTTATCCTGGTAGGATTGCCCCCGGTGATCATAAGGGGATAAAGTCCCAGCTTAAGCGATGCTGCCTGTACTGCTTGCTGGGCCGAGATATCTCCGTCGGTAACGATTATGACTCTAACCCCGTCTGCCGCTGTCATCCTTTAGGGTCAAACACCACCGCCACTATATATCCGAAAACTATAGCAGCCGCAATTCCGGCGGCGGAAGCCTCAATTCCACCACTAAAGGCTCCCAGCAGACCTTTTTCCGCTGCTCCTTTAATAGCTCCCTGGGCCAGCAAATGGCCAAATCCGGATAAGGGAATAGTGGCTCCGGCCCCACCTATATCAACCAGAGGCTTGTATAGACCTACTGCACTTAAAATGGCTCCACCGGAAATGTATCCCACTAAAATATGTCCCGGAGTTATCTCCGGTTTAGTCAGATCCATAATCAATTGTCCGATTACACATAATCCCCCACCGATCAAAAAGGCCATTAGCAGTGAATTCAAAAATCGTCACCTCATTAACAATAATTTTCCAATGCGACTGCGTGCGCGATGCCCGGAATCGTCTCACCCTGAAAAGATACGGTGGGACTCATTAAAGCTCCGGTTGCGATTAAAAGCAGGCGGTTTATTTCTCCGTCCGCCATTTTTTTCAGCAACGGACCACACAACATGGAAGCGGCACAGCCGCATCCGCTCCCACCGGAATTGACTCCCTGACTATCATCATAAATAAGTACTCCACAATCACTGTAATTAGGTTTGGGGCATATTCCCTGTTTAACGAACATTTCAGTTGCCAGCGCCATTCCCACATTCCCCAGATCCCCGGTTATGATTAAATCATAGTAATCAGAGGGGCGGCCGGTATCATCCAGATGTATTTTCAATGTATCAACGGCGGCCGGTGCCATGGCACTGCCCATATCGCCGGGGTCAGTTTGGCCCAGATCAATTACTTTGCCAATAGTGGCACAAGTTATACGCGGCCCCACACCGGCGGTTTGTAAAACAGCGGCACCGCTTCCGGTCACGGTCCACTGAGCCGTGGGAGCCTTTTGCACTCCCTGTTCGGTGGGAAAACGGAACTGTCTTTCCGAGGTATAATGATGGCTTACGGCAGCAGCTACTACCCTTTCGTAAAAACCGCCGTCCAGCAGCATGGCTCCGGTTAGCAATGCCTCCGCCATAGTGGAACAGGCCCCGTAGAGTCCCAAAAAAGGAATAGCCAGTTCCCGGGCCGCATAGTTGGAAGATACCAGTTGATTTAACAGGTCACCGGCCAGGAGCAGTTCGGCATCCCCGGTAGTCAGGCCCTTTTTGCTTAATGCTAGCTTGACGGCCTCCTCCAGTATTCTACTTTCAGCCCTTTCCCAGGTTTTTTCCCCTAATAAATAATCTTCCAAAACCAAATCAAATTTTTCATTCCAGGGGCCTTTACCTTCTTTAGGCCCAACCACCGAACCCCAGGCACATATTACCGGCGGACTGCTGAAAGCAATACTTTGCTTGCCCCTCTTTTTTATCGCTGCCATCTTTCTTCTCCCATCCAAACCTATTTCAGCAATACCTTGACCAGCCCAATAAATACCGATATGGCAAACCCGAAAACCAGGGTGGGACCGGCTACCGTAAATATACGGGCACCTACCCCGAAAATGTAGCCTTCTTTCTTAAATTCCATGGCCGAGGCTACGATAGCATTGGCGAACCCGGTAATGGGCACCAGCGATCCTGCTCCGGCGCGTTTCCCCAGTTCATCATATTTTCCCAATCCGGTTAACAAAGCCCCCAAAAATATCATGACCACTGATGCCACTGAGTAGGCATCGGTCCGTTTCATTCCTGTATATAGAGCATAATTCACAACCAGTTGACCCAGAACGCATATAAGTCCTCCCACCACAAAAGCCCACACACAGTGCTTTAAAAAAGGAGGACGCGGTTTTATACGCTGAACCAGTACATCATATTCTGCCATCTCAGCTTGCTTCAAGGCATCATTATTCTCCATATTTGACCACCTCTCAGGTATTATGAGCGTTTAGCAATAGTATTATTCAGCCTGTAAAGTAAAAAACACCCACATTAGTCTCAATGCGGGTGTCTCCGTGGAATTATTCGGTTTTTATTCGGTATAGGCTATTTTAATATTGGTCTTGTACTCAATGATCTGATTGTTCTGGCAATCGGCCGTCCAGTTGTAGACCTCCACTCCGGTTATGTTGCTATGATTTTTAGATGCCTCGGCAACTGCATTCTTCACAGCGTCCTGCCAATCTTTGTGTGATTCCCCCACAAACTCAGCTATTTTTACCTGCATTCGATAACCTCCTTAAAAGCATTTAATTATGCTGATAGTTTGCGATTAGGCCGGCAATCTTATGCAGGTCAGAATTGGCACCTGATGCAAATCAATCCAATATTTTACGCAGTTTTTTAATAGCAGATTTTTCAATCCGCGAGACCTGAACCTGGGAAACTCCCAAATTTTCAGCGATAATAGACTGAGTCTCATCTTTAAAAAAACGTCTTATAATTACTTCGCGTTCCCTGCCGTCCAATTTCTCCAGCGCTTCACGCAAAGCCATCTTTTCCAGCAGGGCTACACTGCTTTCATCGTTGGATAGCCTTTCCAGCAAGGAAAGCTGGTCTTTTTCCTCTCCCGGTGCAGCATCATATATATAAGCAGGAGTTTGACAAGCTTCCATGGCCAGAACGATTTCTTCCTTGTCAATCTCCAACAAGGCGGCTATTTCAGATATAGCCGGGTCGCGTCCCAATTCGCCCCGGAGCTTGTCCTGAGCCCAACGCACCTTGCTGAATACCTCTTTTACGCCCCGTTGCACCTTAACGATACCGTCATCACGTAAAAATTTCTTGATTTCCCCAATAATCATAGGTACCGCATAGGTGGAAAACCGCACATTAAAACTGAAATCAAATTTATCAATAGCCTTCAATAATCCTATGGAACCTACCTGAAACAGGTCTTCATAATCATAGGATGTGCTTTTAAATCTTTCCAGGACCATATAGACCAGACCAATATTATTCTCATATACTCTGGCCCGGGCCTCTATATCACCCTGGTGCGCCTTTAATAAGAGCGCTTCATTTTCCTGATATGAATTCATAGAGCACATAAAGCAGCTCCTTTATCACGCATAGTTTTTTTGGTCATGGGCCGGGAAACTACGTTTTAATCGAACTACCGTACCTGCTCCGGGTTCGGTCCGGATATCAATTTCATCCATAAATGATTTCATAAAAGTAAAGCCCAAACCCATCCGGGCCGGGTCACTGGAGAAGGTTGGCTCCAATGCCTGCTTTACATCTTTAATACCTTTTCCGTGGTCTTCAATTAAAATCTCCAGGGTTCTATTATCCAAAATTGAGACTATAATCTCTATCTGCTGGTCGGTACGATTATCGTAACCATGAATAATACTGTTGGAAACAGCCTCCGATACTACCAGCTTTATTTCTTCAATCTCATCCAGGGTACAATCCAATTGAGAAGCAAACGCTCCCACACAGGAACGGGCAAAAGATACATTCTCGGGTAAACTTAGGAATTTAAAATGTACATAATTTTTTACGTTCATGGCATTGCCAGCACGAAGCTGGTGTCACCTCCCTTAAAGATTAATAATATCCTGTTCGCTGTTAAACATAGGAATTAACTTGTTGATCCCCGAGAAGAATAAGATCTTTTCAACTGCCGGTCTGGCTCCAACGATATACATCTTCCCATCGCCGGCCGAGATTCTTTTATAACGGCCAATAATTACACCCAAACCGGAACTGTCAATAAAAGTTACCTGGTCAAGGTTAATAACTAAAGTATTAATCTCCCTGTTATCCAGCCTGTTATCTATTTCCCGGCGCAGCTTTTCCGCTACCAGCATATCAAGTTCACCTTTTATGCGTACTACCAGCGTATTCCTGACAAGTTTTAGTTCTAAATCCACGACAAAATCCCCTCCCTGTATTACCTAATAAAGGTTTCTACAAAGAGGGGATATTACCTTCCACAAAATTCCAACTATAAAGTGAATATTTCGGCAAACATCCTGACAAACTCGCGAATAATACCGGATTTAGGTATATCCTGGGCGGCATTAAGATTAACTTTTTTCTGAAGCTGCCCATTTTTATAGATAGATATTTCTCCTAACTTCTGTCCTTTTTTTACCGGAGCGTTTATATAGGTGACCAGATGTTTTTCACTGGAAATTTTGCTGTCTTCGCCTTTCATATAAATCGCCCCAATATCTTCTTCAGCCACTGCTTCAACCATGTCAGATATGCCTTTACCGACTTTTACAACACCGCAAACATTATCCCTGACAAAGAAAGTTTTATAAGCATACTTGGCAAAACCATAATTAAATAACTCCATGGAATCCCTGAAATGCCCGCGGGTTTCCGGTGAGGCCATAACTACCGAAATAAGCCGCAAACCATTGCGCTTGGCCGTTGCAGTCAGACAATATTTGGCCTCATTGGTCCAACCGGTTTTAAAGCCGTCTGCTCCCTGATACCACCATAGCAGTTTATTGGTATTATATAATTTGAATTCTCCTCCCCGCAGGTCATATTCCTTAATGCTGGTGTATTCCAGAACCCGGGGATACTTTAAGGCATAGCGGGCGATGACTGCCATATCGTAGGCTGAAGTATAGTGACCTTCGGCCGGCAGCCCATAGCAGTTCATGAATTTGGTATCTTTTAAGCCCAGCATACCCGCCTTTTTATTCATCAGGTCCACGAAATCCTGATGAGTGCCTTCCAGATGTTCGGCTACCGCTACACTGGCATCATTGGCCGAACCTACTGCCACCGCTATCAACATATCTTCGAGGGTCATGGTTTCGCCCTGTTCCAGATAAACCTGTGACCCACCCATCTCCCATGCGTTTTCACTGGTTACAACCTTATCCTTTAGGCTGACTTTACCCTCTTCCAATGCTTCCGCTGCCAATATCAGAGTCATAAGTTTGGTCATACTGGCAGGAGGCAGTTTCTTATGTTCGTCTTGGGCACACAGCACCTTACCTGAATCGGCATCCATCAACACATAGGATTCAGCTTTGATATCAAGATTATTGGCCGCAGGAGCACTAAGGACCGGAGCAGCATACAACATGAACATAAAAATCAGTACCAGGCCTGCTATATAACGTTTTTTCCCCATAACGCACCTCCTCCCATACTTAATAGTCGGCTTTTATAGATTATATTTAGACCCCGACACTATTATGCATGCCAACAGAGGGACGTTCTTTTTGTTGGCTTTTTTAATTATATTTTTGCTATAATGGAATAAAATTACTGAAATGTTGGTGAAAGGATGCGGCAGCCAAGAAAGCGAAGTGAAAGTGGTATTTACCACATAATCCTACGAGGAATCAACCGGCAAGATATTTTTTACGATGATGATGATTACCGGCATTTTTTAGAAACAATTAATCAAATGAAAACTGATGATCAATTTGGGGTTTACGGGTACTGCTTGATGACGAACCATGTTCATCTTCTTATTCGAGAAAATACCGATACGATATCGCGTATCATGAGCAGGGTCGGAACCAGCTATGCCTGGTGGTACAACCGGAAATACGGACGAAGCGGCCATGTTTTTCAAGGTCGTTATGGAAGCGAATGCGTTGAAAACAACGAGTATATGTTAACCGTGATTCGATACATACACAATAATCCGGTCAAAGCTGGTATAGTCCAAGAACCGAGGGAATATCGATGGAGCAGTATTCATGCGTATTATGGTACATGGGAGTACCCGTACGGATTAACCGAGCCCTCTTTCCCGCTGGGCATTTTTAATCAAGATCGAGAGAAAGCATTGCTGGCTTTTCATGAATTTATGAACCAGCAAAATGAAGATAAATGCCTTGAAAATGAAACCAAACAGCGCAAGACCGATTTAGAAGTGAAAACTGAGATTGAAAAACTAATGAACGGCGATTTTATCGGTATGCTTCAAGGTATGGAAAGAATCAGACGAAACGAAATCCTGAGGAAAGCTAAAAAAATCGACGGCGCATCCCTCAGGCAGATATCTCGAGTTACCGGGCTAAGTGTTGATATTGTTTTTAAGGCTTAATAATAGCCAACAAAAAGAACGTCCCTCCGTTGGAAAGGAGCTATCACATATGCCAACCCCTATCGCTGCAGTAGTAGTTATCCTAATTATTGCTTGCCTGCTTTATGTTGGAGGTTTTCTATATTTAGTTATCCTGGCTTTATTACTTCTGGCCGGTAAACACCTATCCGTCCAATCTAAGCTTGCCGGTAGGTGGAGGATAGACCGCCATATTTTTATCGCCCATTTGATAATCATTGGTTTGCCCGTGTTTATCGCTCTTATATTTCCGTTTTTCACTAAAACCATTGGCAATATTATCACCGTTTTCTTACTTTTTGGCGGAGCCTGCTGCTACTCTTTCTGTATGTCTTTAAAGAAAGAAGATTAAAAGGAAGCCAACAAAAAGAACGTCCCTCTGTTGGCCTAGTGGTGGGTGCCTTCGACTACCCGGATGCCCTTTTTTTCGATATTTCTTTTTATCTGTTGCGCATGCGGACACTTGGGATAATCACCTTCCAGCAGCATACAGGAAGAAAGGTGAACCACATCTATATCATATTTCATCAGGGTATCCACCAGACGGGATACTCTGCGTCCGGAACAGCCTCCGCAGGTGAAGAAGGCTATCATTTCGGCGTTGTCCCCGTACTGGGCAAACTGCTGCTGCCGGGTGTTAAAAGCTCTAAAACAGGCTATGCCGGGGCAGACCTCAGATACTGTTTCACACCGCACTACCGCAATATGAATTTTATTCTTATCCTCCGGTGTTTTCTCAGCAAATTTTATGTAACGTTCCCGGGCCTTGTGTACATCATCCGCGGTAATCTCGTTGCGGCCGGTTTTTTTTGCATCGCTCTCCACTGCCTTAATGGCCATCTTACGCACAAAACCCGGGACCTTGTTGATCTCCTCCAAAGCTTCCTCACTCCACTGCATCTTGAACCCTCCCCATTTACATATTGTCTATCAGGACTTAATCATAATCAACAACATTTTAAATGGCTCCAGGGCCATTAATGCATGTGGTTCGTTGGCCGGCATAACTATATACTGTCCGCCGCTTAAAATGTTAACCTGACCCGAAATCCTGATTTCAACTTTTCCCTCCAAGACATGTACCATCGCATCATAAGGAGCCGTATGCTCACTTAATCCCTGCTCCCGGTCAAAGGCAAACAGGGTTACGGTTCCGCCCGGGCGGTTGATTATGGTTTTGCTTACCACCGAGTTCTGTTGATATTCGATACTTCCTCCGGTAGGAATTGCTGTTATGTTTTCCTTAGTCATGGATAAACCCCCTTGCAGTATTAATTTAACACCTCCTGCCAACACCTGGTGTTAGTGTTGACAGGAGGCGTATTATTATTAGCCCAAAATGGCTGAAAGATCTTGATCTACCGTGTTAATCGGCTTTATTCCAAAGCTGTCCACCAGTACCTTTAAAACATTGGGACTTACAAAGGCCGGTAAAGTTGGTCCCAGACGAATATCCTTAATACCAAGATACAACAAGCTTAAGAGTATGGAAACCGCTTTTTGCTCATACCATGAGAGCACCAGGGAAAGGGGCAGATCGTTTACGGTACAGTCAAAAGCCTCGGCCAGTGCCACTGCTACCTTAATGGCTGAATATGCATCATTGCATTGCCCCATATCAAGCAGTCGCGGAATCCCCTGTATATCACCTAGTTTCCGGTCATAGAAACGGTATTTGCCGCAGCCTAAAGTCAATACCAGGGTGTCAGACGGAGTATTTTCCACCAGTTCGGTGTAATAGTTACGTCCCGGCCGGGCACCATCGCAGCCTCCTACCAGGAAAATATGCTTCAAATCCCCATTTTTAACGGCTGCTATTACTTTATCCGCCACTCCCAGTACGGTTTGATGGGCAAAGCCCACCAGTACTGAGCCTTTATCTTCAGTATTATCAAAACCGGGCATCTTTAAGGCCATGTTTATCAATTCCGTAAAATCTTTGGCTAAATGTTTTATACCCGGCCATCCTACCGGACCGGTGGTAAAAATATTACCCCGATAACTTGCCTGCGGTTCCTGGATACAGTTGGTAGTCATGAGAATCGGTCCCGGAAAATCAGCAAATTCTTTTTTCTGGTTTTGCCAGGCGGTTCCAAAATTTCCGAACAGATGGGGATATTTCTTTAACTCCGGATAGCCGTGAGCCGGCAGCATCTCGCCATGGGTGTATATATCGATTCCTTTCCCCTCGGTTGCTTCCAATAGTAATTTTAAATCCTCAAGATCGTGTCCGGATACCAGTATACACTTGCCCGCCCGGTGGCCTAGAGGAACTTCAGTGGGTACCGGATGTCCGAATGCCGATGTATTGGCTGTATCAAGCAGTTCCATAACGCGAAGATTTACCTGGCCGCAGCGCATAACCAGATCCAGCCATTCCGTTAATTCCATCTCTTTACTGGCCAGAGCGGTCAGGGCTTCGAACATGAAGGAATAAACTTCGCTGTCTTCCTGACCTAAAATGGCGGCATGGTGCGCATAAGCGGCCACGCCTTTAACACCATACAAAAGCAATTCCTGCAATGACTGAATATCTGCATCAGCCTTTTTATCAATTAATAGTCCGATTTTTTCACCTTGCTCTATAATTCCATCAATCGTTTCCGCCGGGATAAATTTCATGGCCGCATCGAGAGCCGGCCTGGAGCCACCAAACTGATGTTTGAGGTCTTCCCGCCATGCTATCGCCTTTTTAATCAAAGCTGCCAAACGCTCTGGATCAAAATTAACATTGGTCAAGGTGGCAAAAATGGCTTCAGCTGTGAAACGCCCTATTTCGCTATCCAGCTCACCCTGCTTCTCCGCCTCATGTGCATACATGGCCAGGCCTTTGAGGGTATACAACAAAGCATCCTGCATAGCTGCCACCTCAGGTTTCTTGCCGCATACCCCACTGACGGTACATGCAACTCCTCTTCCGGTTTGTTCACACTGGTTACAATACATTTTCCCTACCTCCTTATAAATATAAGATAAATTGGATTATCTTAATCCACTATAGGGTCAAAATTATTAGTCCTCTACTTTCCGGTTATTAAATCGGCCAGAGTATTCTTACCCAGTTCCGCCAGCATTGCATTTTGAGCCCTTACGAGTACCGGTCGCACTATGCAGGTTTTTTTGTTTTTGCACTCGTACCCGGGCAACAAACAGGGGTTAATGGCAAGTGGTCCTTCAATCGCAGCTACCACATCCGCAATGGTAATTTGATCTGCCGGTTTGGCTAACCTAACCCCCCCCTGGGTCCCTCGCTGGGTTACTACCAATCCGTTAACGGAAAGAAGTTGGACCGTTTTTTTCAGAAACTCTTCCGGTATATCCTGGCGCTCGGAAATAATTTTGCTCGGCAGAACTTCTCCTGAAGGCTGCCCGGCCAATTCCAGCAATATTTTGATAGCATATTCTGTTTGTCTGGTGAGTTCCATAAAACCTGCCCCTTAAACAAGATAAAGTTAGTCTTATTTGTCTTGTTTATAAGATACTACTTATTTGGTTTTTTGACAATCCCCTATCACTAAAAAATTGACGCCGGGACCAGGGCAATTTATAATTTTGTTAAAGAGATAATATATTATATAACTTATAGTTATAATTAAACAACTGTGAAAGGATGGTATCTGATGAGTATAACGGTTGATGCGCGGGGATTATATTGTCCGCAGCCGGTTATCCTTACTAAACGGGCCATGGATGAGAATCCCGGGCAGGATATTATTACCCTGGTAGATAATCCCGCCGCACTGGAAAATGTTTGTAAGCTCGCCAAGAGTCAGGGTTATGATTATACAGTTAAAAATAACGGTTTGGAAAATATTATCGCGATGACCGGCTCCTGTGGTGAATGCGCCGAAGCAGCTGAAGACAAACGGGATGTAGCTATTCTGGTTAAAAGTGATCTTTTTGGTTCCGGCAACGATGAACTGGGTGCGATTTTGATGAAGAGCTTTATGTATGCTTTAACTGAGCTGAGTACTAATATCAGCCATCTGATTTTTATGAATGGCGGTGTACGGCTGACTACGGAAGGTTCCCCGGTCTTGGAGCACCTGCAGGTTCTGGAGGAGTCCGGGGTGGAAATACTGTCCTGCGGTACCTGTCTCGATTTTATGCAGCTTAAGGATAAATTAAAAGCAGGCCAGGTAACCAATATGTATACGGCTATCGAGACATTGACTAAATCGCCTAAATCGCTGATTTTTTAATCAATCCGGTTACGCTCAAAAAAGGTCGTCCTGAAGGGCAATTGCCCTTCAGGACGACCTTTTAAATTATAACTGGTATTATATGTTCCGCTTGTCTATAACTCTTTGGGCTTTGCCTTCACTGCGCGGAATGCTGCCGGGTTCTTTCAGGGTTACTTTGGCCTGTATGCCAAGTGCGCTTTCCAGGTCTTTGCTTAACTTGCGGTTCAGTTGTTCCAATTTCCTGATTTCATCGCTGAAAACATTTTCGGAAACCTCAACCTGAACTTCCAATTCATCCAAAGTACCTACCCGAGTGACTACCAGCAGATAATGGGGTTCCACCCCGGCAGTATTTAATAATACGCTTTCCACCATGGACGGGAATACATTTACTCCCCTGATAATTATCATATCATCGGAACGGGCCAGTACTTTATCTATACGCATATGAGTACGTCCGCAGGAACAGGGAGCCAGGTTTATCCGGGTCAGGTCACGGGTACGATATCTTACCATGGGCAAGGCTTCCTTGGCCAGAGTGGTTATGACCAGTTCTCCTATTTCTCCCGGCGGCAGGGTTTCGCCGGTAATGGGGTCTATTATCTCGGCAACAAAACAGTCTTCCCAGATATGGAGTCCATTTTTCTCCTCACATTCTATGGCTACACCAGGCCCCATAATCTCTGACAAACCATATATATCATAGGCATCAATACCCAGCTTGCCTTCTATATCATGGCGCATATTTTCCGACCAGGGCTCAGCTCCGAAAATTCCGGCTTTAAGTTTCAACTGCTTGGGATCTATCCCCATCTTCTGCATAACTTCATACATATACAGTGCATAGGAAGGGGTACAGGTCAGTATCGTGGTACCAAAATCCTGCATCAGCATAACCTGGCGGTTGGTATTTCCTCCCGAGGACGGTATGACTGATGCTCCGATCTTTTCTATACCGTAGTGCATCCCCAGTCCTCCCGTAAAGAGGCCATAGCCATATGAATTCTGAACTATCGAGTTGCGGGTTGCTCCGGCACAGGTCAGAGCACGAGCCAGCAGTTCAGCCCAGTTGTCTAAATCCTTGCGGCTGTAACCCACCACGGTAGGTTTGCCGGTGGTACCGGAAGAAGAATGGATCCTGACCACTTCGGTCATCGGTACGGCAAACAAGCCAAACGGGTAATTATCCCTTAAATCTTTTTTGGTGGTAAAAGGCATTTTCTGCAGATCTTCAAGTGATTGTATATCATGGGGTTTTACCCCGGCCTCGTCCATCTTTTGCCGGTAATAATCCACAAAGGTATATTCTTTAAAAATCACCTCCTGCAGCCTTCTTAGTTTTAAAGACTCCAGTTCGGCCCGTGCCATAGTCTCAATTTCCTTATTCCAGTAGCTCATTATGCTCCTCCTCCTAAAATAAAAATCAAGCCTCCTCATCCTTAAAGGACGGGAGGCCCGCGGTACCACCTTTTTTAGCTTATTGCCCACTCTAAGGTACGGGAAAAAAATCACCTGAAACAAAAAAAACTTTTTACCTGCAGGAACGCCCCCGGCGCGGTACCATCCTGCTTAGCAAAAAGCCCATCTCAATCCAGGTACGGGATTTCTCCGATACCTTCTTCCTTTTAACGGTGGAAGTTTCCGTCCCAACCTACTTGCCTGAAAACAGGTTTCAGAAGGCGACTCAGGAGCGAACTTCAACCGGCCGTATTCCAGAAGCACTTGCAGTCTGTGGTGCTTCCTCCCTGTCGAACCAAATCCAGTTTACTTTTCTCCATCATAGTCTTTAGATATAACTTATTAAACGAAACAATATCAGATATTTCATCTCATGTCAATCAGGAAATTATGCGGGTAGATTTTTAAATGAGAGTTTTGCATAATTAACTTTTTCCTATGATTAAGCAGTAACTTTACGAATGTCATCCTGAGGCAAAGCCGAATGTCATTCTGAACGTTAGTGAAGAATCTTTACGTCTTTGCGCGGGA
>DHSK01000133.1:0-6930 GCA_002408445.1 Syntrophomonas sp. UBA5288
CGTGACCGCCGATATAATATTGAATATAACTGACGGAAGAATAATTAATGATTTGTAAATGATTTTACGGAATTTATTAGCGCTTGATGGTTTCAGCCTTCACAGCTTCAATAACTGTATCAGCAAGCGACAGTACAGTTCCCTGACCTGGGTACCACCGTTAATACCGGTTATCCTGTGATTGTCTTTTACAGGCATCAGGCTGTTGGTTGTGAACAGCACAGGGCCGGGGATGTTGTCAAATTCCTTAGTTGTCCTTTAGATGCGAGAAAGCTTTAATATAGGTCTTACCTTATTCTAAGTCATAGATATGTGTAAAATCACTTAACTTCACTGAAATGAATATGTTCCAAATGCGCGATCTAGTAAAGTACATGGAGATTTATCGGAGCAAAAAAAAGAACCGCACATGGCGGCCCAAAAGGATATTGATTGGCTATTTGGTTAGTTAATAGGTATCGTAAATATCTGGTAGGAATTGGAATCAAATATATTTTTATAAAATGAAATTTTCAAATTGTCGCTTTTATTATCCAGACCGAAAATCATATCGGCGGTGCAGGTAGCCCCCGCAGGAACTTTTTGGGGATACATTGCGGGAGTGTTCGGGTATGTGTATCCGACATTTCCGTTTTTGTCGAAAACCTTAAAATATGAATCAAAAATATAGATGTCTTCCGGTGAGGCTATGTTTTTATAGGTATAGTTAACATCGACTACCTGCGCCGGTTTTTTATCACTGTATTCGTTTCTTTCAGACATAGCGGTTACTTTATTGATTTTTACCGTGTATAAGGCATTCCCGCTATCGTCTTTTACAGTAATTTCGTTTCCTGTAGGAACTGTGGGAGTGGTTGTACTAGCTGGCGGGGCGACACTTTGCGTCGTATTTCCCGAAGTAATTATTACCGCATTTTGGGCAGCGTCCCACTGTACGGTTGCCCCTAATCCCTCCGCTACAAACCGGGCAGGAACCATAACTCTGCCGTCAATTATTTGCGGCTGGACATCCATGTTTATGGTGTTTCCATTGATAATGAGACTGATTGGGTTGTATGCGAGTGCTGCGGGGCAGGATATAAACAACATAAGCCCGCAAATTAGACCTGTAATAACTTTTTTCACTATAATCCCCTCCCAAAACTTGTTAATACTACTTTACCATATTTTACTAAGGTAAGAAAGGGATGAATTTGTTGGCAGAGGCTAAGGGCATAAATACTTGTAACTAATGTTTAATAATTAGCAACTGGTAATAAGTAATTATCCGAAAGATAAGCGCATAGTATCTATTACATTTAAAATGAAATAAATAAAATCTTAGTTATATTTGGCTTGAAACTATAGGATGAAAGATTGTTTCATTATCCAAATTATATATTTATTTTAGCTTGGTATGCATCTGTATAGTACCTCGTAAGGGAGATAAGGATGCCTAAGATAAAAATCATCACTTATAATATTAGAAATGCCCAGGGAATCGACGGGCAGGTGAATTTATCCAGGATTGCCGAGTTTTTAGAAGAAATTGGCGTGGATATTATCTGCCTGCAGGAATGTGATAAGGGCCGCCGGCAGAGCGGGCTTGTCCATCAGGCCCGCAAACTGGCTAAACGACTGAGCATGAATTATGTATATGGGACGGTAAATAGATATTTTCTTGCTTCGGCGGGGAATGCACTTTTGACCAGATATCCTATCGTGGCTCATTTTAATCACTCATTACCACAGACTAAAGACCCCAGATGTTGCCTGCAAGTAAGCCTGGATGTTAACAGGCAGTTGTGTACAGTTTTTAATGTCCACCTGGGGCTGAACCATCGATTAAGAATGTTGGCTCTGAGCGAGACTATCTTGCCTATGATTACTCCTCTGAAATCTCCCGTTATCTTGGCTGGTGATTTAAATGCGGCGCAGGATTCTCCTGAAGTAGGCCTGTTGTCCACTTATCTGCATGACACTTTTGCGGAAAATATCGGTCTCCAGCAGAATTCTTTCCCCGCTAATAGACCCAGGGAGAAACTCGACTATATTTTTACCAATGCTGCTTGCAGCCCGGTACAATCCTGCATTTTAGAATCACAGGCTTCCGATCATTTGCCGGTCATGGCTGAAATAGCAATACCACACCTGCATTAGTCCAGATTTCTAAAAGCCGGGCCACATATGGCCAGAGCCGATGAATTGACTTGTATACTGGTTAAGCCGACAGTCGACGCTCCCAGCGCGTACGGAGTAGTTAACTCAAAACAAAACAGACCGGCACTATCTGGAGCATTAAGCACTTTGTTTAACCAAAAGTCAAATTTCAAACCGGAGCATCCCGTAGCAGCATCGGTATCAGGGGGTATGAATAAATCCACATTAGCGCCGATTATAACGGTTTGGGGTACACCACCAATGGTAACCTGGACATTGGTAATTTGAGAAAGAGTAATCTGGGGACTTAGTGCTAATACCCAATGGCTTAAACTTTGGTAGGTTGAATTATTGTCTCCCACCCCGGTTACCCGGTAACAAAAGCGTTGATTCTGGCCTGCGGGCGGATTTAAGATGGACAAAGCCAAATCAAGCTCAATTTTGAATGGTACTATTCTGTCTCCTAAAGTAATTAGGCTGTAATCTATCTGGTAATCACATTCTTCTTTATTACAACAAGACATTAGAAAAGCCTCCTATTTAATAATAACTATAATATGTTTATTATTAAAAAGGGTGTCACTGAGTAGCCTGAACAGGAACATTCTGTGAACCTAAGATTGGAAACCGCTTTACTTTTGAATTAGGACATTTTATTATTAAATATAGTGGCCAATGCGGGGGCGTAGCTCAGTTTTAGGAGCGCTGTATTAGGGACAGAAGGCTGATGGTTTAAGTCCGGTCCCTCCGACCATGAGTTTTATAATATATTAATTTAGGCAGACAGCCGCTTGTTTTGATAAAATTATTCAAAAGCAAGTGGTTTTTTCGTGCATCGGAAAGGATTAATTATGGTCTACTACTTACCTATAGTTCTGGTTATAGTATCTAATGTTTTTTATCATATTTTTCAAAAGATGATACCGAATAATGTCAATCCCATGCTGTCACTTATCATAACTTACATAACCGCAGCCTTATTATCATTAATAATTCTGCCCTGGTGTATGAAAGATACTTCTCTGGCAGCGGAAGTCAGGAAAATCAACTGGGCCAGCTTTGCTTTGGGAGCGTCTCTTATCGGTTTGGAATTAGGCTTTTTGCTGGCTTACCGGGTGGGATGGAATATTAGTATCGGATCATTGATCGCCAATACAGCCGTATCGTTACTGCTGATACCTATTGGAATATTATTGTTTAAGGAAACCCTGTCGATTACCAATATTATCGGTGTATTATTGTGTGTGTCCGGGCTGTTTCTGATCAATAAGTAGTTATTATTGGCTTCTTTTTCTTATAACGCTTAATGAGATAACGGCAAAGATAATGCAAATTCAATTTGTGTGATGCTTTTAATAAGATGGTTGTTCGTGGCTCGATTAGTGGAATCAAACGACCTCGCAAGGCTTTTAGACTACTTACATGGGTAACTTTTGGGGCGGGAAAACCTGAAGCAATGGCTCCTTTCCCAATTTGCCGGGCCGCTTCACCATAGGTAATCAAAAAATCGACTTTTTTTGCTGCCAGGTATTGTCCCACTTCTGCATGTCCCGTTGCCGAATATTTACCCATTTCCAGCATGCTTCCCAAAACGGCTATTTTTTTATCACCGGGCAGGCTATCCAATACATCAATGGCCACTTTGGCGGCTGAGGGGTTGGAACTGTAGCTATCATCTATTATCCGTATATCATTTTTCAAAACATGTACGATCAGCCGGCTGCGTGGCCTTCTGTATCGATGCAGCCCTTTACGTATATGATCTGCGCTGAAACCAAGGTAATCCGCAACCGCAATAGCATATAAGGCATTATAAATGTTGTGTCTGCCTACCGTGGGCAGAAAAAACCGTTCTTGTTTCCCTCGGATATCAATACTGAAAATGAGTCCCCCACCAGTATCATCAATATTATAAGCGTAATAATCCAACCTCCGGGTTAATCCTACCCGCACAACCTTTCCTTTAAATCTGTCAATGGGGAGCAAACGGGAATTAGGGTCGTCACCGTTAATAATTAACAAACCATTCGGATTCAAACAGTCGATTAATTCACCTTTGGTACGTGCTATTGCTGTGATTTGGCCTCCAAAATTACCGATATGGGCCGTACCAATGTTAGTGATTATACCGATATCAGGCTTTATATAGCGGCAATGTTTTTTTACCTGTCGGTATCCGGCTATACCTAATTCTGCTATTAAAGCCCGATGGTAAGGTTTCCTGGCGGCGGCAATATGACGGGTGTGTTTGATCAGATTTGAATTTCCCGGTGTTTTAATAATTCTCCACCTGGTTTTTAAGATAGCTGCCAGCATTTCTTTGGTCGTAGTTTTACCTGAACTACCGGTAATAGCGATAGTATTTTTATAATGATTCGATTTTATAGCCAATAAAATCAACCTTTCAAATTTAAAAAAGCAGCTTGCGTATTTTAATATATGAGATATAAATTCAGATGTTGAAGACATTTTTTTTCACTTTCCACTTGCGGAGCAACGAATTTTTATGTTATAAAAATAATAATCAAATATACTAAAAATGATGACGGAGCAAAGTAGGTTAAGAACAGCTTTTCAGGGAGAAGGTGTCACCGGCTGTAAGCACCTTTAAAGTATGCCTGACCGAAGTTCTCTCCTGAGTAACCAGCTGAAACTCTAATGAGCAAGTAGGTGCGGTCGTAGTCTCCTGACGTTAACCAGGAGGGGGTATCGGATATATTTTCCCGTACCTGTCGGAGCGGATACGTAATTTTGGTATCAACTTGGGTGGTAACGCGAGCTTTTCGTCCCTTGGGATGGAAAGCTTTTTTATTTGGGGAAATTTAACTTGTACCTTTATAAGTGGACCCATTTAAGGGTCAATCAGGGTGGTACCGCGGAAGAGCCCATAGCTTTCGTCCCTATTGGACGCAGCTATGGGCTCATTATTTTATATATAGGAGGTACGTGAATATGGTGGTAGTAATGAACGCTGATGCAGAAGCTGATGAAATCGAAAGGGTAAAATGGAATTTGGAACAAATGCTTTTCCGAACCCAGGTTATTTATGGCGTAAAAAGGATAGTAATAGGTGCGATTGGGGATCAAAGGGAGGTTGATTTAAGCGAGATCGAACAAATGCCCAAAGTGGACAAGATCGTGCGAATTTCCAAACCATACAAACTGGTGAGCAGGGAAGTAAAAGAGGATGACACGGTAATTACGATTAAAAATGCCAGTATAGGTTCAGGTACACCGGTAATTATTGCCGGTCCCTGCGCCGTGGAGTCCCAGGAGCAAATACTTGCCGCTGCCAGCTGGGTCAAAAAATCAGGCGCCCATATGTTAAGGGGCGGAGCATTCAAACCTCGCACTTCCCCCTATTCCTTTCAGGGCATGGGGGAGGAAGGTTTAAAACTCCTGCAGGAAGCGTCTTTGCAGACCGGTTTGCCGGTTGTAACCGAAGTTATTGATGAATGGAGCCTGGAAACTGCCCTTAAATATGTTGATGTTCTACAAATTGGGGCCCGAAATATGCAAAACTTCCAGCTGCTTAAAAAAGCAGGTCAGACCAGGGTACCGATTCTTCTGAAACGGGGTATGTCGGCCACCGTGGAAGAATGGCTCATGGCGGCTGAGTATATCAGATCGGAAGGCAACGAAAACATTATTTTATGTGAAAGGGGTATACGCACTTTCGAAACTGCCACCCGTAACACCCTTGACCTGAGCGCTGTTCCCTTAATAAAGCGTCTTAGCCATTTACCGGTCCTAGTTGACCCCAGCCATGCTACCGGCGACCGGGGCCTGGTTATTCCTATGGCACTGGCGGCTATAGCCGGCGGAGCGGACGGACTGATAATCGAAATGCATCCAGAACCAGCGAAGGCGTTGTCAGATGGGCCTCAATCCCTTGACCCGCAGCAGTTCGAGCAACTGATGCAGCGGGTGAACAGGCTTATACCATTAGTAGGTGCAAAATAAGGGGAGGGATGGCACATGATTAAACGTACGGCTTACCTGGGACCAAAATTAAGTTTTTGTGAGCAGGCGGCTAAGCTCCATACCGGTCAGGAGCAAGGAGAAATGTTGGAATGTTCAACTATTGCCGGTGTTTTTGCGGCGGTAGAGGAAGGGAAAGCTTGGCAAGGGATTGTGCCGATCGAAAACTCCTGTGAAGGTTCGGTCAATGAGACCCTGGATTTATTAGCTTATGATTCAGGCCTTGCTATTACCGGCGAAATAATTATGCCGGTTAAGCATCATGTTATGGTCCGGGAGGGGTTAAGAACGGAGGAGGTAACCCATATTCTGTCTCATCCGCAAGCCCTGGCTCAGTGCCGCAAGAATTTGCGTCATCATTTTCCCGGAGTGCGGTTGCGGGAGCTGCCCAGTACAGCTGAGGCCGCACGGATGGTAGCCTTATCGGATAAGCCATGGGCTGCGCTGGCCAGTGCGGGGGCAGCCGCAGCCTATGGCCTGTCTGTAATTATTCCTGACATGCATGATTATCCGAACAATGAAACTCGTTTTGTGGCCATATCCAGGGAAGCCAACGCATATGTACCCGAAAGTAAAACATCTTTACTCATCCACACCCGAAATGTACCCGGTGCACTCTATGAGTGCCTGCATGAATTTGCGCTGAGAGAGATTAATTTAAACAAAATTGAATCCAGACCGGCCCGGACCCGTATAGGGGAGTACATGTTTTTTATTGACATTGAAGGGCATAAAGACGATGTAACGGTGCAAAGTGCTGTTGCTGCTTTATGGCAAAGTGCAGCCGCTTTACGCATACTTGGGTCTTAT
>DHSK01000133.1:7171-8324 GCA_002408445.1 Syntrophomonas sp. UBA5288
CCTCCTACCGTTGGAGCCGATGGGGACGACAATTTGAGGCAACATTTTAATAGATTCTTAGGCTGACAAAAGGTAAAATATGGCTAATAGAACAAAAAGGGGGCTTGTCTTTGAGTGAATGCTTAAAATATCTGCAGCCCAATGACCATATTGACTCAGATCATCCGGCTATCCAGGAGCAGGTGCGGCAGCTGACCGGGAACATGAAAGACCAGGTGGAAAAAGCGGTGGCATTGTTTAATTACGTCAGGGATGACATTACTTATAACATGTATGCCTGCCAGCCCGGTGCTGCTTTCAAGGCTTCGGCCGTACTTCAAAATGGCGAAGGCTGGTGTCTGCAAAAGAGTCTTTTGCTGGCCGCCCTGGGGCGGGCGGCAGGAATTCCCAGCCGCTTGGTGATTGCCACTATACGCAATCACCAAGTTTCGCCGGAGGTAATAGAGTTCATGGGGGGCAATCTGTTCTTTCCCCACGCCTACAACCAGTTCTATCTGGAAGGAAAATGGGTCAAAGCGGCAGCTGCGCTCGATTCCGAACTTTGTAAGCGCATAGAGGTGCCGGTGGTTGAATTTGACGGAAGAAACGATGCTATGATGCCTGCCTTAGCTTTAGACGGTCAGCCTTTTATTGAATATGTAGAAGACTTCGGCTATTTCGCGGATATTCCTTTTGCCTTAATTCAGGATAAATGTAAACAAATCTATGGTCCTGAGCTGGCCGGTTACATGGTCGATAGTTAAATGTTATCTGTCATTCTGAGCGTTAGCGAAGAATCTTAAAGATCCTTCGTCTTTGCCTCAGGATGACAATTCTTGCATGCTAATAAACGTTCAAGCAGGCTTCAAATTTTTGCATATATGATAAAATGAAACGAGTGCGGTTAATTATTTTACGAATTAATTAGGGTAAGGCGGGCAACTTTACATTTGATGGTTAGAGGAGAAGGATGATGCGGCTTTCGTTCCAATATGGAGAGACCAGGATAGAATTTGACGTGGTATTCCGGAAACGTAAAACCATGACGATAAAGGTTGAACCGCCGGCTCAAATCACTGCTATAGTTCCTCTGAAAACCAGCCAACGGGTTATAATAGAAAGTGTTGGCAGCAAGGCTCCCTGGATAGTTAAAAAGCTGGAATACCTGAAACAA
>DHSK01000133.1:8545-10227 GCA_002408445.1 Syntrophomonas sp. UBA5288
TGACAGCTCACTGACCAAAATGCGGATTGGAATTACAGAGGATGTGCTGCTGGTAAACAGCCCGGTGCAAGATAAAGAAGCAATTAAGAAACTGGTTGAACTCTGGTACCGGCAAGAGGCCAAACTGCTTATAAACAGCAGGATAAAGTTTTATCAACCCCAAATTCCCATTGTTCCAAACCGGGTGGTAATTAAGGAACAAAAGACCCGCTGGGGGAGCTGCAGTTCGAAGCACAACCTCAATTATAATTTTAAAACCGTAATGGCTCCGCTGCCTGTGTTAGACTATATTGTAGTACACGAGATGTGCCATCTGGTCCATCTGAACCACTCCCGTGAATTTTGGAATCTGGTGGAATCTATAATTCCGGAATATCGCCAGCATAAAGAGTGGCTGAAAATGAATGGAGCAAGTTTTTATTTATAAGGAGAAAATGGATGAATATAGGCATTGATATAGATAACACGATTACTTATACTACCGAAATGATTTTGCATTATGCCAGGATATTTGGACAGGATCATGGTTTGAATACGGTAGCTGACCCCAATGAATACTATCTGGAAGAAGCCCTGGGGTGGTCCAGCGAGGCCGTTGAAGAGTTTTTTGATACTTATCTGGTCAGTATTTATCATGAGGTTAGGCCCAAGGAGCAGGCCAGGGAGATAACTCAGCAGTTACACAAGCAACACCAGATAATGCTGATCACGTCACGCAATTATAAATTCCCGGGTATTGAAGAGGTTACCCGGAAATGGCTTCAAGAACATGGCATTGCTTATGACAGGTTAATTCTTAACGCCACGCCTAATATGTATCATTTCAGTAAACTGGCAGTTTGTCTGCAGCATGGAGTTAATGTAATGCTGGAGGATCATCATGACTTGGCCCGGGAACTAAGCGAGTTTATGCCGGTTATCCTGTTTGACTACCCCTACAACCGGCACGTGCAGTCGGAAAATATCCTCCGGGTAAATAACTGGCATGAGGCTTATAGTTGTTTGAACTGCTTAACCAGGGCAGAGGGAACCTCCCGGCCTATAGCTTAAGAAGCCAGCTACTAATCCATTTCAGTTCTGCCCGGTATGGATCACCATTGCAGCAAATCATTGGCAATTAATAGATAGGAAAACAATGTATACCGGGAGCTATGAATAGCTATCAGAAATTGCCAACAGACTGGAATTTAAGTTGGAAGGGAAGAAAAAAAGCCATAGCGGTATCTGGAGAATTTGAGGCTTAACCCGGCTTATTCAGATAATTGATGCGAACCGGTTAAGATAAGGCCGGCCTTGGATAAGTCAGATAATAAACGGTCCTGATCAGGCAGGTTCAGGCGATTGTAAACAATATGGGGTAACCCGGACGCCTTGAGAGCATTAGCGGTAAACTGATCGGACAGTTTTTCTCTTCTGGCAGAGGATTTGCCTTCGAGGGTAAGAGCGAGAACAGGGGAAAGTTCATGAAACTCACAGATCAGCAGGTCAACTGTTCTGATACGGACGCGATTTAAATACTCCTGCCGGTTTTTAGTCCGGATGGGAAGATCAACTATATCAGCCAATCTTACTTTGGGACATACCATATACCTGCTTCCCTGCAGAACATGTTGGATAGAATAATATAAATTCCTTTCCGCATCGTTTAACAAGTATTCTCTACAGCGGTAAGGAAGGCGGCT
>DHSK01000133.1:10468-12299 GCA_002408445.1 Syntrophomonas sp. UBA5288
CAATATTGCAACTATAGCCTGTATCATTAAATTCACCCCCTATTTAAATATCTCCTATTTATATTATACAAAGTAAAACCAATAATAACCATAACTAGATATAATATTTATCTGGAAATTACCACCACTGCAAAATAATGATATGTTTTAGCGAACATGGACGGTTAATTATAAAATTGCTATAATTAATATTCATAAATCCAAACATGCTTTTATAAAAGGAGGTCAAAAGGTGAAATATCAGAGCACCAGGGGAAAATGCCCTGCGGTAACTGCTGCCCAGGCGATACAAGTGGGAATCGCGCCGGATGGCGGATTGTTTGTACCGGATGCTGTTCCAAAGCTGGATGCTTCCAGTTTTGATGTCATGCAAGCCTGGACCTATCAGGAACGGGCATGTTATATATTACAAATGTATCTGCCTGATTTTACAGCGGAAGACATAAAATCGTGTGTTTACGGGGCCTATAACCAGAACAGTTTTGACAGCCCGGAAGTGGCACCTTTACGTGAAATAATTCCCGGCTTAAATATATTGGAACTCTGGCATGGACCTACCTGTGCCTTCAAAGACATGGCTCTGCAGATGCTGCCTCATTTGCTTACCTTAAGTGTAAGCAAGAACGGCGAACATGACGAAATCGTAATTCTGGTAGCTACTTCCGGTGATACCGGTAAAGCTGCTCTGGAAGGGTTCAAAGATGTCAAGGGTACCCGGATAATCGTATTCTTCCCTCGGGATGGGGTCAGCGAAGTGCAAAAACGTCAGATGATTACCCAGGAGGGTAACAATGTTTCCGTAGCAGCAGTAAAAGGGAACTTCGATGATGCCCAGAACGGGGTCAAAAATATCTTTGCCAGCGAAAGGGTTGTAAAGACCTTAGCTGACAGTCATATGAAAATGTCATCGGCCAATTCCATCAACTGGGGGAGATTGCTGCCTCAGATAGTTTATTATGTATCCTCTTACCTGGACATCCTGGCGGCCGGTAAAAAGGCGGGAGAACCTGTAAATGTAGTTGTCCCCACCGGGAATTTCGGCAACATCCTGGCGGCCTATTATGCCCGGCAGATGGGGGTACCTATCAAAAAACTGATATGTGCCTCGAATTCCAATAATGTCCTGACCGACTTCTTGCGTACCGGCATATATAACCGCAATCGCCATTTTTATAAAACGATGTCACCCTCTATGGATATATTGATTTCCTCCAATCTGGAACGGCTGTTGCATGAAATTACAGACGATGCCGAAAAAGTCAGCGCCTGGCTGGAAGACCTTCGGGAAACCGGCCAATACCAGGTGGATGACAAAACTTTGGGTGAGATTCAAAAACTATTCTGGGCTGATTACTGCAGTGAAGAAGAAACCACGCAGACTATAAAGATGGTATGGCAGGAACACCATTATCTCCTCGATCCGCACACTGCGGTAGCCTGGAACGTGTATGAAAAATATGCAAAGGCAGAAAATGATCCAACCGAAGCAATAATCGCTTCCACCGCCAGCCCATTCAAATTTGGTTCCAGTGTAGCACAAGCAGTGCTGCAGCCAGAGCGTTTTGCACAGGCCCGGGATGAATTTGAGATTCTTGATATACTCGCACGGGAAACTGGTCTTACGGTGCCAGGTGGCATTAAAGATTTGAAACAGCGTGAAATCAGACACGATACCATCTGTGATAGAGATGCAATGGATAAAGCTGTTCTGGGATTTCTGGAACTGTAGAAAATATATAACCGTAGGCCGGCCTTCAGGCCGGTGCAGGTAATAACACATAAAAACCCAGCCCTGAGGCCCACTCCTAACGTCGGGGCCGTAGGGCAGGCT
>DHSK01000133.1:12416-15731 GCA_002408445.1 Syntrophomonas sp. UBA5288
CTAACGTCGGGGCCGTAGGGCAGGCTACGGTTATGAGCGGAGTTAATAAACCGGAAACCGGCCTGCAGGGCGATAACCTTGCAGGCCGGTAGCATATTACATATTTACTTTTAGTGCTCCTTAATGAAATGGTCCATTAATATGGTGCAATCAGGGAAAAACTTACCCTCCACGGCAGCCTCCTCATCATACTTGCCAATACTATTAAGGCAAGGCCGGGTTTTATCGAATATCATATAGGGCACCGGATCCGAAGTATGTGTACGCAGAGCGACAGGAGTACGATGATCCGGCAACAGCATAACCCGCAGGTCATCGAAAGAATCCATTTCACTCAGAACCATACCTACTACCAATTTATCGACCTGTTCAATTGACCATACCTTGGTTTCCATTTTCCCCTGATGACCGGCTTCGTCCGGGGATTCTATGTGCAGATAGACAAAATCCTGCCCGCTTTTCAGTTCGTCCAGAGCTGCTCTGGCTTTACCGGCAAAGTCGGTTTCCACCCCACCGGTAGCGCCGGGTACTATAACCGGTTTCAGTCCCGCACAAATACCCAGGCCTTTGACCAGATCCACTGCTGCTACTACCGAACCTTTTAAATTATACTTATCGGCAAAGCTGCTTAAAGCCGGTTTGCTGCCTTCTCCCCAGAGCCACACCGAAGTAGCCGGATTTAATCCTTTCCTGCGCCTTTCCTCATTAACCGGGTGGTTCTTAAGAATTGCGGTGCTTTTTTTCATCAGATCCAATAAGGCATCACCATCGTCTCCCTGCGGCAGATAATCCGCTATCTTACGCGAGGATATATCGTGAGGCGGGGTAAGGCGAAAAGATCCATTGATACCATCTTTCCATACCATTAAATGACGGTAGCTGATGCCGGCGTAAAAATGAAATATATCATTGCCCAGTTCAGCTTGCAGAGCATCGATTAAGCGGGCTGATTCGGCCGAACTTATTTCACCCGAACTGTAGTCCACCATGGTTTTAGCCTCATATTCGGATTCATCCGACAGAGTGACCAGATTGCAGCGGAAGGCCATATCATTAGGCCCCAGATTTACCCCCATACTCACAGCTTCCAGCGGAGACCGGCCGGTGTAGTATTTCCTGGGGTCATAACCCATAACCGACAGGTTGGCTACATCGCTGCCGGGAGGAAATCCCTGCGGGATGGTTTGTACCATGCCTATCAGTGAAGTCTGGCTCATTTTATCAATATTGGGAGTATGGGCATATTGCAGCGGAGTTTTATTGCCGATTGCTTCAATGCCATAGTCGCCCATACCATCAGCCAGAATAACCAGATATTTCATTATATTCAACTCCTAATGCGATTAATAAAAGATATTTCATTAAGCAACAGTTTTATATATTTTATCATCTGAGTCAAGCAATGCCATAACATTTAAAGCGTTATTAATTTCGTTTATAGTATAATATAGGTAAAGTGAAAGACATTTAGGAGAAAACTATGAGCGAAATATTATTTAATAAAGCCTTGGTTCCAATAAATGCATCTGAGCTTTCTGAACGTGTCATAATCCAAACCGCCCGCTGTGTGCGCAGTGGAATGGTCCAAGAAATCAGCCTGCTCTGTGTATGGGAAGCTGATGAAGTAGATTATACCAAACTCCATGCAGCTGAAAAGGAAGAAATATTAAAAGGCCAGGCCCGCAAGGTGCTGACCCAATACCGCGGTCAGCTAAAAGAGCAGGGCATAGCGGCTGAAATTATCCTGGATGGAGGCAACCCTTCCGACGTAATATTAGAACAGGTCAAGAAGGAAAATTACGATCTGATTATTATGGGGAGCCGTAAGCTGAATAAACTACAGAAATTAATATTCGGCAGTGTATCCGACCGTGTAACACGCCTCTCCAGTGTCCCGGTGCTGATAATCAAATAATATTCTGATGATCTCAGGGACGGCCCTTCCGTCATGCAAGCATGAATCGTTTAAATGATATATTCTATTTTTGCATCAGGCATTAAACTACTGATTTTATCCTCAAAAAAACGCTTCATAGATTTAAGTTTATCTTCAGTATAAACATATTTGCCATATCCGAACTGTCCATATTTAAAACGCCGGTTTACCGATTCATCCATTGGCAGGGTAGTATCCGGGAAAACTGCCATTATATTTGAACGTGCCCTGGCGGTAAAACGGTGAGATATAATCTCAAATGTTATGTCAGGATAACCTGTCAGATAATTCTTTATTAACTCCAGCAATTCATTATATTCCTCTTCCCAGCCTTCATTCATAATAACCGGAGCTATTATGACACCGCCGGGAAAACCATGCTTTAATATACGCGCCAAAGCCTGAAGCCTGGTATTTAGAGGTGGGGTCCGGTGTTCGTATTTATCGACTACCTTAGCTGTATTAAGGCTGAAACGAATGCGTGTGTGGCGGCGATGGTCAAGTTCAAGCAGAGAATCAATGGCTGGGAACTTGGTCACGAAACGCAGCCGGCCATGTTCCTGATCGGCGAAAAACTCAACCGTACGTGCCAGAGCGCCGGTATAGCGTTCTCCCGGGACAGGATCGGAGGTGGCTGATGCTTCAAAAATGGTAATTTCAGGCCGGCGGGCTTCAACATAGGCAGCGGCACGAGCCAGGATTTCATCCACATTAACATATAACCGCATATAAGGTTTTTTGCCCAACTGAGTATTAAGATAGCAATACTCACACATCCCCGGACACCCGGTTACCAGCGGAAGCTGAAAGTGGGCAGATGGCTTGCACCCTGCAAAATCCAGTGTACGTCTAATACCTATTACTATAGTATTCTTGCCATGGAAAAATGCTTCTTGGGGAACCGACCCCGGTATACCGGTAACACGATTATGAGAGGGCAGAAATTCTATGCGCCGGCCTTCCTTTTTTATCAAATCGTAAGCTTTTTTCCCGGCGGGATAATTCAGAGCCTCTTTTTCGAAAAAGAATTGATGAGAAGCAATCTGCATAAGCCTGCCTCCATAGTAGTATATTCAAATATAACTTGTGTAAATATTAATAATATTATGACGAAATGAATTTTTGATTATTAATGCTTCGGCCAGAGAGACTAATATCAATTTAACGGAGGATGATAATGTGGAAACTCGCGATTATGACATTGCTGTACTAGGCTGCGGACCGGCCGGATTATCTGCTGCCATAAATGCCACCATTCGCAATAAAAAAGTGATAATCATTGGAAACGAAATCTGCAGTCCGCCTATGAACAAGGCCCAGAAAATTGATAATTACCTTGGGATACCGGCGGTTAGCGGCGAAGAACTGCTGGGCAGGTT
>DHSK01000125.1 GCA_002408445.1 Syntrophomonas sp. UBA5288
CCGCTCCTGACGTCGGGGCCGGTTGCAAGGGTAAGGTGCAAACCTGAAACGGGCTTATTCATTGAACATTTCATCTCTCAGTTGTTTTTTCTCAGGCACTTTTTTCCAATCTACCCGGGCGGTAAGCTGCATGGCGACGAAGAGGGTTATGATGCTCATGATGGTAATGCTCAGACCGGTATAACCTTTGAAGAAGAAGGTATAAGAGAATAGTACCAGGAAAATGAATTGAGATACTCCGATTTGCAGGTACGCAAACTTATTGCCGACTATTAATCGCATATAAGAGACTACCAGGAAAATAGATACTACCGAAGCGATTACGAAAGCCAGATGAATGGAAGTATGATCGACCAGGTAGGCCAGGAGCAGATGAAAACTAAAATAGGCTGCTGATATAAAAAGATAATTGATGGGATGGATATCAATTTTACTCGTTACAGTAAAGATGGTAAGCATAAATAAAAACAACAGGAGAGAAATAGGGGCAAACTGACTGATATTGGCTACCCAGGGGCCTGGATTAAGTTTCTGGGGCATACTCATACCGATTTTAACTCCCGTCAATAGATTGGAGTATTGCCATTTTAGCTGCCAACCCTGATCGGTAGATATTTTTTCGGTAGGAGAAATACTATTTTGCGGAAAATCTATATCCTTAAAGTCGGTGTTCATTAATAGACTAAAGTTTTTGACCTGATTGACTTCATCTCCGAAATCATACCACCAATCATCTAAACCCTGTGAAGCGTAGTTAATGCGGACAGTCTGAATTTGTCCGGGATCGAGCTTAAAGATGGCTTGAACCATGCCATTTTTTATAGATACATCATCAATTCTTTGCTCTCCTACTATGAACTGAAAATCATCATATACGGCTTCGATATTCGGAAAGTGAAAATCCATAACAATTTCCCGGCTTTCCTGGGTAGGATTGACGATGCGATATTCAGAATTAAATTTTACGGCATAGGTCGAATACCATAATAATCCTTTCTGCCGGTGATCGAGATTTAAGTCTACTTTGATGGTGCTGGCATCAATAGGCCAAAAATAATCGTTTACTTGGGTCTGCTTTTCCGTGATGGTCTGTCCGTTTTTAGTTATTGGTACTTCTTTAACGGTGGTAACCCGGTTCCAGACTTGAGGTGCCTTTTGTCGTTGCGGTGAACCCCATAATTGCCCAACCGCTTCCCGCAAGGTGGCATCCTGGTTCCTGGTGCGATTATCTACACTTGATCCCAGGATCAGCCAGGCAATACTTACCCCGATGAAAATGGCTATAATAGCCAGCACTTTTTTAAGCATAAATTCCCCTTCCTTTTTAAACCAGTTATTTACTGTATACTACGGCAAACAGTATTTTATACTTGCACATGAAGTAGTAAAGTGTAAAAAAGTAATTATAAGCGGCAGGGAAATACAATAGGTTACAGTTATTGCTTTTCTACGGGATTCGCTTAATGGGATTTAGGAAAAAACTTAAGATGCCTCTTGCTAAATAATTGTGGAATAATATACTAGATACAATGAGATTATCAGCAATAATAAGAAAGAGGATTGAAACATGAAGCAAAAAACAGTTGCCCTGGTATTAGCAGTTATTTTCATTCTTGCGCTCCCATTTACAGCTCTGGCCAGCACTTCCAGTAAAGTGATGTTCCTGGATAACATGAAAAGGCTGCAGGCCAAACAGATTCAGCCTACTCTGGACCGGCCCTTAAGCGGTGAAATAAACGCATCTGTTGCGGGTGAGCCCCTGGATACACTGGGGGTTAAAAGTGCCAAAGCCAACATTAAGTATGAATTGGACATGGTGGGCGATAAAGCCTTTTTCCAGGTTGCCGCCAATGTAGAAGGTTCTGCACCGCAGAACATAAGCCTCAAATTCTATATTATCGGTGACACTATGGTTATACCGGTAGATTCTCTGAAGGCTATGGCTGCCTTTGATTCCATGATGGCAATGCCTCCTGCCAACATCCAATATGTCTATACTAAATTAGAAGGTTTCAGTTTTGCGGAGCTGCAAACGATTCTTAATCAGCCCAACCAGCAGGAAGCAGCTATGGAACTTTTAAAAACCTTATTTGAAGCTTTACCTGATAGATGTTTCACCACCAATGGAACAACAGCTAAAATGAATCTGGATAAGTCGTCTATAATCGATTTTGCTAAACATTTTCAAGATGATAAATTTGTGAACAAACTGGTAGAACAGCTTGCCCCATTTGGCCCTGAAGAGGCCGATAAAGCTCAAATGGCTAAAGATCTTAAAATATCCAACGATGTTTCATTAGTAACGGAGTTAAAAAATCTAAATATTCGCAAATGCATTATGGAGGTAGGCCCCAGCACATCTTCGCTTGATTGGGATTTTGGTTACAGCGATGAAAAAACAAGTTTGGACTGCAAAGTAACTAGCAAGTCCAATCTGCAAGCGGATAATGTCTCATCGACGGTCAATATGGACCTGGGCCTCAAGTCTCCTGACGCGGGTGGAAATCTGGCGGTAAAATTAAAGGCTGATTCTACCGCTAATAAAAATGCATCATCAGGCGATATGAATATTAAGGTTACAGGAAACATGGACAGCGAAAAACTGGATATTGTTGCTAATTTGAATATTAAACAGGAATTTATAAACGCCGTAAGTTTTGTGGCACCGGTCTTAACCGAGGAAAACAGTATTGATTTTGAGACACTGGAGCCCGAAGCTTCTGAAGCAGAAGACAAAATCAGTATAAATGTGAATGATTATGAGTATTTTATTTGGTTCGATAATGCACCGTTTATCGAAAATGGCCGTATTATGGTTCCAGCTCGAGAATTCATTGAAGGTCTTGAGGGGGAAGTTGCCTGGAATCCTCCGGCCACACTGGTAATGAGTATAGTTGATCAAAAGATAGCAATGAATGCCGGTGATAAGAACTGCACGGTTAATGAACAGAGCAGGGAAATGGATACTGCGCCTATGGTTAAAGATGGCGTGACCTATGTTCCGGTACGTTTTTTGGCGGAACAACTGGGTTATACGGTTTCCTACGACCAGGACTGCATGGAAATAAGCCTGACCAGTAAATCTACCTCAAATTAACCGGTATTGGCAAAAGTCCACATGGTGAAATAAAACAGCAATAATTAAGAAAATAACTTAAGGGCGGTTAATGACGGCAAGTCGTTAACCGCCCTTTCTATGAAAGGCAGCCGGACCGAGCTATTCCAGGATTATTTTAAACCGACCCAAATTGCTCTGCGTTTTAACATTTTTATATAGTAATATTATATGGAGGTTTATGTTCGGAGACATTTGCAATAAATCTTTAGTCCATAATAATAAAACTATAAAATCAATCAGGTTATGGCAGGTGCAAGATATGAAGAGAAATCTAATCCATTATCGGGGATTACTATTGCTTCTTACCGGTGTAGTCATGATGGTGATGGGGATATACCGGGGAGAGGTGACCGTAGTTTTCAGCAAGGCCATAAATATTTGTCTGGAGTGTATTGGCATTGGCTAGTTGGAAAAGAAGATGCGTTCAAATAGCTGCGACAATAACTTCCAACAGCTACTTTAATGGTTTTGTGGAAGGGAGCATATACAGGGGCAATCTGAAAAAAGTCTGTATTCCCGGCTTAAATTGTTATTCCTGTCCGGGAGCACTTGGTTCCTGCCCGATTGGTTCCCTGCAGGCGGTTATTGGCAGTATTAATTACAACTTATCCTTATATGTTTTGGGGTTTCTAATATTGGCCGGAACTCTGATGGGACGTCTGGTATGCGGTTGGTTGTGCCCTTTTGGTTTTATTCAGGAATTATTGCACAAAATACCTTCACCCAAAATAAAATTCGGGGCAAAAGCCACCCAGCTTAAGTATCTGAAGTATATTGTTTTAGCGGGGTTTGTAGTTATTCTTCCTGCATTTGTAGTAAATGAAGCGGGGATAGGTGCACCGGCCTTCTGTAAGTACATATGCCCGGCGGGTACTCTGGAAGGCGGCTTGCCGCTGGTGCTGCTTAATGAGTCATTGCGCTCTGCACTGGGACCTCTATTTGTTTGGAAACTAGCTTTGCTGGTGCTTACGATTGCTTTTTCGATCATTATATTCCGCCCCTTTTGCAGGTTTATCTGCCCGTTGGGAGCCGTCTATGCACTATTTAATGCCGTCAGTCTGTACCGTTTTGAAATTGATGCCGGCAAGTGTACGGGATGTGGCGAGTGCAGCAGAACTTGCCCCATGGGGGTCAAAGTCTGCGAAAATCCCAACGATCCTGAATGCATACGTTGTGGTGATTGTATTGAGCATTGTCCGCAAAATGCCATCAGCAGTCATTATGTACTTATGGAAAGGTCAGTTTTGAGTCCAGAAATAACTAAACACAATGAATAATTGATAGATATTTTTAAATGTACAAGGAGGATAGATATACCATGAAAAAAGCAATGCCATACCTGTTGCTGCTGATGCTGATCCTTATTGCGGGATGTGGCGCCGGGGGGAGTGGAGAAAAGTCTTCCCCGGATCCGAATAAAATACCCTCATTTGCCTGCCAGGACCTTGATGGCAACGATGTAACCAGTGATATTTTTTCGGGCAGCCAGCTTACCCTGGTAAATGTCTGGACGACCGGATGAGGTGCCTGCATTGATGAGATGCCTGAGTTGCAGGCACTTTATGAGGAAATGCAGGACCAGGAAGTTAATGTTGTAGGTATTGTTGCTGATGGAATGAATAATGAGTCTGCTCTGAAAATTGTGCAGCGGCAGGGAGTAGAGTTTACCAATATTGTACCGGACCAGAAATTCACCTATGACTTTGTGAGTGGGATTTCGGTTGTACCGGTGACAATGCTGGTTAATAGTAAAGGTGAAATTGTGGGTAACAAAATTGTAGGAGCCCGGTCTAAAGGAGAATTTAAAAAACTAATTGAACAACACTTAAAATAAAGCATCAAATGTTATAGCGGTGGATTATGCCGGGCTTGGGGTATTAAGAACGCTCGCACTCCGTACTCCGCTAACCTTAATACCCCAAGCCCCGCAATTGTCAATTAAAGATGGTTGGGCATTATAGAAGATCTTATGGTCCCTTCTAGCGTCTATTTGTTAAGCTGGAAAACGTTCAAACCTAGTTCAGAGTCATATATTCGGTTGCCTTCACCGTCCAGGGCCTGAATAAATAACTCACAAGCTCCGCTGATGACGGCAGAATTGAGATGACCGCCGGTAGCCTTGAACTTGGCGTCAACCAGGGTAGCATGGATATGCAGATATACATTGCCGTCTTTGGTAGAGATGTTTCCGGAAAGATTGGTTATCTCATGATCGCCGGTGAGTTCCATGGTATGGTACTGCATGGCTGCGGTTTCGAATAAGCCCACACTTATCTGGTTGCTGGCACCGATTCCGTGGATTAGACCCAGAGTTATCTTTTGTTTCCGGCAGAAGTCCTTTATCGATTGGATTACTTCTTCACCTCGATCAAGACTTAGGAGATAGATATCATCATACTTCATATACTGCATCGAAAAAGCTCCTTTCAAAGTTTAGTCTAACTTGACCATATGGGACTAAAAATATTATATATCTATAAAAAAACAGGAAACAGTTTTTCTAAACCGTTCCCTGTTTTCAATATTTGATAAAGTACTATGCTGTTACCTTTTCTCGCTTGGCCACTTTCTCCTTACGACGAATTTCTTTAAAATCTTTGGTTTCCTTTGCGACTACTCCTGATAACAGAAGCAAAGCAATAAGATTAGGTACGCACATGGCTGCGTTGAACGTATCGGCAATTGACCAGCGAGGCAGGGTCTGGTGTTGGAGCAGCAAAACCGGAAAGACTGGCCATAACCAGTGAAAGACCGGTTATGGAGCAAACTACGATGGTATCCAGGAAAGTACCGGTCATGGAAACCAGTCCCTGCCGGCAGGGATGATCTGTCTTGCCATCTATTTTATTTTTAGTTGGCGGTAAAGAATATCTGCCAGACCCAGGGAACCAGATTCGCTTATGTCCCTGGCATATTCGTCATAGAGCATGGATTCATAAACATCATCGGCGAAACCGCGTGAAATCAGATCACTTCGGGGAATAGCGCTGCGCATGGAGTTAAGTAGCTGCGAAACAAAAACGCTTTCCAGCTGCTGACAGGTCTGGTATAGCTTCTTATCATCCTGGGAAGCATCGTCTAAAATTCGGGCAAATGATTTGGCTTTATCGACATCCCGGTTTATATTTTGGTTTAAGGTCATATTTAGCTGTTGATTAATACTGTCTATTTTCATAACCAACCTCCCGCAGTATAAATAGGAGTATTTTGTTCATCGTATTTATCTTGTGTTATTCGGTTTGAATTCATTTAATGTTTATTATCTGCGTAAATTATTTGCTGTCTGCAGCATTTCATCAGAAGATTGAATTACCTTGGAATTAGTTTCATAAGCGCGTTGGGCTGAAATCAGGTTTACCATTTCCTCCACTACCTGAATATTTGACATTTCCAGATAACCTGCTTCCAGAGAAGTGGTATTATCACTTTCGGGGTCCCAGTCCACTGCTTCACCGGAATTGGCTGTTTCCTGATATAGATTTTGCCCTAATTTTTGCAGACCGGCAGGGTTAACAAATTTGGCCAGTTCGATCTGTCCTGCTTCACCTTCAGTGCCGTCCGGCAATTTATAGGTTACCAGTCCGTCGCTATCCACAGTGATATCATAGGCACCCTCATCCAGTGGATCCAATCCCTGTACTAAATAACCGTCGGCTGTAACTATCTGGCCCTCGCCATCAAGTTTAAAAGAACCGTCCCTGGTGTAAAGGGGTTCATCATAGCCAGGCACCTCTACTTTAAAAAAACCTTCCCCATTTATGGCCACATCAAGCGGATTAGAGGTTTGCTGAGGATTTCCCTGACTGAACAGGGTATTAATGGCGACCGGTTTTACCCCCAGACCTACCTGCAGACCTACCGGTTCAGTTATCTCGGCGCCAACCGCCGGACGTCGTATAGTCTGGTAAAGTAAATCCTGAAATTCGACCCGTTGTTTTTTAAAACCGGTTGTATTTACATTGGACATATTGTGAGCGATGGTATCAACGTTAAGTTGTTGTGCATACATGCCGGTACTGGCAGTATATAATGACCTCATCATAGGGCCCGTCCTCCTTAGACTTCATATCTTAATCTATTCAGGTTCAGTGTGTCAGTCGTTCCACACCGATTGGGCCTCTCTATGTGAGTCCGGCCCATTACCACTATGCCTATATTACTCTTATCGTGATGTTAACAGCAATAGTTTAGTATTTCTTACTATGTTTTTTTCGATTGCTATGACTTAAAGGCAATTTTAAGAAATTTATTTCATATATTAGCAATGCATATACCTGGAGGTTAAAAAGGAGGTATTCAGATGGTTAAAATATCTGATTTGCGTATGCGTGAGGTAGTTAATGTTTTGGACGGCAAAAAATTAGGCAATATAATCGATATAGAACTTGATCTGGAAGGGGGCAGAGTAATAGCTTTTATACTGCCCGGCCGGTTACGGGGTTTCAGTATTTTTGCCAAACGCGAAGAAATAATAATCCCCTGGGAAAAAATAGTACGCATCGGGCGTGATGTAATACTGGTTGAAGTGCCGATGGTCAGCGAGATGGAACAATATCGCGGTACTTATCTGGAAGATGATAACTATAGGTAGAGGCCTGCCATTTAGTTGAAATATAGTCGGTTTTTGTTCATAATATGGTCAATAAGACAAAATGGGATATAATCAAGGTAGAACCGGGGTGATAATTAATGCATTGTCCTTATTGCCAGGAATTTGAAAGCAGGGTAATCGACTCCAGATCCTGCGAAAATGGTCATGCCATCCGGCGCCGCCGTGAGTGTCTGGCCTGCAAACGCAGATTTACCACCTACGAACGACTGGAAGAAAGACCCTTGCTGGTAATAAAAAAGAGCGGCAATCGCGAGCAATTTAATCGGGACAAGCTCTTTAAAGGTATTACCCGGGCTTGCGAAAAAAGACCGGTTAGTATGGAAAAGATAGAAAATATTGTGGCGGAAATCGAGCGGGATTTACGCGATAATAATGATCGGGAAGTAAGCGCCCTGACTATCGGGGAAAAGGTAATGGACCATCTTCGCAGTGTTGATGAAGTGGCTTATGTCCGTTTTGCCTCGGTATATCGCCAATTTGCGGATTTAAATAGTTTTATTCACACTATTGAACAGTTAAAGAACAAGTAAATTGCGGGTTGGGGATAAAGATACTTTGCTGAAACTTGTTTTTTTGAGAGTATGGATTTAGAATGTCCGGGTGGTGATGAACAGTCTTTTTATGGTTCATCATCGTATGATTTAATAATCTCAGCTGTTTCAGAGGCAATTTCTTCCGGGACAGCTATTTTAACTTCTGCCAGCGGGCCAATGGACAACCCCTGTACGGTTCCGATTGCTTCACGAATGAACTTTGCCGGAATTTCATAGGACCTGAGGAGGCTTTCAATAATTACGTCATTGGGTGGATAAACCCGGGCAATTATTACCCATTTAGAGGTTTCAGGGTTAAAACCGCACCGGGAACAGGGAAATCCATTACCTGTTTGTTCTTTGCATTTAGGACAAATCATTATTTTCAACTCCTTTAATTTATTTTAAACGAAAATATCGAGGTGGACAAATGTTGGAATGGATGTGGGAGAAAAAAAACGGGAT
Organism: Syntrophomonas sp. UBA5288; assembly: GCA_002408445.1. Lineage (GTDB taxonomy): Bacteria > Bacillota > Syntrophomonadia > Syntrophomonadales > Syntrophomonadaceae > UBA4851. The sequence continues at coordinate 8,729 of DHSK01000125.1, forward strand.
ATCTTTTATTACGGTACCGGCCTGGAACCAACAGGGAATTGATATAGCTTTTACCGGCCGTAACGGAGGAGCAAGTGAGGCTCCCTTTAATACATTGAATCTGGGACTCCATGTAGGTGATAGAAATGAACTGGTACTCGAAAACCGTCGCCGGGTAATGCAGCTATTTGAACAAGATATTGAGCAAATGGTCTGTTGTCAACAGGTGCATGGCAGCCGGGTTGTTTCTGTTACCAGGAAACAGCGCGGCTGCGGCAGTGTCGATATGAAAAACTGGCTCACCGATACCGACGGCATGGTTACAAATCAGCCCGGGGTCTACTTGGCTGCCTTTTATGCTGATTGTATCCCGGTGTTTTTGTTTGACCCGATTAAAAAATGTATAGGTTTGGCTCATAGCGGCTGGAAGGGAACCATGGGACGTATAGCAGTAAATACCGTAAATATTATGGAGCAGGATTTCAATTGTCAAAAATCGGATATTCAAGTGCTCATAGGTCCGGGGATTGGTTCCTGTTGTTTTGAGATCAAAGGCGATTTAGCCGCAAAAGCGATTGCAGAATTCGGGCAGTTCCGTGATATAATCAGTAAAGAAAAAAATGACAAATACAGGTGGAATTTACCACAAACAATATATCATATGCTGATTGAACGTGGCATAAAGCCGGAAAACGTCAGTATGACCGGGCTGTGTACATCCTGTCATACCGATTTGTTTTACTCCTACCGAAAGGAAAACGGAATTACCGGGCGGATGGGTGCTTTTATGGGAATACGGGATTGAGGTGAAGTAATGTATGTATGTACCGCAAATTTTAGTGGTGGATGACGAAACTTATATTGTGGAACTGGTAAAATTTAATCTTGAAAAAGAAGGTTATCGGGTATTTGTAGCCTATGACGGCATAGCAGCCTTAAATATCGCGCGTGAACAAAAACCGGATTTGATTATTTTGGATATAATGCTGCCCAATCTGGACGGTTTGGAAGTATGCCGCAGTTTGAAGCATGATGAGGAGCTAAAAGCCATACCGATTGTAATGCTTACCGCCAAGGGTGAGGAAGTAGATACTATCGTAGGCCTGGAGATGGGTGCTGATGATTATATTAAAAAGCCGTTCAGTCCCCGGGAATTGGTGGCCAGGGTAAAAGCACGCCTGCGGGCCCTGAAGATTTTGGAAGCAGAAAAGGCTTTAGGTATCAAAGCCTATGTTTTTAAAGATCTAACTGTGGTACCGGAAAAATATGAAGCCTTTTTAGGTGAAGAACGCTTGGAACTAACTCCCAAGGAATTTGATCTACTAAGACTTATGGCTTCCAACCAGGGCAAGGTTTATACCCGGGAAGCCTTGCTGGAAAAGGTATGGGGTTATGAATACTCAGGCGACACCCGCACCGTTGATGTGCATATTCGCCATCTCAGACAAAAATTAAAGGATGATTCCAATTACCCTCATTATATTGAGACGGTCAGAGGCGTAGGATACAAATTTGTCGATAAAGAACTAAATAACAGATAGAGGGTGCTGGCGATATGGCAGCTATTGCGCAGGAAAAAGTTATAATGCAGGCTTTGCTTGCAGGTATGGTAGATGGAGTCCTGGTAGTAGACCTCAGCGGCTGTATTTTTATGGCTAA
>DHSK01000053.1 GCA_002408445.1 Syntrophomonas sp. UBA5288
GTTCTAAAAACGCGTAATATGCACTATCATCGTCAAGAAAGGTACAAAAACACATATATCACAATTATAACGTAAATTTCGCGCATGCAAAATGAATTAGTCTACCGGAAACACAGCCTAAAGCATCGGAAGAAACTACGGAGCAGTTTCTTTCACACCGTTGCATCAAGGAGGAGGATTAGAACCTGCATCCTGTTTTGTTAATTGGACGACCGTATAAAAAAGCGGGGGGCATCTTTAATGCCTCGTTATAAAAATTTTTCAATGTGATGCCTAGGCAACATCAACTTAAAAAGAAGTGGCACTACCTAAGACTCACTGCTGATCAATCTGGTTCAGTTTGGCCCTGATAATACTTTTGCTTAAATGTCGCTGAAGCAGGATACTCCAGAGCCTAGTACCACCGTTGGCGGCATACGCAGCTACTTGTTCAGCAACTTTTCCAGGCCTGTAATCGCCACATCTGGTTTTATCCGGACAGGTTCTTTTCCGTCCTTGATTAAATAAACGCTGGGAACTTCCCTAATATTATATTTTTTAGCAATGTTTTTCTTGCATGACATATCTATTTTCATTAACCTGAATTTATTTCCGGATCCGGCTACAGCTTTTTCCAGCCCTGATATCATTTCCAAGCTGCCTTCAACAACAGGACTCCAAAAGGCCATCAACAAAGGCTTATTCGGATTTGTTTCAGCTATAAAATCTTCTCTTTCAATAATATACCTTTCAGCGGCGACTGCAGCAGTAGCACCGTCCGCAGCAGCTGTAACAACCTGCCGAAGATATTTTTCTCGGGCGTCTCCTGCTACATAGACACCACTAACTGAGGTTTCCATCATGTCGTTGGATATGATGTATCCTCGTTCATCCATCTCTACTTTACCTCTTAAGAAACCGGTACTCGGTACATTTCCCACATATATAAATATGCCATCAGCCTTGAAATCAGTTAGTTCCCCGGTTTTCAAGTTCTTAAGGACTACTCCTGTAACCTCGTCCTCTCCGTATATCTCTTCTACAACGGAATTCTAGATGAATTCAATTTTGGGATTCTGAAATGCTTTGGCGGCACTAACCTTATTACAATCCAAATGGCCTTCATCATGGATGACTATAATTGTAACCTTGTTGGCAAACCTGGTAATATACATAGCTTCTTCTACAGCTGCATCACCATTGCCAACCACAACTACATGCAAATCCTGATAGAAATCGGCATCACAGGTGGCACAGTATGACACACCGTTACCCTGCATTTCTTTTTCTCCTGGTATATTGAGACGCCGGGGTTGTGAACCTACTGCTACTATTATCGTCTGGGTCCGTAATTCTCGGTCCTTCTTGGTTTTTATAGTTTTTATGTCTCCATTAAGTTCAATTTCTACTACTTCATCTCTGGTGATCTCAGCGCCGAATTCCCGGGCATGGTCTGCCATAGCCGCAGTTAAATCGGGACCGGTTGTATTCTTAAAGCCAGGGTAGTTTACCATTTCTCTTGTAGTACAAGCCATACCCCCAACTGATCCTTTTTCCAAAATTACAGTCTTTAGTTTGGCTCTGCCGCCGTATATCCCCGCCGCTAGTCCTGCTGGGCCTCCTCCAATGATTATAATATCGTAAAGCTCTGACATTGACTTCCTCCTATAATATTTGGTCTATTTTTCCCGCAAGTTCATCGGTTTCCACCAAGCCAGCCTTCTTGCCTTGATATTCTCCATTATTAAACAGCAGAATTTGAGGAACACCCTTTAAAGAAAATCTCTGAAACAGATTTTTTTCTTCTTCTACATCAACATGATAAAAGCCACATTTATCAACATACTTTTCTGCCAATTCCTCTACCATTGGAATAACCTCCTGGCAGACATGGCACGTTTTTCTGGAAAATACCACCACACATGGCTCACAGTCATCATAGACCACTTTTTCAAAAGTTTGCGTATTTAACGGTTTTAGTTGCATTTTCCTAATCCTTCCTATTTATTTTATCGTTTACTAATAGAACCTATAGTAAATTCAAAATTAATACATTTTGACTGAATTAACTGCATTAATACTACCGGCTCGGGCTACAAAATTTGTAGCCCACTCCGGATGAGACGGTGCATATAAATGATTATAAGATGCTATTACATTATGAACAATAATCCCATCCACATAGTTGTCAATCCCACAGCCGCGGTTAACCTTGAAAACATACCGCATTTTATCAGTTTCAACATTGCAAACCTGTGAGTAATGAAATTCATGCCCCTTAATCTCCGAACCCATTGCAAACAAATAGTTAGGACCGGTAACAATCAAATTAGTGTATCCATGTCCTCTTGGTCGGGATGACATTTTGGTCTCACATGGCAAAACACCGCACATTTCAAAACTCTGCCCGCCGTAGTAAATCCGCTTGGACAGGTACATTAATCCACCACATTCCGCATAAACCGGCAGACCGCTAATTGCAGCCTTCCGAATGTCCATACGGAGGGCTGCGTTATACTCCAGTTCCTTGCCGAAAATTTCAGGAAATCCCCCTCCAATATACAATCCCTGTATATTGGAGGGCAGGCATCCATCTTTAATACTATTAATAAATACCAGCTCTGCTCCAGCTTGCTCCAATTCTTCGAAATTTTCCGGATAATAGAAATTAAAAGCATTATCTTTTATTATTCCGATACGAACCTTGGGGGGAGCATTCTGCTTATTATTTACTTGTGGCAATCCCCGGACTGCTGAGGCTATATCCAATATTGCATTTAAGTCCGTATATTGCGAAATCTGCCGTCCCAGGTTATCTATAAGCTCATTGACCCGATCCCATTCATCAGCTGCTACCAAGCCCAAATGTCTCTCAGCGATAAAAGGTGCCTGTTGTTTGGGGATTGATCCCACTACTTTTATTCCGGTATAGGTATCTATTGCCTTAAGCAGAATATCCTCATGCCGGGGCCTTGCTACTTTGTTAAGAATTATGCCTGCAATCTCAGTTCCTGGTTCAAAATTCTGGAACCCCCTTATCATAGCAGCCACGCTCCGGGTCATGCGCGTAGTGTCGATCACCATAATTATTGGAGCCTTGACTGCCCGCGCGACTGCTGCCGTACTGTCGCTTCCTTCCACATCAAGTCCGTCATAAAGCCCCATAGCACCTTCAATAACCGCAATGTCAGCTCCCCGGCATCCTTGAGCAAATTGTCCCCATAACTTTTTAGCGTTTAAAAAATACAGATCAAGATTTCGGCAGGTCCTGCCGGCAGCTAAACTCAGCCATCCGGGATCAATAAAATCCGGACCTTTTTTAAAGGGCTGGACAACTAACCCCGACCGTCTCAAAGCCGCAATCAGGCCCAGCGTTATAGTAGTTTTGCCTGAGCGCCCATGAGGAGCCCCGATAATAAGCCTCATAAATCTCACCTTTTATGGATTGTGTACCGTTGCCATCAATTTCATATATATTTCTATTTAAATTTAAGCATAGGAAAATATATTAGTATAATATATTTTTTAAATGCTTCTATAAGGTTTAGGTTATAAAGGTGTAACTTTTGAGACTGCAATTATGAGGCATTATTTAAAGCACTTATGCATATGAATGCAGACCAGGCAGCAAGTAATTTACCCCGAAAAATGTAAACAGGACGGCTACAAAACCCAGAATAGCCAGCCAAGCCACCCGTTTTCCCTTCCATTCCAACATTAACCGCGCA
>DHSK01000156.1 GCA_002408445.1 Syntrophomonas sp. UBA5288
GATAATCAAATGGAAGGACCTTACCGTTAGTTTTCATGCAAATCATTGGCTCGATTTCGATATGTTTCCAAAAGAGAAAAGCTGAATATGATTTTACGAGCCAACATGGACAATCTGTCCCGCGTCTGTTACCGTGCTTTCAAGAATTATATCTTTTGTAAATGTTTGCCATAAATGCCCTTTCCATTCGGGATAGAAGCAGCGTTTGTCAGTTTCTATTCAGCCGAACGGAGACAAATTCTTTCATGCGAATCCACGTTGCATGGATAAATTGATTATCTTTTATTAGCCGCACAAGCCTTACCCTAACTGGAACTTTTTTAAATTAAACAGAAAATAATCTCGGGAATTTCATTTTATTCTCTTGACCTACTCGTGTTGGAATGTCTATTGTAAAGATGTTACGAGGCACCCCAGAAAATTAAGAACGTATTAACGTATTAAGGAGGCGTTGCAGATGGGCACCTGGCACCCACCTAGCAGCTTTATTCACACAGGCTGCTAGCAACGATTTCGGAGTCTCGTTGGTCACCCACGGGGCTTATTGCTTTGAAATTCGCCGATAAGACGCATCGAAATTGAGTGTAGAAACTGTGGTTTTGCAATTACAGTTTCTATTTTCACGCATTAAATCTTCCTTCAAAGTATAAAATACTGGTAAGAAGTGCTGCAACAATTCAAGTTAAAGGATGGAGATCTTAAAAAAATTGAACAGCAGGTATTGATTATAGGATTGACTTTGGCATTTTACTTATAATTACAGTTGAATATATCCAGTTATTGAAAAAACGAGATATTGCATGTGTTTGTTTAATTTTAATGTTGTTAGACTGGGGGATTTCCATGAAAAGCAAGGAAGTATTCTCAATTGGAGAGGTTGCAAAAATTACTGGAATCTGCGCTAAAACCTTGCGATTCTATGACAGAATTCAATTGCTCTCTCCAAGCTTCAGGAATGAAACAAACAATTATCGTTGCTACACTGAGGATCATATTGTAACTCTGCTGATTATCAAAAACTTCCGCACAATAGGCTTTGGTCTCAAGGATATTCATGAAATGATTAATAAAAAAAATACCAGTACAATGGAGAGAGAGCTCAGGAAGCGAATGGATACAATTCGTGAGCAGATTAATTCTTTGGAAGACCAATATAGAATGGGAGAAGACCTTTTGGCCCGTCTGCATTACAGAAAAGAGAGCGTTTTGGAACAGGAAATCAGTTGTCCGCATACATCCGACCCTTATCAAGACATCCATATCGAAACGATTGATGAGATAACTCTGCTGTTTCACCGGGAAGTTATACATTCTTATAAAAATTCGGATATTTCACTCTTGGAATGGTCCAATATTATGATGAAGCCGCAGAATAAGGGGCTTCATAAGTGTGGAGCGTATATCGTCACTTATTATACAGAACCACTGAGTCAGTTCCTGATGTCAACTTGTGATGTGGAATTTGGCGTACCAGTCGAAGTCCCTGCCGATTATAAAAGTGATGATGCCTATATTCGTATCTTCGGAGGCTTTCGCGCTGCAACAGCCGTACATGCGGGTCCGTATTCCGGCATTATAAATACACATGTGAAGCTTTTGCAATGGATTAATCAAAATGGTTATGCAGTGGCCGGACCTATTTCTGAGGAATTCATTATCTCTCACATGGATATAAACAACAGTGATGAACATCTCACCAAAATAATTGTACCTATTCGGACAGCAGAGTAGTATGAATCTGAGGACGGTGCTCCGGTACCTTGACACTATGACACTATAATGATAAACCCGCTTCCAGCACTTTAACGCTGGAAGCGGGTTTGTCTCTTCAGGTTGCACTTTATAACCCTGTCTCTACATCCCCCAGGGCCCCGGATCCAAGGTGCTAGCACGGCTAATAACTGATTCCTTAATGTTATAAATTCATTATTTCTAAAAACCGTACCATTTGGTGATATTATCCACAGCTTCGCGTGTGCTCACAACATTGTTGGCTGGAAATGTCCAGTCCGGATAACCGATGGCGATTCCGCAGACAAGTTGCTTGGACTCCGGAAAATGAAGTTCTTCCCGAATTCCATTTTGATATGTGATGGCTTGTTCTTCTACGCAGGTACCGAGACCATACTCCATTGCCGCAAGACAAATATTTTGTGTAACACAGCCCATATCAAATCGAAAGGCGGTTTCGTCAAGAGACTTATCCATATACAACAGAATAAGCACCGGTGCGTCAAAAAAGGAAAATCCACGAGCCAGCCACCAGCTACGGCTTTTACGGTCATCGCGTGCAATGTCCATAGCTGAAAATAATTGCTTTCCAAGCGCTTTGCTGCGATCCAGATAAACTCCGCGAAGCGATGCGCCCGCATAATCCTCCGCTTGCTTTTCCTGTAGAGCTGCTTGGTTTGAACGGCGCAGGGCATCTAATACATCTCCCGTGGCAACTGCAAATTCCCAGGGCTGTGCATTATTGGCAGAAACAGAGCGCACTGCTAATTTCAATACCTGTCGTAGTACATTCTGTGGAACTGGGTCCGTTTTGAAACCTCGAATGGATCTTCTCTCATTGATCGCCTGTATGAGTTCCATTTTCTGATCAACCTCTCATAATTTTTCCTTTTTTACATGATGCCTTCTGCCCGCAACTTCTCAACCTCAGCCTCAGTAAGACCAAATACTTCGCAGTTGTGCTGACCCAAAAGCGGAGCCGGCTCTTCAACAGAACCGGGCGTTTCGGACATCTTAATTACGCAACCCTGAATCTGTATATCGCCAATGGTAGGATGCTTACAGTTTACAACCATCTCACGTGCTTTGATGTGAGGGTGTTCAATCGCTTCTTTAATATTAAGGACGGGGCCACAGGGAACTCCGGCTTTATCCATGATGTCCTCAATTTCCGCTTTGGTATACTGTTTACACCAATTACCGATCACTTCCTTCAACTCGGGCAAATAATTATCTTGGCGCGAGACATTCGTCTTATACCGAGGGTCCTCCAAAAGCTCTTCATGAGACATAACCCTGCAGAATTTTTCCCACAGACGGTCATTGCCGACCCCCAACGCCACAAAACCATCTTTGCAGGGATAGACATCAAATGGTGCAATGGAACTATCGATATTACCAATACGCTCCGGAATAATGCCGGCCATAGTATAATAAGGGATGGTGTTCTCCAGCAAGCTAAAAATTGTATCCACCATAGATACATCCACATGCTGTCCCTCACCTGTCTTCTCCCGGTTATACAATGCCATCAAAATGCCTACTGTCAGATAGATACCCGCCACATGATCCGCGACAGATGTGCCCGCTTTTACTGGATTCATTTCCGGATAGCCGGTCATATTTAACATACCGCCCATTGCCTGCGCTACAGCGTCATAACAAGGACGGTAGGTAATTGGTCCATACTGACCGAACCCGGAACTGGACGCATAAATTATGCGAGGGTTGATTTCTCTAACTGTCTCATAATCAATCTTAAGTTTTTTGGTTACCCCGCCTTTATAATTTTCAACCACGATATCGGCATCTTTTACCAGTTTGTAAAACATCTGCAGTGCTTTATCTGACTTTAAGTTTAAGGTAGTACCTTTCTTGTTGCGATTGATCTGTGCGAAAAAACCACTCTCCCCACTATTAGGATCCAGTGGACCCCATGAGCGGCATTGTTCGCCTCCTATCGGTTCTATCTTAGTGACTTCAGCACCATAATCCGCTAGTATCATGGTGCTGAATGGGCCGTTTAGAGCAGATGTTAAGTCTACGACCTTAAGACCACTTAATGGCTTGTTCATTTCCTTGTCCTCCTCGTCATAAATACATAGTTTCTAAAATTATTACCATTCTTACATTTGACTATAACTATTATAGTTAATGGAATGTCAAGATAATATTTTAAGAAATTCGACAAATAATATCCGTATTATGACAAGTATGCCGTGCAACGTTCCTTAAACTGTAACCTTAAGGCACATTGAGACAGTCGTGTAGATAGAATGGAAATAGCTGGATTTTTAGGGTTTTGTCTCAGACAAACTACCCGTTGGATGGCTGGTGCTGATTTTTACATAAGTTTAACATAGACTTGCTTGTATCATATGTAACATTGCTATACTTTTATAGTATAAGATTTTAGAAGGACAAGATCTTTTGCAGCTTGATCTTGATATTGTTTAAAAGAAAAATGGGATTTTAAAGTTGCCTTTATGAAAAAGTAAGCCAATGGAGAAGATATAATTAATTGAAATATGCGTTAATGGCCGGAATGTCTATTTTACAGCTGATAAGCGGCAGATTCGCCTATAACCTATTCGGCTGAATTATTAATGAAAGGACTGGCTGATTGTCAGGGTATGAAAAAATGAAAAATATAGTTATCATTGGTTCAGGAATCGGCGGCCTTGTTGCCGGCAACCTGCTGGCCAAGAAGGGATATAAAGTCACCATATTTGAAGCCCACAGCATGCCTGGCGGTTATACCGGCGGATTTTACCGGAAAGGGTATTATTTTGAGAGCGGCACTCTTTCTTTTGAAGCTTCCGCTTCGGTCTTTAAGGCCATGCAGGACATTGAGGTATTTGAAAAGATAGATTTCGTAAAACAAAAAATACGGTTAGTTGCAGAGAATTTCGACGGAACTCCTGATACTTACGATGATTATAAAAAAATGGTTTACCTTGCTTTCCCATACGACCAGGAAAAGCTGAACAGGGCTTTTTTACGGTATATCTGGGATTGAATATGTCTAACGAAACACTTGCCACCTATATGAAGGTCCCTCATGTATTTCCTTTTAACTATAAAACTGGTTATAACATTTACAATTCCGTAGACAGCGAGTTTTTTAACAAAACCTCTGTTTCACTTTATTCTCCGTCAATGGTGAATCCGAAACATGCGCCTGAAGGAAAATCCTCTTTAATGCTTCAGACCATAGTCCCTTACCATTGGATGAACAACTGGGGCGGGGGAGACAAGACGCAATACCAGCAATTGAAGCAAAAAGCTATGGAGGCCATGATAGAGAGCACATCCAGTCTAATTCCCGGTTTGAAGGAATGTATTGAATTTAAGGATGCCGCAACTCCGCTCACGTATGAAAGATTTACCCAAAATACCGATGGCGCAAGCTCTGCCTGGAGTTGGAATCCTAACAAGAAGTTCTATAAGAACACGATGAGCGTGAATGTAGGAACACAGGTGAAGAATCTTTACATCGGTTCCTGTTGGGCAATGCAGATCGGCGGTGTGCCCGGTGCCCTGGCAGCAGCTTACCAGTGTGTTAAAAAAATAAAGTAAACTTGCTCATCATGATTGGATGAAAAAATAGCATCTGCTAAAAAGCGGGTGCTATTTTTTTTCCCCTTTTCAGAAGGAATGATAAAAATTAAGGTATTTCCCGATTTTAAAGAATATGAAATGTGTTATGCCAATGTTATGCTGGCAATTGCCTTTTTATTGCAGTGCTTATTAGCTAACACCCGGGCTTGGGGAAATGACGGGGGCAAAATTCTGGAGGACATTTTTGTAGTAGCTTACACTGCCTATACCGCTCCAAAGTTCCGCAAGACCGTCTGATCCGACCAGAGGGGTAAGAATATATTCGCACCCAACCAGTTGACAAACATCTATTCCATTTCCATCACAACTTGGTATTTTTTTCAGAGAAAGAAGAGTTGTGTTTTTCCAATCTTCGAATTTAAGGTTGATTCCACTGCAAAAACCCC
>DHSK01000072.1 GCA_002408445.1 Syntrophomonas sp. UBA5288
GTTCCCAAAGCCAACCTGTTAGGCAAGGAAGGCGAAGGCTTTAAGATTGCCATGCATACTCTGGATGGCGGAAGAATCGGTATTGCCGCACAGGCACTGGGAATTGCCCAGGCTGCTCTGGATGAATCAATCAGATATGCCAAAGAAAGAAAACAATTCGGAAAACCCATCGCTTCATTCCAGGCCATTCAATGGATGATCGCTGAAATGGCTAAAGACGTCGCCGCCGCGCGGCTCCTGACCTACCATGCGGCATGGTGCTATGACCAGGGTCTGCCTTACAGCGAAGAAGCCGCCATGGCCAAACTGTTTGCTTCAGAAGCTGCAGCACACCATACCAATAAAGCTATCCAGGTATTTGGTGGCATTGGGTTCATTAAAGGCAGCAAGGTAGAACGCTTATATCGTGATTCCAAGATTACCGAGATTTATGAAGGTACTTCAGAAGTTATGAAGATGGTTATCGCAGGTAAAGAACTCAAATAGCAGATACAGAACCCAGGTAGATGCTCGTATACTCGTATTAAGTTTAGCCGGCTCCGTATTGATTCCCGGGGGGGGTTGGGTAAATTCAGAGTCGGCTAATTAAAAAATAATGGGAGGTAGAGTTAATGTACAAAGCAGTTCAAAGAGTAAGAATGTCCGCAAAAGACGCACACTACGGCGGTGGCCTGGTAGACGGTGCGCACGTGATCCATCTGTTCGGGGATGTTGCCACTGAATTAATGGTTGCCAGCGATGGTGACGAGGGCCTCTTCCGCACCTATGAGCATGTTGACTTTTTAGCACCCGTATTTTCAGGCGACTGGATTGAAGCAGTTGGCTGGTACACCAAGATGGGTAGCACCTCCAGACTATGCGAATTCGAAGCATACAAGTATGCCGAAGCAGTACCTGGTTCCGCATCAGCAGTAAACTGGTGTGATCCCCCCAAACTCATTGCCAAAGCAACTGGTTGGCTTGTAGTTCCCAAAAAGAACTCCAGAGGCAAACAGATTAAAGAAGATTTAATGTAAGCCTTAAGTGTTCCAAAGTATTAATTCACGGGTCGAAGGTTATCCTTCGACCCGATTAAATATCCGAAAGTACATCAGAAGTTATGAAACAGAAACAAAATATTTAGCCGGCTCATATTGATTCCCAAGGGGGTTGGATTAATCAGGAGCCGGCTAATTTTATGTCCATAACCTGCTTTAAAGCTCAATCGCCCTTCATGCTGGAAGCAACCTGGCCGGGTTAAGCTTAGTCCATCCTTTCTCCACTTCGAATTCAAATGATTTTTGCACCGTTTCTATTTTTGGGCGTATCCCGACCTCCTCTCCTGGTCTGTTAAAATGCTTAAAAGCCCTATCTAAAGAAAAAGTGCGCTAATACTGATAATATACATTGTAAGAAATAATCATATCAAAACATAATACTATGTAGAAGAAAGAAAAGAGTGATATTCTTGCTCAAACCGGCAGACATTAGTAGTATTTTACCCAAAAAGGAACTAATTCTTGCTGAAACATTACTCAACGCAAAACTAGTTTCAATTAAACATTTGCTTACTACCAGAAATGTGCCATCAATTGATGCAATAAGTCAGAATGGGATTATCGAAGTACTTTGTGCTTTTATGTATAACTCGAGAAATCCGAAAATACAACCAATTACTATATCAGTTTCACCAGAAATGACAAGCATAGAAATCCTTAATGATCCTATGGTACAACTACTTTCTTGTGTATTTAATGATATTCGGGTTGTGCTTAAAGGCAATGATATAATAAACCTTTGGATTAAAGGATTATCAGATGAAGCTATTGAAGCATTTGAAATTCTTCAGGACAAACAATTAATTGATTTATGCTTGAGGACATTATTACATAAAGAAACAGAGGATTTTCCTATTCTTACCAGCAAAACTAGTAAAGCCTATAGGATAGAGAATTCTAATTGTTTCTCTGGTGAAGAAATAGTCAATGTAATTCTTAGCAATAAACTATTTATGTACTTAATTACTCAATGTGTCCTTAATGATAATTTTTATAGCATACCATTACCAGGCTGGAAAAAAGAAGAAGTCGAAAATGAACCCTATTTTAACGATCTATCTAATATTTTTAAAAATGTATACCTTATTGGGTCGGGAGAAACATGGGTAAGTGCTTACTTAATAATCTCTCAACCTTTTGATAGTATAGTGCACTGTCTTGTATGATACACCGAAGTAGCCAAGCCTAGTTTATGGGGTTGTGCCAAATTTTGATGTGCCTTCAATCGCCATCGGCTACCGACAATCACTCCTCACCCCGCTTCTGCGGTTAATAAGGAACAACTTTTTATAAGGCTTATCATGGTCAGCCCTGATCTATGTCTTATACAACCAAATTAAGTCATGGCACAGTTTATAAATACGTGATATATTTTTGGTTAGAGGAGATAATGGCAGTCGTATCTCAATGTAATGGCGATTGGGATTTTGGCGGAGGGAGGAAGCTGATGGGCAGGATTAACTGCGGGGTTAGTTCCGGCCGGTCGGGAATATAGTGAAACGTAAATTATGGCTGGGCAGCCTCTTGCTGGTATTGGCCCTGATGATTGGATTTTTCATTAATAACAAGGGGCAGGAAGTTGAGACAATCGCGGCCGCAAAGGGCAACCTGGATGAAGGCATAGAAGAAACCGGCTATATACAGGCAAGTGAAGAATATGATATACAGGCACTTGAGTCCGGGCGCATCGTAGAGATCAGCACCAGGCGCGGACAGACGGTAAACGAAGGACAGATCATTTTAACTATGCAAAGCATAGACATGGATATTGAAACGGGTGCTATTAATGAACGTATAGCTGCAACCCGGACCAGCTTTGACGCCGCCGCCCTGGAATTTCAAAAGACCAGCCTGAGCTTACAACAGGCCAGAGCGGACCTCAAACGCAAACAGGAACTGGTGAAGGCCGGCGCTATCAGTCAGGCCGATTATGAAGAAACACTTACCAATACGCAAACCTTAGAGCAAGCGTTTACCTCGCAGCAGAATATTATGCAGGGGTATCAACAGCAGTTGGACTCGCTGCAGGCGCAGCGTCAGGATCTGGAGAAAAAATCACAGCAATTAACGGTCAAATCCCCTATCGCGGGAGTATTGCTGCTCCTGAATGTTAAGGAAGGACAATTGGTCTCACCGGGAACCGTATTAGCCCAGGTCGGTACAGCAGGTGGTTTGGCTGTAAAGACGGATATCCTGTGTGACGATATGAATAACATTAAAATAGGTCAGACGGTGGAAGTGAACAGCACCGTACTAAATAACCGGCCTTTATATGGCAGGATTACAGAGATTTACCCTGAGGCCCATGAGGAAATATCGGCATTGGGGGTAGCTCAGCGCAGAGTGACGGTTATCTCCGCCCTGGGCCAAAACGGTTTACTAAAGCCCGGATATGAAGTGCAGGTCAAGATAATAACCGCCCGGAAAAAAGATACCCTGCTCCTGCCCCGGGAGGCAGTGCTGGTTACGGATGGAGACAGCGGAGAAGTGAACCAGGTTATCAAGAACCGCATTGTCAAACAAAAGGTGAAGATGGGATTAAAAAACCAGCAATATGTTGAAATAGTGTCAGGTCTAAAGCAGGGAGACATGGTCGTGCGAGATGCAGGGCTGGAGCTTAAGGCCGGCAGCCGGGTCAAAGTAGCGGCTGACTGATTGGGCCTGATAGACTGATATCAAAAAGCGGTGCGAAAGCCATTTGTTCCAAATGATTTTCGCACCGCCTGTCGTTTCTGAACCTTTATCGTTTCTTACCCGATTTGACTCGACCGGCAGAACTCCGCCATTTCACTCCCGGTGCAAAACCAGGTACTGCTCAAAGTGTTAATATATTTCAGCAAATCCTCCAGTAAGGCAATTCGTCCCGGGGTACCTATCGTCTGGGGATCAAACTGGGGAACATAGCATAGCCCATATTGGTTATAGGCTTCAAATTCGTCCTGCCAGATGTTTAACACCTGGGTATAGTTGGCCGGGCGTCCCTGCCCGGCGGGAAAGGGCGGATGATAATTGAAGGCAAAATAGGGGAAATCATTTAAATCCCAGTGTAAAGGAATCTCGATCAGCCCGGTCTCCTGGCCCGCTTGTTTAATATGATAGGGATAATCACCGTTAAATAAAGAACTGGAATATTTAAAACCCAGCTCCGCCAGGAGTTGCATGGTATCCCGGGTCATTTCGCCCTCCGGGGCACGGAACCCAACCGGGCGGACCTGGCATATCTTTTCCAGCACATCATTGCCTTTTTGAATAGCCTTTCTTTGCTCATCTATGGATAAAGCAGCCATATTCTCATGCGCATAGCCGTGGTTGCCGATCTCATGTCCTTTATTAACTATTTCCCGCACCTGGGCGGGATAGAGTTCCGCCACTCTTCCGGGAACGAAAAAGGTGGCTTTAAGGCCGAAACGGTCAAACACATCAAGGACCCGTTGCAGCCCTCTGGTTATGCCGTACTGGCCCATGGAAAGGGTTTTGGGCCGGCTGGCACTGTCAGGGAACATACTGATCCAGAAATACTCGGCATCCAGATTCACCGTGATCATAGCGGCACAATTTGCTTTATTAGGCCAATTGATAGATTTACCAAACATGTATGGACCTCCTGTACGCAATGTCATCCTAAGTATAAGCTAAGGTTCTTGCAATAACCCACAGGGTAAGTTTCTTCCCTTTGGTCAGAATGACAAATTAAGTTATATCTCAAATTCACAGCCCGCCTGCGGTCCGACGTTAGGAG
Source organism: Syntrophomonas sp. UBA5288 (assembly GCA_002408445.1). GTDB lineage: Bacteria > Bacillota > Syntrophomonadia > Syntrophomonadales > Syntrophomonadaceae > UBA4851. The sequence goes on from DHSK01000072.1 coordinate 4,777, forward strand.
CAGGTCTCAGGGCTGGGGTTTATGTGTTATTCTCTGCACCGGCCTGAAGGGCTATCGCCCTGTAGACCGGCCTACGGTTTTATATTTTCAGGTTTTTAAAGATTCACTGTTATTCATAATTAATCTGTGTCCTTCAGTGTTGAATTTCCGTACTAATTATTATCTCTCCACCACTGTGCTATCTGCCCTCCGGTGGCAAACCAAACCCCGGGACAGGTCTTGATGTGCTGAATCAATTTTTCCAGCATCAGGATGCGGCCCGGTCTGCCAATAATCTGCGGATGCATCATAGGGACATAACAAAGCCCAAAACGATAATATCCGTCAAACTCACGACTGAAATTATCCAAAACCCAGCGGTGGCTGGAAATGCGATCCTGCCCGGCCGGCTCCGCCGGATACATATTATAGGCGGACTGAACGTAGTCATCCAATTCCCAGCGGGTCGGAATCTCAATAAAATCGGTTACTTGGCCGTTTATTTCGGTACGATAGGGACGGTCGTCGCCCCGCATGGAACTGGAGTAGGTAAAGCCCATTTCCTGCAGCAGCTCAGGGGTTTTTTCGGCCCAATCCCCGGAAGGAGTCCGAAAACCCTGCGCTACTTTGCCGGTCAAACGTTTAAAAATGGCCTGACTCTTTTCGATGATTTCTTTCTGTTCCGCCAGGCTCTTATCATAAAAGCGCTCGTGATGATAGCCATGATGAGCCAACTCATGGCCTGCTTCAGCAATTTTCTGAAATACGGCCGGATAGTTTTCCGCCGTCCAGGCCGGCACAAAGAAAGTAGCCGGCAGATCATATTTATCTAAAAGATCGAGAATTTTGGGCACTCCACAAAGAGGACCATATTGCCCCAGCGAGAGTGAACGAATAAATTTTTCGCCCCCTGCAAAGGAAGTATTTCCATTGGCCCAGGTTGTTTCAGCATCCAGGTCAAAAGTTAACATAACGGCACAACGTGCGCCGTTAGGCCACCTTGCTGGCAAGTCACTCAATTTAGGGACCTCCTTAAAATCTAAAGCATTTTCTCCAGGAATTGTTTGGCCCGTTCCGAGGTAGGATTCCGGAAGAAATCAGCCGGTTTGGCATCTTCCAGCAATACTCCTCCATCCAGGAAACAGATGCGGTCGGCCACTTCGCGGGCAAAGGCCATTTCGTGTGTTACCAGGGCCATGGTAATGCCGGTATGGGCCAGGCCCTTAATAACAAGCAAGACCTCTTTTACCATTTCCGGGTCCAGAGCCGAAGTCGGTTCATCGAAGAGCATTATCTCCGGTTCCATGGCCAGTGCCCGGGCAATCGCCACCCGCTGCTTCTGCCCGCCGGAAAGCTTGGCCGGATATTCATAGGCCTTGTCCTGCAAACCGACCCGGGTAAGCAATTCCATCGCTTTGGTCTCTGCTTTATCTTTGCTTATACCCTTTACCTTGGTCGGGGCGTAAATCATATTCCCCATTACCGTCATGTGCGGAAAAAGGTTAAAGTGTTGGAAAACCATGCCGACATTCTGGCGCACAGCCATAATATCAGTCTTGCGGTCGGTAATATCCTGGTCTTTTATATAAATAGAACCGCCGCTGGGTTTTTCCAATAGATTTATGCAGCGCAAAAGGGTGGATTTTCCCGAACCGGAGGGGCCGACGATTACTACTACCTCGCCTTTGCCTATCTGAAGGGAAATATCCCGCAGCACCTCGAGTTTTCCAAAGGACTTCGAAACATGCTCTACCTTAATCACTCTGCCGCACTCTCCTTTCCAGCTGCTTGGCAAATCCGGTGAGAATCATAACCAGCACATAATAAATAGCCGCCGCTACTATATAGGGCTCAAAGGCCAGATAAGTAACGTTCTGGATGACCTGCGCCCCGCGCAAAACATCCATAACTCCAATCGTGGCGACCAGGGAGGAGTCTTTTAAAAGCGCTATGCTTTCATTTACCAGTGCAGGCAAAATATGTTTTAAAGCCTGGGGAATAACAATATCAAACATCATCCTATTATAAGGTACACCCAGAGCCATCGCCGCTTCCCGCTGTCCCTTGTCAACCGCCAGAATGCCGCCCCGCAGTATTTCCGATACATAAGCCGCGGAATTCAGTCCAAAGGTTATAACCGCCGCCTGCAGCTCAGGAATACTGTAGCCAATGATCTGAGGTGTAGCAAAATAGACCAAAAACAGTTGAACCAGGAGTGGGGTTCCACGGAAAATCGAGGTGTAAGCTATTCCAAACCAGGCCAGCGGTTTAATTCTCGATACTTTGATAAGTGCTAAAATAGTACCCCATACAAAACCCGCAATTGTAGACAATATAGTGAATTTCAGGGTAACCAGTATCCCGCTTACCAGCAGCGGGATATTGGAAATAACCTGCTCAAAATGCAGCTCCATAAACTATAAGCTCCTTAGCTTCGTAATCTTATTTGTATTCTTCTCCCAGCCATTTAACGATCAGCTGGTCCAGTTTTCCGTTTTCTTGCATTTTCTTAAGCTCCTGGTTAAAAGGTTCAACCCATTTTGAGCCTTTGGGGAAACCAATGGCAAAACATTCGTCGGTCTTGGGCATGAGATGCATCTCCAGACCCGGGTTCTTTTTCAGGAACTCGACTGCTTCAGCGCCATCAATAATAGCGGCATCCACCCGTTTGTTGTTTATTTCCTGAATAACCGCCGGGCTGCCGTCGAGCGGAACTACGGTTGCGCCCTGAACCTTTTTAGCATCATTTTCATAAGTTGTGCCAAATGGAACGGCGATTTTTTTGCCGGTCAATTGGTCAAGTTTAGTAAAATTAGAGCCTTTGGCGGCCACAATCGCATTGCGGGGATAGAAATAAGGATCAGAAAAATCCATGTTTTTCAGGCGCTCCGGAGTCGGAGACATACCGGATATCGCAAAATCAGCCCGTCCATCTATGATAGAACCGACAATACCGGCAAAAGCCATATCTTTAACGGTGTATTTAAAGCCTAAATTCTTGGCAATCTCATTGGCAATGTCGATGTCAAGTCCGATAATTTCCTTGGAACCGGTGGACATATCAACCGATTCAAACGGTGGAAATGTCGCATTGGTAGACATAACCAAAACCGGTTGCTCACTGCTCTTTTTATCTTTGGTCTGGTCAGCTGCCTGTTTTCCTCCGCAGCCGGCTGCGAGCATCATTGAGAATACTGCCAGTACGATAATTCCTAAAATTTTCTTTTTTCCTGTCATGTAAATTCCTCCGTTTCTGATTTTTGGTTGGCCTGCAAAAACCCTCTATCTAAAGCGCAGCGGAGATTCCTGTCTCAGCAGATGAATGGCAGCAAAAAGGATTTTGGCAGTAAAATTTTTTAAATATATCACTTACCTGCGACCTACCTGTTCAATCCTGATTGAAATTTGAAACAGGATAAGCCGATATTCCCATCCTCCCTTCCCTTGCTTCCTCGAAGAGTCATCATATTTCACCTGCTCCCCAGCTCCTCTTTCGCGCCGGAGGATAGGGGTAGGCTTTTTTACTGTGCGATAATTGCTGGGCATGAAGCAGTTCTGCCAGGTTAATGACGGCAAAAGCGGGATCGACTGCCGGTACTCCAACCGCAGCAGAAACGCCGGGCCCCAACCCGGCAAAGCTCAGACAGCCCAGCACCAGCACCTGGGCGCCATCCTCTTCCACACAGCGCCTGCCTGCTTCCACCAGGCGGCTCACAGTTGCGGGAATATCTTTGCGCAAATCCTCCAGGGGCATGGCAATGCTTCGCACCGAAGCCAGCCGGCTGGGATCTATCCCTGAATAACGGACGAACTCTTCTTTTTCCGGAATCCGCATAGCAGAGGTGATCAAAACTGAAAATCGATATCCCAAACTTCCTGCCACCAGCAGGGCAGCTTGTCCGCCGCCCAGCACAGGAATTCGGACCGCCTCCCGGCAGGCTGCCAGAGCCGGGTCGCTCAGACAATAGAGAACTACCGCATCAAATCCATCTTTTTCAGCAGTAATGGCTCTCTTCACTATCTCTCCCCCGGCCAGGACCACATCCAGAGCAGAATCAATGCAGACCCGGCTTTCGGTAAGGCAATCCATGGAGATGACGGTATCCGGACGGGCAATGGCAGACAGCATCCGCTCCCGCTCTCTTAAGGCTTCAGATGTCATCCCGTAATCAGGATTAATTATTTTAATGCGCATCGGTATTTAGGCCGCTTCCTTTCATCGCAGGCAAAACGCTGCATAATATACCGTTATGGCAGATATTTATGCAAAAATTCAATTCATTTCTTTATAATATGCCAGTTATCGACAAAATTCAAATTATTCATTTTGATATCTTAATTACTTAAATGCGGAATAGAACGGGGGACTTAAAAAGAAAGCGGGCTGTGATGAACAAAAAGGTTCATGGATGCCAGTTAACAGAAATGGAAATACTAAAATTTGCCCAAACACAAAACAAGTCGGCAGACAAATTATTTTAATTTTACCATAAAATACCCAGGTAAATAATTATTGATATATTTATACAATAATTTATAATAATAGACATGAGAACATAACCTGGTTGTAACATAAGAAACTTATGTTACAAGAAAATAGAGAGGAGGACAGGCAGTCAAATTCTAACTACTAATTTGAAATATAAGGAGTGACATAGGTGGAACAGGTAAATAGCTTAATCGGATATGGCGTAATGTTCGGTTTTGGATTGCTTTTCCTGGCGATATCAGCATTGATATCAAAGAAGCTTCCCATCGAAGGAGTCGATGATTTCCTGGTGGCAGGCAGAAGAGTCCCGTTTGCATTAGTGGCTGCGGCTGTTTCAGTGTCCTGGATATGGACTACCACGATTATGGGATCGGCTGAAAGCGGCATGTGGTTCGGTGTATCAGGCGGTATAAACTATGCCTGGGGGGCTCTGGTGCCATTCTTCGTCTTTATTCCCCTGGTCATACACATGCGCAGGATCATGCCCAAAGCGACAACTTTTACAGAATTTATAGAACAGCGTTTTGGCAAAAAGACCAAGAATGTTTTCTTCAGCTTCGGTGTAGCCGTGATTTTTTACATTATCATCGAGCAAGGAGTAGGTGCGGGAATAGCATTCTCGAGTATTTTCGGAATTCCCTACAAGCTGGCTGCGTTTCTGGCCATAATGATTGTAACCTTGTATATAGCTAAAGCAGGACTGAGAGGCTCCCTTTTCAATGATTTACTGCAGTTCTTTATCATAGCAGGCATTCTGCTAACTGTTGCCCCCCTGATTATTAATCATTTTGGATTGGATTTCATATACAAAGGTTTGACGGATGTAGCTTCGAATCCTAATAACCTGAATTATAATCCTGATGCCTTATCACTTTTATCAGGGGCAGGGTTCCGCTATGGTATTACCGCCATGGTCGTTGCCATGGGCCAGGTTTTGCTGTCCCAGGGATATTACTCTATGGCTCTGGCTACCGCCAGCAACAGAAGCCTCTTCTTTGCCTACATTATAGGAACTGTGCTGGCCTGGTTCCCGATTCCGATAATCTGCAGCAATTTCTTTGGTAACGTCGGATTAGCAATGGGAATTGCACCAGGGCATGGAATAGAGTTTACCACTCAAATCTCACCCTATGTTTTGCAATATGTTTTAGGCGGATCCGGTGCTATAATATTTTGCATTCTGATTTTCATGACCGCCATGACTACCGGAGGAAATTGCCTGGCCGGGGTTCAGGCCTTATTTACAGTTGATTTGTATAAATCAATCAACAAAAAGCCCGACACGGAAGCCAACCAGATGCGTTTTGGCCGAATTGCCACCATCTGTTTTGGGTTGCTGGCAGCCCTGGTAGCCACTTCACTGCAGGGTGTATCCCTGTTAAAAATAGATATTTTCAGCGGTATTCTTTTCGGTGCGCCTTGCAGCGCTTTTTTCGCCGGCGTATTCTGGAAAAAGCCCACTCCTACCATAGCAGTTGTGTCCATCTTTGCCGGGTTGGCTTCAGGTCTGGCCGCCTGGGTGCTTATCGCCAACCAGGATATTAACTGGTTCATCGGAAATGTCCTTTCATTATTGGTGCCGGCACTGGTAATAGTCGTAGGTTCATTGCTGACCAAACATGAATTTGATTTTGCCAAATTGCAGGACTATGATCCGGGGCACAAAGTCAATGTGACTGAGGAGGTATCCTAATGTTAAATGAAACAGGTTTAGGTATTTACTTCTGGGGTTCTTATATTTGGTTGATCGTAGGTTTTATAACAATAGGCGTACCGGCTATTGTCGAGCTCTACAGGGTTTTTTCGAGTACTAAAGATTCTAATCAATAATATAGGAGGAAATAATAATGAAAGTAAATGTTGCTTGTGCACAAATTGAACCGGTTAGATTTGATGTTGCGGCTAATGTTAAGAAAATGGCTGAATTTATCGAAAA
>DHSK01000141.1 GCA_002408445.1 Syntrophomonas sp. UBA5288
ATGGGGATTATTACATTGGAGTAAAGACAGAACGGCCAGGGGAGATGAGGAGAGTGAACTTTGTACAGCCCATCAGGGATAAAGATACCGTACAGAATATTGCTGAATATCTGAAGTTTAAGAATGAACGTAATTACATTATGTGGATGATGGGCATTTACAGCGGTTTAAGGATATCGGATATACTTCAGCTGAGAGTACGAGATGTCTATAACAAACAGTACATTAATATCCGTGAAATAAAAACTGGGAAACAAAAGAGCTTTGAAATTAATCCGATCCTAAAGAAAGCACTATCAAAATACTGCGAGAATCGGAGACCGGATGAATATCTTATTAAGTCGAGAGAAAAAAGCAACCAGCCTATTACCCGAAGCATGGCTTATAAAATACTTCAGGATGCAGCTAAAAGGTTTGGTATTGAAAGCATGGGTACACATACGATGCGAAAAACTTTTGGCTATTTCTTCTATTTGCAGACCAAAGATGTGGTTACACTCCAGAAGATATTTAATCACAGCAATCAAACGATCACGTTAAGGTATATTGGAATCGAGCAGGAAGCCATTAATGAGGCTATGAAGCGCTTTAAAATATTCTAATTTATAGCTTACACAGAAGTTCAATTATCCATATTGATTAGATGTGTAACTGGATTTTCAAGACCTCACAGAAAGACCATAACCATGAGGAACAAAACAAGAGTAATGAGTTACACACAATATTAAGATAAGGGTAACTCAAAGGGTGTTTTTAATTTAAATTGTATGCAAATATTAAACAATTTACATAAATTCATAAACTCGCTTATCATTATTCGATGCATTTGGGAAGTGAGAAAAATTACGGGTCCTTCCTGACGGGTGCCGGTATTGCGGGTCTAGCGAGTCCCGAAATATCACCCAGTGAAAACTTTTTGAACAAGACTTCCCGCCGTTGGGTTATAGGATATGGGGGTATAAACATGCTGGGTAGTGCCAAGGTTCTCTCCGAGATATTGAGCATCTCGGAGAGAAGAGTGAACCAGATAGCCACAGAAGGAGAAGTATTCCAGCGGGATACTGAAGGAAAATTCAATATTCCTTTGTGTGTTAGGCAATATTACAAGGATAAATTTGATTCAGATGGTGAAGATGAAGCTAAAAAACTCAAGTGGGAAGCTGAACTAAAGAAGCTGCAAGCTGAAGCAGCGGAATTGAAAAATGAAATCGCCCGCGGCGAATATATAGAAAAAGATGAAATTACCGCTGAACTCCAGCGGTTTTTTGTTGTCCTTAAACGGTCCATGCTGGGATACAGCCGAAGAATAGCTGTTGAGATATCCCCTTACGTAGAACCTCTTGTGGCCAGGAGGATTGAAAAAATGGTGCAGGAGTTGACGTTAGATGCCCTCGAACAAATCAGCATCGACGGTGTCTACGAACCGTCGGCCAAAAAGAAAAAAACAACCACTGCCTGATTGGCTGTCAAAAGCTTTAAAGATATTTAAACCACCCGAGAATTTAACAGTTTCGGAATGGGCAGATAAATATCGGATATTGGATGCAAAAACATCGGCTGAACCTGGTCCCTGGAGAACATTAAGAACTCCATATTTAAAAGGGATCATGGATGCATTTAATGATCCGGATATTGAGGAAATTATATTTGCCAAGCCTACCCAGGTAGGCGGTACCGAAACTTTAAATAATATTGTTGGGTATGTCATTGCCCAGGATCCGAGTCCGGCACTGATTGTTTACCCTACTCTGGAACTGGCTGAATTTACATCCAAGAACAGAATTCAACCCATGATAAACCGGTGCCCTGTACTAAAGGAAAGATACCAGGATGATGAAAGCAAGAAATTAGAGCTGCAGTTTGACGGGATGTATGTTGTGTTATCGGGAGCTAATTCTCCGGCTTCACTTGCTTCCAGACCAATCAGATATCTATTCATGGATGAGGTGGACAAATTCCCGCCCAGCGCCAAAAAAGAAGCGGATCCGAGGAGCTTGGCCCGGGAGCGTACCAAGACTTTTGCTCATAATAAAAAGATATTTCAAACGTCAACACCAACATTTAAATACGGACCAATTTGGAAAGAATGGCTGGGAGCTGAAAGCCAGCTGCGCTATTATGTGCCCTGCCCGCATTGCGGCCATAGTCAGACTTTAAAATGGAAACAGATTAAGTGGCCCGAAACAGCTAAAACACCTGAAGCTGCTCAGGCCACTGCTTATTATGAATGCGAACAATGCCAGGGCATTATCACCGACGGCCATAAACCGGGTATGTTAAAAGCTGGTGAATGGAAGAAGGAAAAAGATCAGGGTACAAAGAAGACCGCTTTTCACCTGAATGCGATTTATTCGCCCTGGGTAAGATTTGGGGAAATGGCTTATGAATTCTTAAAATCAAAAGAATCTCCCGAACTACTAATGAATTTTGTGAATTCCTGGTTGGCCGAGCCATGGGAGAATACCGAAGTAAAGATGAATTCAGACAAAGTCCTTGAGCGCCAGAGCGATTACGGAGAAGCAGTTATTCCTGATGAGACATTACTTCTGACCGCAGGGGTTGACGTTCAAAAGCATTACTTTGTTTGGACCATAAGAGCCTGGGGGACATCAATGACCAGCTGGAACATAGCTCACGGTATTGCTGATACCTGGGATGATGTTGAATATATCATGAACCTACCCTACCTAAACCGGCAGGGTCAGACATATCAAGTTAATCTTTGTGCAGTTGATTCAGGTGATAGAACCGATGAGGTTTATGATTTTATAGCAATGAATCAGGAGTGGACAGTACCGGTTAAAGGTTCGTCTACTCCTTTGTTATCTCGGTATAAAATCAGCACTATTGATAAAACAGACAGTAAAGCTCAGGGTTTAAGACTATATCTGGTTGATGGCGGTCAGTATAAAGATATGATTGCCGGCCGGTTGCAACGTCCTAATGGGACAGGGAGCTGGATGGTTTATAAAGGCTGTGACAGGGAATATGCGGAGCAGATATGTGCTGAAGAAAAATTGCTGGAGAAAAAAGGCGGCCGGGAAGTAGAGGTGTGGAGGCCTAAATCATCACATGCGGCCAATCACTTCCTGGATGCGGAAGTATATGCAGCTCTGGCAGCTGACCTGCTCCATGTCAGATATTTATCTATTGAATCTGCAGAGCCGACATATAAACCCCAATCTAAAACGCCTGTACAGGCACAAAATAATAACCCGAGCAGCTCATGGCTGCCGCAGAAGGAAGGATGGATAAGATGAGTGATAGGGTCGATGGCTTGACACCTGAGGAAGGCGAAGTAATGGATGCACTGATAAAAGCATGGAACGAGTTTGCCGGGTTAGAGCGCCAACATCCGGATGAACTTCGAGACTTTACAGACGGGATACATCGATGCCAAGATTTACTCGCAGTAAGAATTGCAAGACGGGAATACCCGATAGGGTGGCCGTGTAAAAGGACGGGTGGTTAAGATGACAATACAGGAGCAGCTTGATCAAGTGCACACCGCAATAAGCGCTATTCTCAACGGGGCCCAGGAATACAGAATAGGCAGCCGGCAATTGCGCAGAGCTGATCTGCAAGTTCTTTTCGCAGAACGGCAGCGGCTGGAAGTGGCACTCGCTGAGCAGAACGGCTATTCAATATCGGTGGCTATTTTCGATAGGAGGTGATGCTTTTGACCTGGTTAGATAGGGCTATAGGTTTTTTTAGTCCCTCATGGGAGTACCGGCGCACTGCATGGCGTGAAGCTGTGCGGAGTTTTTATGATGCCGGAAGCAAGGACCGATTAAACGCAGGATGGGTACCATTTAATGCTACAGCCGAGCAAACGGATTCGCCGCAGAGAGATGTTGTCCGTGCCAGGGCCCGGGATCTGGAACGCAATAGTGATATTGCAGAAGGGATCATAGGGCCTCTGGAAAGGAATGTTGCCGGTACCGGAATAAAGGTCCAGGCCAAAGTTAAGAAGCCCGATGGATCTGATGATGAGGAAATAAATAAACAAATCGAGGATATCTGGGAGGATTGGTGTAAGCCTAGAAATTGTGATGTAACAGGACAGCAAGCATTTTGGGAAATGCAGGACATGGCTATACGCCGATTGGAAGTTGATGGCGGAATTATTTTTATTAAGACGTATACTCCCGGTGGCCCGGTTCCGTTCAGTCTGCAGGCCCGGGAAGTTGATGAACTTGATACATCATTTAACCAATTGCCCGGACTAGGCAAGAATAGGATTTACGGCGGTATCGAATTGGATGAACATAACAAGCCATTAGCTTATCATCTCAAAAAATTCACAGCGGACGGCTTTTGGACAGGACAATCCGAAAGAATTGAAGCGCAGCGCGTATTATTTTTATGGAAAAAGACCAGGCCTACTCAAATCCGAGAAATGTCACCTCTGGCTAAAACAGTGCCCAGGGTCCGGGATGTAAATGAATTTGTTGAGGCTGTATCTGTCAAGGAAAGAATATTAGCTTGTCTTTCCGTATTTATAACCAAGCAAACACCGAGCTCTGCAATAGGGCGTGGATTAAATGGAGGAAAAACGGACAAGCAAAGCGGGTACCAGCAGCAGACTATTTCACCCGGAATGATAAAAGAACTTCAGCCAGGCGAAAGCGTTTCAGCCGTAACGCCTTCCGGACAAGCTACCAGCGCAAAAGATTTTATATCTACACAGCAGCGCCTGGCCGGATCAGGCCAAGGCTTGTCATATGAAGCAGTAAGCCGGGATATGAGTCAGGTTAACTATTCAAGCGCTAGACAGGGATTGTTAGAGGACCAGCGTACATATGGTATGTGGCAGCAGTTCCTTATAGATCATTTTTGTCAGGAAGTATATACCGAATTCGTTATATCGGCAGTACTTGCCGGACAACTAAAAATACCAAACTTTTGGCAGGATAAACGCCGGTACCTGAAACATGTTTGGATTCCCCCTGGATGGAGCTGGATTGACCCACAAAAAGAAGTCTCAGCTAATGCAAAGGCGCTTGAAACTGGCCAAACAACACTGGCACAAATTTGCGCTGAGGCAGGTAAGGATTGGCGTGAAGTGCTGGAGCAGCGAGCCCGGGAAATAAAAACAGCCAAAGATCTGGGCATCGATTTAACAGGAGGTGGTAAAAATGCCGGAACGCAACAAACCGGTAACGGGGCAAATGCTACAGAGGATATTTCCCGCCCAGGTAAGAGCAGTTGAGGACGGATCCAGAACAGTTGAACTTTCCTTTTCATCCGAAGCCCCGGTTATCCGGTGGTACGGAGCAGAGATTCTGTCACATGATGAGGGGGCAGTTGATTTAACTAGATTGCTGGAAGTGGGGACTGTCCTATTTAATCACGGCAGAGACGTGAGAATGGGGAAAATACCAATCGCCAAAATCGAAAAAGCCTGGATAGATACGGAGCAAAAGAAGTGTCGAGCCCAGGTTACTTTTGATGATGATGAAGATAGTGATCTAATCTTCCAAAAGGTGCAAAAAGGGATGCTCAACGGTATATCTGTTGGTTATTCAGTATCGAGCTGGGAAGAAGTATTAGCCGGGAAACAATCATCTAACGGCAGATTTACCGGCCCGGCAGATATCGCCATTCGGTGGGAGCCTTTAGAAATCAGCTTTGAACCGACTCCAGCAGATCCCGCTGTTGGCGTAGGCAGAAGTATTGATGAAAGGGAACAAACCAATAACTCCCGGGGACGCCGCCAATCAATGAATATCATTGAACGGCAGCTTCAAATAAATAAAAACTTTTTATAGGAGGATTGCAAGGATGAACAAAAAGGAAGAACTTAAAGCGAAGCTGCTGAGACAACAGGAGATTGTGAGCGGCGCAAGAACAGCGGGGCGCGATTTATCGGCAGATGAGCAAACGGAATTTGATGCCCTGCAACGAGACATCGATACCTTAAAAACTGAGATTGCTGAAGAAGAAAGAGCAGCCCAGACCAGAACCGAAGCTGATAGAGCAGTTCAGGCAGAAAGGCAGCGGGTTAGCGAAATTACTGCCCTTTGCAGGGATTTCGAAGTGGATCCTGCTGCTTATATCGGTGACGGAGTTAGTGTAGACCAGGCCCGTGCTGCAGTACTGGAAGTGGTTAAAACCAGAATGCACCCGACCAGTACAGGTATACCGGGCGCCAGTGTTGGAAGTAATGAAACAGATAAGATCCGCGAGGCTGCTTCTGATGCTATTCTGCTCAGATCTGGCATGACGGTTGAAAAACCGGCTGATGGTGCCCGAGATATGAGGGGTATGAGGCTCCGTGACCTTGCAGTTGATTGCCTTGTTAGAGCAGGAAGGGCAAATGCTCACCGGTTGGACGATGATGCTCTGTTCAGAGAGGCCTTGACCCCTGACAGTCAGTTTACAGGCATTCTTAATAACGCTGTGAATAAAAGTATGGCCACTGCTTACCGGGCAGCACAAACAACCTATCAAAGGTGGACTGGACGCGGATCTAACCCGGATTTTAAAGCAGCAACTCATTATCAGATATCCGAGGCAGGAGATCTGCTGCCAATGACCCAAAACGGTGAGTTTAAGTTTGACCAAATGCAGGACCAGGGGGTGTCCAAAGCAATTGCAACATTTGGACGAGCCTTTGGACTCACCAGACAGGCTCTTATAAATGACGATATTGGAATCCTCACACGGGTTCCAGAGGCATATGTAAGAGCTGCCGGCCGCGGCATCAACAAACTGGTCTATAAAATGCTCGGTTCTAATCCTGCCATTTTTGATGGTACTGTTCTTTTCCACGCTAATCACACAAATCTTGCAGGAGCAGGTGCAGCTATTAGCATAGATACTGTTGGTGCCGGCCGGGCAGCAATGAAAAAGCAAAAGAATCTCCGGAGTCAAGAAACCTTAAATATTGGACCGAGGTTTTTACTTGTTCCTGCTGCGAGAGAAACTATTGCTCAACAGTTTATATCAGTAAACTTTGTCCCTAATACTTTTGGAAACATAAATCCGTTTGCGGGTACCCTTGAACCCATCGCTGATGCTGAACTTGATGCATACAGTGAGACCGCCTGGTATTTGGCTGCTTCGCCGGCTGATGTTGATACCATTGAAGTGACATACCTGAATGGTGACAGTATGCCGAAACTGGAGAGCCAGGTAGGCTTTGATTTTCTTGGCATCAAGTGGAGAATCTACATAGATTATGGCGTAACCGTGCTTGATTTCCGCGGATTATATAAGAACGCCGGGGCCTAATTAATTAGGCTCCATTAACTCTTGTCAAATAATTATAAGGAGGATAAAGCAATGCTTTATATTCAGGAAGGAAAAACGATTGATTACACTAATGCCGGAGCTGCAGCCATTGCTTACGGAGATGTGGTAGGGTTAACAAACCGAATCGGGATAGCCGGTGAAAATATTGCAGTCGGAGCCACAGGATCCGTACATGTTACCGGAGTATATGAATTCCCCGCCATCAATACTGCGGCTTTTGGCGTGGGGGATAAGCTTTATTATGATACCGCGGCCGGAAAAATTACCAATGTTGAAACCGGGAACATTCCCGCGGGCTGGGCCACAGAACCAAAACTGTTAGCCGGTACTACTGCCAGAGTCAAAATCGATTAGGAGGTAGCGTGATGATTAAATTATTGGCACCCTTTAATTATAAAGGAGGAATTATTGCAGCTGGTACCACAATAGGATTGGGAGATCTGGAAGCTAAATTGATTGCCGGAGGAGCTGCCGAGGAATTTAATCCGGTAAAAGAACCAGCTAAACCAGATCCTGAACCTACTCTGGAAGAAACCCTGGAACCCATGACCAAAGCTGAATTACTCGAATACATAAAGCAAGCTGGAATCGAAGATATAACTGATAAAAATAAAAAAGAAGAAATCATCGCGGCACTGCTTAATGCTGTAGATAATGGCTTTGAACTTAAGTTAGATACAGGAGAGTAGCTATGAGTTTTAAGGATCAGATAGCTCTTGACCGGGCTATATTTTTTAACTCTGATGAGTTTGCCGATAAACATACCATTAATGGAGTCTTGCTGCCGGATATTATTATAGACAATGACCGTCTGAAAGAACGATCTAAAAAAGAGTTTGACGGAATCAGTGTCGGTGAACTGTTATTTTTCGTTAAAACGGATTCCTTGGGTAATAAGCCTGAGGAAGGTACCCCGATGATATTCGATGGCCGGCAAATGTACGTATTTAATGTCCGTGAGGATATGGGGATACTGGAAATAATCCTGGCCCAGAATAGAGGTGTTTAATATGGGGAAAGGGCCTATTCTGATAGATACCCGGGAAATAGACCGATTGGTACTCGGTTTAAAGGGCTTTGAAGATGAGGTAGGAGAAGCTACTTTTCATGCCTTAAAGCGGACTATCGAGCATGTTAAGACTCAGACTGGCAGGATAGTCAGTAAAGAATACTCAATACCACAGAAGATGGTTAAGGAAACATTTAAAGGCGGGCTGAAGACCAAAAACAGCAGTTCAGGACTTGAAGTTAATCTTTTATCAATTGGCCGAACATTGACTTTGGCAAGGTTTCCTCATTCGCCGATAGCCCCGCCGGCCAGAAAAAAATATAAGGTTAAAGTAGCCATTAAACGTGAAGGAGGGCGCAAGGTAATAACAAGCAGCCCTCCTCCTTTTATCGCCACTACCGGGGCTAAGACACTGGATAAAATACAGTTTAACGTGTTCAGAAGAGAAGGGAAAAAACGCTTGCCCATAAAACCACTCTTTACTTTGTCCATTCCTCAGATGATTACAAACGAAAAGGTTGCAGAGCGGATCCAGGAGGCAGCCAGTAAGAAACTAGCGGAACGTATGGAGCATGAAATAATTTACCGTATGACCAAAATTAAGACATCGAGGTGATATTGTGGCCACTGTATCAGTACTAAACGCTATAAAGGACTTTATAGCTGACAAGGTATCACCCGGGATCCGGTTACAGATGTCGAATGACAATAATGTCGATGAATACCAATTATTAAATCCCAATGTTTTTGTTGGTTGGATCCCGCCCAAAGGTTACCTTCCGGAGGGTATGGAATCTGCCATACCGTGCCTGATTGTTGGGTTGGATAGCGGTGCTGAAGATACAGAAGACGGGCAGTATGATATCCGGATTCCGGTAGCGGTTTACAGCCCAGGCCTGCATGCATCTGATGAAAGCGGTGAAGTGGATTATACCCCGGATCTGCAAGGATATATTGACCTACTTAACATTATTGACCGGACAGTTGCAGCACTATCCAAGAACTTAATTATTACTGATGCCGGGACTATCCAAAAGCCCATTAAATGGGGTATGTACGATGAACAGCCATATCCATACTGGTATGGTTGGATAACTTTTACCCTGGTGACACGCGGCTATCCGGAATCTGAGATAGCACGGAAATTTTTATAGTGAGGTGATTAAAGGGTGTACAAGCATGGTGCATTTGCTGATCTGATGGCCACTCAGGATTTTGTTGCTCCCAAGGGGGTAGCTACCCTGCCGGTTTATTTTGGCCGACTGCCGGTTCATCAGCTGTTAACTTTCGAAGATAAAGTCAATGAGCCTATACTTGTTAAAAGTTTTAATGATGCTGTAACTAAATGCGGTTACAATGACAATAACTGGGCTGAATTTGATTTATGTGAGGCTATATATGCTCATTTCAAAAACGATATCCAACCTATTGGCCCGATTGTATTAGTCAATGTTTTAGATCCTGCCACAATGGTTACTCCAGACAAGACAGCAACTGTAACTATTACAAATGGCATAGGTTACATCGAGAATGACAAGGTTATATTAAACACTATTGAAATTACGGGAAAAATATTAGGTACCGATTATTCAGCAGTTTATACTACTGATGGCGCAAAAGTACTTATTACTGATCTTAAAGGTGCCCTGGCTTCCCCGGTTAATGTGACTTTTAATGAAGTAAACCCGGATAGTGTAACCAAAACAGAATTAATAGGCGGTGTAAACGCAACTACTGGAGTCCGCACTGGTATCAGTGTTATTGATCTGGTATATCTCATACATAATATGGTGCCTACCATAATAGATGCTCCGGCCTGGAGCCATGAACCCGATGTAGATGCAGCTCTTAAAGCGGCCGGCCAAAAGATTAATGGTCATTGGTATGCCTGGGTAAACAGCAATCTTGATGCTACTAGCGGTACCGGGGCAGAAACTATTTCCGAGGCCACGACATGGAAATCCACGAACGGTTATGACGGAGCCGGTGAAACGCCTTGCTGGCCAATGGCCAAGAATGGCGCCAAGTTGTTCCATTTGTCCACTTTAACTACTGTAACTATGCAGTGGGTGGATTATAACAATGGCAACATTCCGTATGAATCACCGTCTAATAAGCCGGTTGATATTACCGGGATGTGTCTTGCTGATGGTACAGCGGTAGTATTCGATCAGGTGCAGGCTACTGACTTAAACAGTAAGGGAACCAGAACATTATCTTACTGGGGTGGCCGCTGGGTACTATGGGGACCTAATACTGGTGCCTATGAATACGGTAAGGATATGGACATTAAAGATAAATTTGATTGCAATGTCCGGATGCTTTACCATCTGGCCAATGAATTCCAGAACCGGTATGGAATACTGGTTGATGGACCAATGAAACGGGCTATGGTAGATACCATCCTGAATGATTACCAGAAGTTTCTGGATGGATTAATTACCAGTGGGGCTTTGCTGTACGGAGTAATACAATTTAACGAAACCAGTAATTCCGACAGTGATATTGTAGAAGGTGACTTCACATGGGACGTTGCCACTACTACGACACCGCCGGGCAAGAGCTTAACAGCTAAAGTGGCTTATACAATAAAGGGATTTAATGTCCTATTTGGAGGTGAGCAGGCATGATAATTTCAGGAGCTGTAATTGCTCATAAACTGCTGGCTGATGGGAAGGAGATAGATGATAATGTGTCCTGCCAGCTGCCATCAATTGAAACCCAGACATCTGAATTAAAAGGTGCCGGTATACTTGGTTCAATTGATATGCCGGTGACCGGGCAGATTGGGAGTATGACATTATCTCTTAGCACGCGCTCCATAAACAAAAATGGAGCTAATCTGGCCAAACCGGGAGTGCAGAACCTGGAATTACGTTTTGCTCGTGACACTGTAACTGCCAGCGGTGAAACCGTACCCCAGGGAGCGAAGATATTTCTTACAGCCGTAAATAAGAAGTATGATCCGGGTAAAGTGGAGAATAACTCCACCATGGACGGGAGCATTGATTTTGAAGTACTCAGATACCGCCAGGTGATTGACGGCAAAGAGACACTGCTAATTGATAAACAAAACTATATTTATAAAGTTAACGGAATTGACTATATGCAGAAGGTTCGGGCCGTTCTCTAACAGGAACGGCCATATTCTTGATTGGAGGAATTATAATGCCGGAAAAATTTAAATTGACTAAACCGATCATGGTAAATGGGGCGGAAGTGAGTGAGCTGCCTTATGATTTTGAAAATATGAGCGCCAAGGATAAGCTCAATGCCGGCAAAGAAATGAAAATGGCCGGTTATCCGCCCAGTAATGCGGAGGAACTTGATTCCGATTATCACTTTTTCTTATTTGCCAAGGCAGTAACGAAAGCTGATCCCAACATAGATTCGACAGACATACTACGGATAAGTGCCAAAGATTCCAGAGAGGCAGGGAAACTAGCCAGGCATTTTTTCTATTTCGATTCGGGGGAATAATATCAGACGATTGGCTTAAACATGCTATTGCTGAGGTTACAATTATGACCTCGACTTCAGCTGAATATTGTTTTTCTCTCCCAATTATTGACTTCGTTGATTTTTATAAAACACTTGATGAAGAATTCAAACGATTAAATAAAATGAGAAAGAAGGGTTAATCTATGGCAAATGAAAAGGAATTAAGGGCTCTGATAACTCTTGCCGGCAAAATTGACCCTTCACTACAAACCGCTATTCTGAAGGCATCCGGTGAAACAATGAAACTATCCAATAATTTAGAAAATGCCGGCCGTAAAATGAATGAGGTCGGTACAATAGCAAAGGGTGCTTTCCTGGGCGGGGTAGCTTCGAATGCCATTACAGAAATTTCGTCACGTTTATGGGAATTTGGAAAGAAAAGCCTGATGCTTTCTTCAGATCTCAAGGAAGTACAGAATGTCGTTGATACCACCTTCGGAAAAAGCTCTGGTCAAATTAATAATTGGTCTAAAAATGCATTGGAAGCGTACGGCTTATCGGAACTGCAGGCCAAGCAATATACCGGTACCTTGGGGGCCATGCTAAAAAGCAGCGGTTTGGCTGGTGACAGCATTATTAAAATGTCCGAAAATATGACCGCACTATCTGGCGATTTTGCATCATTCTATAATTTAGATCAAGAAGCAGCATTTGAAAAAATACAGTCAGGAATAAGCGGTGAAACGGAACCTCTGAAAGCACTGGGCATAAATATGAGCGTGGCTAATCTGGAGGCATTTGCTTTGTCTGAGGGGATTAAAACTTCATACAGTAAGATGGACCAGGCCTCGCAGACTTTGCTCCGATATAATTATTTAATGAGTGTATCCGGTGACGCGCAGGGGGACTTTGCCAAGACCAGCGATCAAGCGGCCAACCAGATGCGCTTATTCGAAACCAATATAGATCAAATGGGCTCCACTTTGGCTGTTAAAGTATTGCCTGCTGTAACGGAATTTCTAAAATACGGTAATGACATTTTAATGGGTAACAAAGAACTATCGCCGGTAATATACGGGGTAGGTGCAGCTCTTACAAGTTTGTTGGTTATTAGTACCATTACAAAACTATATGATGCATGGAAACTCAGTACATTTGCCATGACGTTAGCCCAGTGGGGATTAAACACAGCATTACTTGCAAATCCGATCGGTTTGATTATAGTTGGAATAGGGTTACTGGTAGCTGCAGGGGTTTTACTATATCGAAACTGGGATACAATTAAAGCCGCAGCAATAGATTTGTGGGATAAGATATCTAATACTTTTAAAAACGGTGTTAACACAGCTATTGACTATGTAAATAAATTGATTGATGGCATGAATCTCATACCTGGTATTGATATAGATCATATAAGTAAGCTTAGTGTAGCTTACAACCCTCAAAGTGTGGGGAATTATAAGCAATTGGAGAGATACGCAGAAGGTGGATTTGCTGATAAGCCGTCCCTATTTGCAGAAGATGGATTAGAAGTAGCTATACCTATAGAGAAGACACCAAGAAGCCTAGGTTTGCTCAATCAGACAGCCCAAATATTGGGCGCAAGTGACTCTAAACCTGTTCAAATTAATTACGCTCCTGTAATTCAAGGTGGAAATGCTGCAGAAGTTAAACAGGAATTATCCCTAGCTTTTGAACAATTTAAAAACTGGGTAGAACAATATCTCGATGCGGAAGCGAGGGTTTCTTTTGGCTAATTATATAGAATATAAAACTAAACAAGGAGATACCTTCGATATCATTGCACTCAAGTTCTATAACGATGAATATAAAGCGTCTCTGCTTATGCAAAAAAATCTAGCCCATATCAGCACAATTATATTCGATGAAGGCATTACATTGAAGATTCCGATGATTGAGCAGGAAGCAATATCCAATCTTCCGCCCTGGAGGTGAGTCTTGTGCAGATGTTTTACGAAGGAAAAGATATAACTGCTGATATTGAGGTTAGAAAAGCGAATCTGAATGACAAGGCTTGTGGAGGAGAGCTGGACAGTCTCGAGTTAAGCCTGGACGATTCAAAGGGCCTCTGGAGTCAATGGAAACCGGCCAAAAACCACACCATACAGGTTAAAGAATCCGGATTTGACTCCGGAGTTATGTATATCGATGAGATCGGGCAACAAAAAGGGATGATTATTCTTAAGGGATTACCGATTAAACAGGAAGCGAAGGCGGACAACTCAAAAGCGTGGGACAATGTCCGTTTCCTGGAATTGGCCCAGGAGATGGCATCTAAACATGACCTGCAGCTGGAGACATATGGTATAGACAATCCATTATATTCGCGGGTCGATCAGTCCTGCCAGGCGGATTTTCTGTTCATGGCCTGGCGATGTTTACTGGAAGGATACTCGTTGAAGATATTTAACGGAAAACTAATTATATTCGGCCAGAAATACATGGAAGAACAAGCCCCAGTTAAAACAATCACCATCGACAACATCGATGGTGATTTTCTTTATAAGGACAAATCTGTCCAGATTTATGGTGCATGTAAATTATCTTATCAAGGTATAGAATACCAATTCACAGCACCAAGTACCTATGGGCCTACTCTTAAAAAGACTGATATTCCGCTAAATAGCGTAGGTGAGGCAGAGAGATTCAGCAAGGGCTTACTCAGGGCCCAGAATTGTTATGAGCAGACTATGGCGTGCTCCTTAAAACTAGATCCTGGACTGGGAGCGGGGAATACTGTTACCCTATCACAGTTTGGATTGGCAGATGGTAAATATATTGCTTATCAGATAATACATAAATTCACTGAAGGAAAGACAGTGCTTAAGTTACGGAGGCCTTTGGAGGGATACTGATGATTTTACTTGGAAATGTGAGCAGCATTGAAAGCGGGTATAGAGTAACCTTTCCAGATAAAGAGAATATTGTTAGTCCCCCATTGCAAACCGCAAGCCATGTAGGAACGTTAGAGGTAGGAGAAAATGTTGTTGTGGTTTTTACATCGAACAATATTGCTTCCGGAGTTATTATCGGAAAGATATAGGCAGGTGATGAATTTGCCGATTGCTGTTTTCGGCTACAAAGTATTCCAGGTGACACCGCAAAAGACCAATACTTTCAGCGATTTTCAATATGGTTCTACATTGGAAACTGAAAAGCAGGACGCTGCCGGGAAAAAGCCAAGCACTTATAATAAAGGACCTGGCCTTGATACGCTGGTTTTCAAAGTACGTCTTAGCGTAGATCTGGGTGTTAACCCCAGAATTGAATTAGGCCAGTGGTTGGCCATCAAGGATGCCGGCATCGCATACCCTTTTATTCTTGGGGGGGTTCCATTTAGACCCAACAAATGGCTGCTTATCGATGTTCAAGCAACGGAAGAAGTAATTGATAATAATGGCAATATGCTAGCTTTAACACTATCACTTAAATTCGATGAATATGTCAGGCCGGGAAGCAGTCAGTCCAATGCCAATAAGACCAATACCAATAATAGTAATGGCAAAAGTGATATTTCGGCTATTATGCCTGTTGCTGATTATAAGCCCAATACACTGAGCCCTGCGGAAAAGGCACAGCTTAAGTAATTTGAGGGGGCAGGAATATGGAGTACATAATAGATACCACAGATACAACCCCTCTTGATTGGAATGCGGCAGATAATGACCGCATACTCCAAAATATTAAGAACCTTATGCGAACTTGTCGCTACTCGGTAGGTTATGACCGAACCCGGGGGATTGATCCTTCAATAGTGGATAGGCCTTTAAATGAAGCGGCCATGCTTTATACAGCAGAGATTTATCGAGTGATTGAATTATATGAACCCCGGGTAACGGTTGAGAAGGTTAAATTTACAGAAGTTGATGATGAGGGGAATATGCAATTTCAGGTGGTGATTGAGATATGAATGGGTTTGTTACAGTAGATTCAGAGACTATTTTAAATAATCTTATCCTTCAATTTCAGGAGGCCCTAGGGGAAACCTTATACCAGGGTGATGAGCGGCGTATTTTTTTAGAGCAGCAGGCGCTGGTCCTGGTTGCTCTATATAATGCAATTAATAGCACTGGTAACCAAAATTTACTGAAATATGCTAAAGGAAGTGTTTTAGATGATATTGGAGAACGAACTAATGTTACCAGAATTGCAGCTCAAAAAGCGGTTACAACCTTGCGCTTTACTTTATCATCGGCTCAAGCTGCCGCCTTAACTGTACCGGCGGGCACCAGGGCAACCCCGGATGGAAAGCTGTTCTTTGCAACAACAACGGATTTGATTATATCCGCGGGCAGCACCTATGGCGATGTTATTGCTCAGGGTACGGGAACCGGTGAAGATTATAATGGTTTTGTAGCCGGGCAGATTAGTCAACTGGTTGATCCGGTTGCTTATGTAGCCAGCGTATCGAATACAATAACTTCTTCCGGCGGATCTAATATTGAAGCTGATGATGACGGAGAAAATATTTGGAGCGGATTTAGGGAACGGATCCGGGAGAGCGTTACCAGCTTTTCTACAGCAGGTCCTACCGATGCCTATATTTATTGGGCTAAGTCGGCTAACAGTAATATTGGAGATGTAACTACAACCCTTATTGATAAAATTAAAGAGTTCAATTCAGCGGCTTTTCAGACGGCATATCCAGAAGTTGATCCTACACCTTTTTATACTGAGATATCATCTGGAAAAGTAAAAATAAATATTCTAATGGCTGATGGCTCGTTGCCGACTCAGGAAATATTGGATTCTGTACTGGCCGTTTGTAATAACAAAAAGATACGACCTTTAACAGATAATATAACTGCAAATGCTCCTGCAACCACATCGTATGATATAGCTTTAACCTATTACATCAGTAGGGATAATACTGCTAACGAGTCTGTAATACGTACTGCAATAGAGGACACAGGAGGAGTAATTGATACATATAAAAATTGGCAAAACAGTAAAATGGGACGTGCTATTAATCCTGACGAACTCCGTAAATTGATGCTTAATGCAGGCGCGAGCCATATATCTATAACAGCACCAGTTTATACAGCTGTAGCAGAAGATGCAGTAGCAACTACTGGGACAGTTACTGTAACTTATGGTGGCCTAGAGTAAGGAGGGATGACAATTTTGGATCTGGACAGTATTGACCTTTTAAAGCTGCAGACCGGTTATATGAAAAATGATCCAACAACAGTTGCTCTATGTGCTGCTATAACTCCTGAAATGCAGATTATAGCGGGATATATAAACAAATGCCTTATTCTGGCCAACATAGACGGACTTAGTGAAGATGTTCTGGATGAACTGGCTCATGAACTGCACATAGAATGGTATGATGCCACTACAACTATTGATATTAAACGTAACCTGGTTAAAAACAGTGATAAGGTACACCGGTACTTAGGTACTCCATATGCTGTAGAGCAGGTTGTACAGGATTATTTTGGAGATGGAATAGTAGAGGAATGGTTTGACTATGACGGGGATCCATTCCGTTTTCGTGTAATTACTGAAAACAGTGCTGTTACAGGCGATTTGGCCACACGGTTTGCTAACGCGGTGGACAAGGTTAAAAATCGGCGCTCCATTTTGGAAGCGGTTATCGTTACCATGACCGGGGAAATGAACTTGGTAATAGGGTTTGCGATTCATACAGGCGATAATATTATGGTGAAACAGGTGGTGTGATAAATGAGTTTTAATGGCGGATTGTTCTTTACAAACAGGGGTAAAGCCCTGCAAGCAAAAGCGGTGGCCGGTACTCAACTTAATTTTACGCGTATCGGAGTGGGTGACGGTCAGCTGGGCAGCCAGGATATATCCGATCTCACAGCTTTAATCGATGAGATCAAATCCTTATCAATTACATCTATAAAAGTGCTGACCGGAGGAATAGCCGCAATAAAGGGAGTTCTTACTAATCAAGGCCTGGCCACTGGATTTTATTTTCGAGAGTTAGGCCTCTTTGCTACTGATCCGGATTTAGGTGAAATACTCTACTGTTACGGTAATGCCGGAGCCCTAGCTGAATATATACCAGCAGACTCTGGAGCTGAAATTCTTGAAAAAACAATCGGAATTAATTCTATAATTGGAAACGCAACCAATATCACTGCCACTATTAATGAATCATTAGTTTATGAAACTCCAGATGGAGCGCAAGAAAAAGCAGACGCAGCACAGGCCGCGGGGGTCGCAGCAGCAGCTACTGTTCAAGCTAATCTAGTTGCGCATAAGGCCGATACTATGCCACATCGTTTTGT
>DHSK01000116.1 GCA_002408445.1 Syntrophomonas sp. UBA5288
GGCTTGGAAACCAGGCTTAACATGGTGCCGTTTTCGATTTCACCCGAGATGCTCCCAATGCCGGCCATGATGGCTAATGCTCCGGCTAAGAAGGTGGACATATACCAGCCCAGAGTCATAATCTGATAACCTGCCTGCTGGGTAAACCATAACCGGGCACCCTGCCCACCGACCTGGTCCCGGGCAATATAATGCAGTCCTAAACAATAGACTAGAAGATAAACAATTGTTAAGATAATGCCTATATGAAGAATCCGCTTATTAAATATCTCTTTTAGAGTCAATTTCATTATATTCTGCACGTCAGGAACCCCCTCAACTTTCGATTAAATCCAGGAATACTTCTTCAAGCCCCCGACTTTTGCTTTCCACGTGATAAATATTGACGCCGTGATGCACCAATTCATTTACTATCACCGGAACTTCCGACCTGTTTTCTACCGTTAAACTGATGGTATTGCACTTTACTTCCACCAGTTTTTTCTCCTGGTTCCAGCGCTCAAGCAGCGACGGGTCCATCCCATCGGCCTCCACCGTTATTATATGACTATCCTGCAAAAATTCTGAGGTTTCCCCGCAAGCCACCATTCTCCCCTTTTTAATAAAGCCCAGATGGGTACAGGTCATTTCCACCTCACTTAACAGGTGGCTGTTCAGGAATATAGTAGTTCCCCTTTTTCTAAGGGTATAAAGCAGATCGCGCACATCTCTGCGTCCTATCGGGTCCAGAGCCGAAGTAGGTTCGTCCAGAAACAGCAAATCCGGTTTATCCAAAACAGCGCCGGCCAGAGCCAGGCGCTGCTGCATGCCTTTGGAATAGCCCTTTATTTTCTCTTTTTCCCGGCCGGTAAGCCCCACCAGTTCCAGGGCCTCAGTTATAGCAGCTTTTTGCTCACGGGCAGGTATACCGTAAGTGCCGGCATAAAAACGCAGCAATTCCTCCGCTGTAAGCCAATCATACAAGCGAAACAGTTCCGGCAGGTAGCCAATGCTTTTACGGGTCTGGGGGAGATTTACCGGCTTACCCTTGATTAATGCCTGTCCTGAAGTAGGGTGGACCATACCCAGCAGCATTTTCACCAGGGTGCTTTTACCTGCACCGTTGGGGCCCAGCAAGCCAAAGACCTGCCCTTCCGCAAGGGAAAGGCAGATCTCGTTACAGGCTGATATTTTACCATTGTACACTTTGGTAAGATTATTTGTTTCTATCAGCATATTGTTACCTCATACTATTAGCAATTTCAACCAGATCCAGGTTTTTGTCCGAGTAATTCTCCAGAGCGTAGACCTGACCATTATCCTGCCAGATTAACATGCCGTTGGAGCTATCCTTCATTAACACCGCATCATGCCCCTGGACTTTAACTTTTTCATTGTTTTCACCAGGTATCAGCAAGGTATGCTCCCAATCAGTTACCGCTTCAAGCTGTCTTCTGACATTTTCCGGCCATATCGGCAGAGACACCATGGCTTCGGCTATTTCTGACACCTTCACATCCCCCGGGGCTACGATCTCAGGCGAGGGCCCCTGTATTAAGCGAAAGTTTTCATATGAAGCTACCAAGCATTTGTTCATTTTGATCTGGAAGGGCTTGCCGTCCAGGGATGCCGGCAGGAGTTTTTCACTGCCCAGGGCACTAATGAAAGCATTGACTTTTTCCACATCCGGAGTGATCTTCATATCGGGCATAGTCTGGAGAGTATATTCTCCCTGGGAAGCGTCCACGCCGGCTGGAAGTTTAACCGCAAAACCCAGACTATTAAGTTGAGCATAAGTCAAATTCGATTGTTCCTGTTGTCCTTCTACAGCTATGGAGCCGAAGCTTTCCAAATCCATGGTCTGGCCTTTGGTTCCCTGTTGCAAAGCCTGTTGAATCTCTTGCATATCATTCGGGCTTAAAGTTAACGTATCTACTTTTTGCACTCTGAAAACCTGCAGGAAATTAGCGGCGGCACTTTGCACCGATGGTATGGAACCAACTATGACCAGTGCCAGTACTACGGCCGCAGCAATAGTCACTTTTCTAAACTTCATTTTTAAAACCTCTCTCCTATTAGTGTTTATATGGCGGTTAATATTTTGCCAGATCTGAGCCTGCCCGGGCAGAGGCTGGGATGGTGACGGTACATCCATTTGCGGCATCCGGGTACGGGTAAAATCAAGCGTTTGTTTAATCTCTTCCACCATCTGGGCACAATGCGGACATTTCTTGATATGAGCAGCAATCATCACATTTTCATCAGCGGTTAGCTGCTTCTCTACATACAACAAGATTTGGCCTTCGTTCGGACAGTTCATGCTTCTGATTAACCCCCTTTCCTCCGTTTCCTTCGTATGATTTTTTGAACCTGTTCATAGCCCGCATCAGCATAACACCGACTGATCCTTTGGAAACACCCATTACCCCGGCCATCTCGCTATAGGACAGACCGGCCATCTTCATCTTTAACAGCAACTGATCTTTTACCGGCAAGGTGTTAAGTATATCTTCCACCTCAATGCGGTTTAAGTCCTGATGCACGTCGACACTCTGGTCCAGGGCATTATCGTTGCTGTCCGTCTCAATTTTACGACGTAGTTTTTGATGTCTAAGATAATTGAATGCCAGGTTGCTGACTACCTTTTTCAGCCAGGCCCGCGGGACTTGTACGGACCGAATATCAGGAAGATTGAACCAGCGTATGAACGTTTCCTGGCATAAATCCTGAGCCGCCTGTTCGTTTTTTACCAGGTACAGCGCATAAGTATATAAACGCGGGTATTCCCGGTGAAAAAATTCTTCAGCTTCCTCCTGACTATAGCCTCTTTTCAGTTCAATCCCTCCCTTCAGGGTTAACCCTCTGATATATATGACACTTTAAGAGATGGTTTTATTACATGGTAACAATTTTTATTTAAAAAAGGACTAAGAATTTTAATTTCCTTAGTCCCCTTATATTGCCATAAAGCGAATTAAAGGCTCCGTCATAACAAACTAATCCAATTCCGTTTTGCGCAAAATAGTCTCATCAGCCGGCAGCAATGGTTGATACATCATAACGGCCTGATTGGCGCAAACAAATTCATCGCCGATCTCGTTATGGTTAAGCTCATAAACCTTTCTGCCCAGCACATTATGCCGGGTGTAGCCTCCCCACCATTCTGCCTTTATTAAATGCTCCTTTTCGTAAACCTGGTAATACTGAACCGGAGCCTGGCTGCAGCGCCATTCCCCGCAGAGGTAATCTTCATCAAGCCAGATCATCAGTTGATAGTCAGATGAGGTATGGTTCTTAATCTGCAAATCAATATAATTGTAGGAAACGGTAGCACCGCTGCCAAAAGGCTGGGTGCGGTTGCTGTCCGGGAAAACATCATAATTATGCCGCCAGCGTTCCTCTACCGTAAGCGGTGTGTGAAGGGTCATCCAGTAAATCAGGTTGGAAAGCTGGCACAAGCCACCGCCGGTACCTGCGCAAAAATCGCCGTTGCACAGCACCATACCTTCCAGGTAGCCTTGGCGGCGGGTTGGTCTTCCTACCTGCCGCCAGAAGGAAAAAACTTCTCCTGGCTTTAATATCAGGCCGTTCATAGTAAGGCTCGCCAGCCTAAGATTAGTAATCTTATTATATTGTAACTGCATGTCGACATGGCGCAGTTTTCTCAAGAGCGGAGTCTTATGGGGAAATACCAGATAAGGCAAGTTAACTTCCGGTCGAAGGGTACGGGCATATTTAGCGCCGGATACCATCCATTGCAGACGGCGGCGCCAGGTATAGTATAATCTCCCCAGGTTCATGCGAACCCTTCCACGGGGCCGGGGAGGAGCATTATTTAATAATAACGGCATAGCAAGCCTGACCCCATTTCTGTTTTCTTTACCTCTTGTAATACAGCCCACCAGTGTGCACCCAAACACCGGCAGCTTTGAAAACATACTGTTTCTTCATAGGCACGCCTTCTGCCTGCACCTATCCATTATTGCTAATATTTATTATATAGTATTCAGGGGCACAGTGCTTGAAACAGCAAATGCTTATACTATAGGAGTATTGCTTACGAGTATATTTAAGAGAACGCCTCGTAAAATAAGCATATGTTTGCAGCCTAAACATTTATAAAATTTCTGACTGTCCGCCGTGACACTGTGTGCTTCTCCGCTAATTGCGCCGATTGGCTTCATACTATTTATAGTTAGGTCTAAACCTGATGAAAATAAAGGTTTGACCTCCCCCTAAGGTCGAGGTTTATACTTACAATGAAGGCGGGATGAATATTGCAGGTACATCTGAAAATTGGCGAATTCGCGAAATTATCCGGAGTCACTGTCAAGACCATACTCTACTACCACAAAATCGGGCTGTTGGCTGAACCTGCACGCTCAGCGGGGGGATACCGGCTCTATGGAACCGACGATTTGAAACAGATGCTGTCTATAAAACGGCTGAAGTCCCTGGGACTTAGATTAGAAGAGATAAAGACAATATTGGGGCATACTGAAGAACCCAAATCGACCCGGGAAGTTCTGTTGTCTTTGCAAGCCGAACTTCTAAACCGGATAAAAACCATGGAAGAACAGCTTACTAAAATTGAAGATTTTCTTGATCGAGACAATCCAGCACTTATCGAAGGCTATGATGATCCTTCTTCTTTTAAAATGATTCTGGATATTCTGGGCAAAGAAGCTAAAACAGATTATCAAAGCATCTGCCCCGAACTATATGAGCAGGAGCGCAAATTATACCAGGTAATGGATGAGTTACAGTGGGGATTTAATTATCAGGATTTATTGCGTGAAATAGCGGAGTATTTTAAAGAACATCCGGAACAATATCAGCAATCCTTGCTGTATGGATCCCAAATCACCGCTATCGTAGATTTGCCCGAGGATTCACCTGTAATAGAGGATCTGGCCCGCGATTATGGCGCTTTCCTTAAAACTTTTCCCTTCTGGGAAAAAGTGTTCAATCAGGAATCCGGGGTTGGAGATCCCCTGGAATTATTAATGACTGAAATTTTTGCAGAGGTTCTTGGTCCAGCCCAGATGAAGCTGGCAGAACTGCTCCGGCAATATTTAATTTTGGAGAAATCAGCCGGGAAAACTGAGGCGGGAGACTAGAGAGGAGCAAGCCAAATGAAATTTTCTTTCCGATTCCATAAAATACGTCGATTTTTATTGCCTGTTCTGGCAGTTGCCTTAATCATTGCAATGCTAATGGTGAAATCAGGAATCGTGAGCGGAGCAGCCATGAAGTATGCTCTGGTTATTCCTGCCGTCCTGGAATTGATGTTTATAATTGTATGCATAATCAATATCTCACAAATAATCAAGCGCTACCGGACCCTGAGACAAGCGGGCCGGGAGGCTTTGGATGCCTGGCAAAAGGCCCTTTACAGTTTGTCCTAAGTTTTTACCGGTAACACAGGACAAGAAACCTCACTCTTTCCGCTTAGCTCTTATCCATCCGGCTAAGGCTGTCTTCAATCCCGCCCAGATGTTTTTCAATTCGTTTCAGTGTTTTTATTAACCATATGACGAATACTACGGGAACAGCAATGGCAGCAACATAGAATAATAGCAGTATTAATTCCCATGGCCCAAAATTCCCCATACCCATTCTTTCCACCGCCTTTCTCTGCATAATTATACCATTTATGGTCAGCAACCTACAAGACTACCGGCCGAATCATCTAATTTAGTGTAGGAACACTATGATTTGATGCGTGCGCCGCCTCGTAGGTATGTCATTATATGCAAGTCCGGCGATGTTGTCGTATAGAGCATTCTGAATCAGGTTAAGTTTTTTTGGTATGGCATCGGAAAGGGAAAAAGACAATTAAAGCGCCGGTCTGGTAAACAACTCACGCGTTACATATTGGATATCTGCTACCGGGCCCAATACGATCAGGTGGTCATTAACTTCAATACGTTCCTTGGCATCCGGAGTCGGTATCATCTGACTATTCAGCGTGACGGTCAGATGATACCGAATCCGGATGCCAAGGAACGTATTG
>DHSK01000068.1:0-740 GCA_002408445.1 Syntrophomonas sp. UBA5288
CTGTTCTCAATGTCGCGCCGGGCGTTACCGGCAACCTCGCCGCCAGAACGAGCTACATCTCTGTTTTCATTAAAAGTCTGAGGTTCCTGCTCTTTGGACAGTTCAGTGGTCGTGGCCTCTGCGAGCATGTTCAGCACCAGTTCCAGCGTGGACATGTTGTCGCGCAAGTTTTCCTTCTTAAGTCCCTTAAGTCGTTTGTATTGGCGGGTGGTCATACCAGACCAGGCCTTTGTTATCTCGTCGGTAAGGATGGCGTATTCCAACCCTTGCTTTACACCGCGGTCATCCCACTCATCAGTCAGTTCTTTGCGCACTTGAATGGCCTGCAGCCGCTGGTTAATCCACTCGCGGGTATATCCCTTTTTCAGATAGGTAACAAGCGCACGGTCGATGGTAAGTTCCGGATCGATGGTTTCCTCGATTCGCTCACGTCCAACCTGGGCAAGCCACTGCTTGAAAGGCTCGGCTTTGGGCGAGGGAATTGACTGGATGATCCGTAAAAGCTGCTCGGTGTTGGCTACGTCCGTGTTATAACGTTTACCGTCTGACGAAAGCAATTTCAGTTGTACGATTTTTTCGTACAACTGACTTCCCTCCGCTTTCATTTTGCGCTTCAAATCACTCCAATATCGCCGTGGATTATCTGTGCCTGCCAGAACTTCAATAACATCAACAATAGAAAACAGCCATTCCTCTTTTTCTTCATCCCAGGCGGTGCGGATGCGCTTATCCTCGAAAAG
>DHSK01000068.1:1031-1819 GCA_002408445.1 Syntrophomonas sp. UBA5288
ATTTCTTTAACCACCGCATCACTGATATGTTTATCAAAGCAGGCGATGAGATCACCATCGTTATAGGTATGGACAGTAAAGCCGCCTATCTTTTCCTGGGTGTGGGGCATGGATAGGGACAGACCCCAGTCCAGCAGACAAGCGTAGAGCAGATCCATATCGGTGCGGTCTTCTTTTATGTTGTCCTCCATCAATGCAAGCAAATCCTGCGTGTATTCGCCCGCAGCATAGTAAACGTCTTTCATATTCGTCTCGTCCAGTTTGAGCACGCGGAAGCCGATGTCGAGCATTTCAATGCCTTCTTTATCCTTGTTTTCTTCCCTGATCTTTTCACCGGCACGACGGATACGCTCCTTGCCGATTTCGCAGATGTTTTTGTAGCCGGCTTTGAAAGCTGTGCCGTCCTCTGCCGTGACTTCCGGTAGCTGTACCATAATAAAGTGGCAGTGCTTTCCTTTTTCCGCGTTCATCTTCATAACGCCGTGTGCGGTAGATGCGCTTCCCGAAAAGAAATCCAACACAATGCTATTATAGTCAAGGTTTGCAAGCGTCAGCAATCGTTCCATAAGCCGAACAGGTTTCGGTCCATCAAATGCGCCCGCTTCAAGTAATGCCGTGACTTCTTTTGCGCCTTCTTGGCTATGTCCGACATCTTTATAAAACATAATAGAAGTCGGAGCCATTCCTTCATATTTCAATTCCGTCAGAAACCTTTTCAAACAGGGAACGCTATTTCCATCAGCACCGAAATAAATTCTATTATCTTGGAGTCTCTCGAAAAACGCGTT
>DHSK01000068.1:1967-12894 GCA_002408445.1 Syntrophomonas sp. UBA5288
CTCCAGCAGCGTCCTGCTGGAGGCTCTATCACTCGCCCCGAAGGGGCGGTGATAGGATAATCATTTACTGCTGTATAAGTCTTGACAGATAAATCACTCGGCTTCCAAACCCCGCGCGGATCGTTGTCTGGATTAGAATATCTGGCGTTTGCTTCCTCTGTTCGTTCAAGTCGCCCGATCGTGAAGTTCATAATGTTCCTTGCATACATCAAAACATAATCGTGGCTGTTTGAGATAAATTTCGCGTCATTTTTGGGAGCATATGCGCGTTCCCAAACAAGCTCCGCTATGAAGTTACTTACACCAAACACCTCATCGCAAATCTTCCGCAACTGCGCAACCTCATTATCGTCAATACTGATAAAAATCACGCCGTCATCACGGAGCAAGTTCCTCGCCAGCACAAGGCGCGGGTAAATCATACTGCACCAGTCAGAATGGAAGCGTCCGTTGGTTTCAGTGTTCTTGAACAGGCGGTCGCCGTCCTCATCATATACTCCGGCTTCTTCATCATATTCATCCTTATCTTGTGTGAAGTTATCACGGTACACAAAGTCATTTCCTGTATTGTAAGGAGGATCGATATAAATCATCTTCACCTTGCCAAGATAGCTCTCCTGCAGCAGCTTCAGCACATCCAGGTTGTCACCCTCTATATAAAGGTTTTCGGTAGTATCCCAGTTTTTACTTTCTTCCACGCATGGGCGCAATGTTTTGCGAATAGGTCTCCCTGCCTCGACAATTGCGGCTCCTTTGCCCGTCCAGGTAAACTCATAGGCTTCTTCGCCATATACTTCGTCGCCCAGCAGGGAGCGCAGCAGATCAAAATTGACCTTTCTTTCATTTACAACACCGGGAAATATCTCGGCGATTTTATTGACGTTCGCAGCGGTCAAATCAGAGGATTCAAAGCGCATCTTGTCCATTACAATTTTCCTCCAGTTGTTTTGTTGTAAAGTTATAGCTATATCTTTGAGGTTTTTCCAGCGTTTCTTTTGTGTATAATTTTAATTCTACTTGTTTAGAATTCAATTTATATATGTTAATCCCAAATTGGTATTTTCGTTCTTCCATTTGATGTTCAATTTTCTTGTCATCATCACTTTTTTCGTCCGAGGCGTTTTTCTTGATTTCACAATAGAATATATCGTTTCGATAATCGTTTTTGGCACTACCGCGCTCGTGCAAAATAATATCCGGTGCAATCCAAGTATTCTTATTAGAATATTCCTCTTGAGGATTAGGCCTTTTGGAGCCACCGTCACCATCTCTGTTATATTCACCGTCAATATAAATTTCATATTTCTCAAGCCACAAAAACTGCTCACGAAGATAGATCACTAATCGATAAGCAATGTTTCTTTCATTTTGATTTCTTCCAGCCATAATGTCTAAGTCGTTATCAATTAATTTTGTTAAAGCCATCTGCCATTCATCTATAAGTTCTTCCTTTGTTATAACAAAGTTATTCTCTAGTATTTTCATCCCAACCCCTCCAATTCCTTCTTCAAACGCTTCAACTCTCCGTTCAACTCAACTTGTATATTGAATTGCTTTTCCCGGCGAACTTTGTTTTCTAAGGCAGCAATCTCTCTTTGCAGCTTTTGCCGCCGCTCGTCGCGGGCAACCGCATCCTTTAAATCGCCTCCGGGCATGCCATCCAGCCGTTCCTTGGCAATCTGCCGGATAAAGCCTTCATATACCGCATCCATGTTTAGCCCGTCCAGCCGCAGCGATAATTCGTTTGCATTCAGCCATTCGGTATGATAATAAGTCCCCGGCTTAAAAGCCTTCGTGCTACCCTGACTTTTTTCCTTGTAACCGATCCATGCTTGCATTTGCTCTTCGTACATAAGCAGAAAAAGGATATGATAGGGAATCTCCCGGTCAATCAACTGCAAAACCCGTTTGTCAAGACTGCCCTGGTTCAAGCGTATCTCTATTACTTCAATCTCCGAAACAGTTTCCCCGACGGCGATATTAACTGTGCTGGGAGAGATCTTATTCCGCCAGTAAATCGCGTTGATCTGTTCTACAAATATACGTTTGAGTTCTGCATTAATGGACAGGTTATCATAGAATTTCTGCTTAGGTATACGCCGGTTGAATACTGTTCTTTGCGGCAACTCAATCATACTAAGCACCTCGCACTACCAAAAAGCATATCAGCTCAAAGTCATCCAAGCCGGTTATGTTTGTATTTAAGGCGGAGGTACCGCCGCTTCTGAACAGGCTGTCGATATCGCTTTCTTCCTTGACGGCAATAATGGAGTTAATGGCATCGCTCAGCAAATTCGAAAGGCGGCGCATGTTTCTGCCGTCATCGGTTTCCTGGTTAAAGTCTCGGCACAGGTCTGTCAGAGGAAAGGTCTTTCCCTTGCAGAGATACCTCATCTTATCCAGTATTTCTTTGGGGGAGAGGTGATCGCACACCACTTCGCCGTCATCTGCTATGTACACCATATAGAAGGGGTGAAGCCGGTTCCGGTTGTCGATGTTCACGCCGCCGTTGATATTTTTCAACACAAAGATGACGCCGGGAGGCGTATCGTCCTTGGCGGGGACTACAGCGTGGAGACCGAAAGGAGTTTTGTCCAAATCACCGTTGTTTTTGATATAGTCCAGCAGGTCCAGGCGAAATTCGTTCAGCCCCAAATCCATGATGGAAATGCCGCTGGACATATCCTCGATGTCGACGACTTCTTCCTGCAGCCGCTTAAGCTGGGCTTTGCGGTATTCAAGGTCGCCTTTTTCCTCTGCGTTGATAAGGTCGTCGTCTCCGGTGGAGGTCATGACGGATATCCTCATGCGGGTTTCCACCCGGCTTTTCAGGTTTATGTAATCGTCCAGCGTCAAATCCGGCCAAAAGTTCACCAGCTGAATCTGCGCATTCCGGCTGCCGATACGGTCGATACGCCCGAATCGCTGTATGATGCGCACCGGGTTCCAGTGAATATCATAGTTCACGAGATAATCGCAATCCTGAAGGTTTTGACCTTCGGAAATGCAGTCGGTGGCGATCAGGATGTCAATCCGGTCGGTTTTTCCCGGCATAAGAAGGTCTTTATCTTTTGATACAGGTGAAAAGCAAGTCAGAACATTATTGAAAGTCGCTTTAAACTTCGGAATCGTTGTCTTTCCGTCTACCGTACCGGTTATCATGGCCGTATCAAGGCCATATTTAGCTTTTATAAAGCCGCTCACATTCTGGTACAGGTATTCGGTAGTATCGAGAAAGGCTGAAAACACCAGCGCCTTTTTATTATCTTTATTAATAGGAGTATCAATTTTGTCCGAGATTAATGTGAGCAATGTCTGCAGCTTGGTGTCGTGCTCCGGTGTTATATCGGCAATCATAAGTATCAAAAGTTCCAGAATATCCGAATCCTGTTGAAGAGTGCTGCGCCAAGTAACATAATCCATATCATTAAGATCGATTTTCACTTTTCTGCCGGTGGTGAAGAAATCAGTATTCTGATCGTCATAATCGAATTCTGCATCCTCGCCGAGTTCAGTTAAGGCAACATCAGCATTTCCACCAGCCTCGAATATATCAATTTCAGCAATGGTATCATCAATCAGTTTCTTTATACGCTGGAGCGTCAGGCGGAATGAATAGACCGAGCTTTCCAACCGTTTCAGAAGGTTGATGCTCATCAGACGGCGGATACCTTGTTCACGTCCGGCACGGTTGATGTTGACGTCAGGGTCAACATATTTTTCCCGTCTGCTTGCAAAAACGAAATCTGTCGGTATATAAACTGAAAGATTCAGATTCATAAGCTCATCATATATCTGATTATAGTTTATGGCATGACTCAAATCCGTAAGGCTGGGCCGCAAAGAAACAGGCTTGAGCCTTACGGGGAATTTACCGACGTCATCCATATTGTAATATTTTTCAATGTGTTTGCGGGAACGTGCAATGGTAACGCTATCCAGCACCTCGAAGAAATCAAAATCCAGCATTTTCAACAGCGTTGCAGTTGTTCTTTTTCCCGGTTCCAAATCACTCCAAACATTAAATGCTCTCTGGGCGTTACGGAATATCTCATCAATCGGTTTTGCTGTATTCAGTTTTTCGTTTATCAGGCTAGGTTTACCTTCGTAAGCAAGTGCCAGCTGATTGCGTAAATCAACGAAGCGATTATTTACCGGCGTTGCCGATAGCATTAGAACTCTGGTCTTTACGCCCGGACGAATAACTTTATTCAATAGCCGCAAATAGCGGTTCTCTCTTGCGTCATCACCATAAACTTCACCGCCATTGCGGAAATTATGCGACTCATCAATAACAATGAGGTCATAATTGCTCCAGTTTAGGCGATCCAGGTCCAAGCCGTTTGAACGGCCATGATTTCTGGACAGGTCGGTGTGATAGAGCACATCATAGTTTAGACGGTCAGAAGCAATCGGGTTATTTATATAATTGTCTTTATAGGTGTTCCAGTTATCAGACAGCTTTTTGGGACACAAAACAAGAACCGATTTGTTTCTATTTTCATAGTACTTGATAACAGCTAGAGCGGTAAAAGTTTTTCCAAGCCCTACGCTATCGGCCAGGATACACCCATTATACTTTTCCAGCTTGTTAATAATGGCAAGCGCGGCGTCCTTCTGAAAATCATAAAGCATGTTCCAAATTTTACTATCCTTAAAACCGGTTGCCTCGTTGGGCAGCACATCCTCGGATATGTCTTCGAGAAATTCGTTGAATATGTTGTAAAGAGCAACAAAATAAATAAACTCCGCCGGGTTTTCATTATAAGCGGCGGTAATATTTTCGATGACCTCTGCAGTTACGTCTTGTAATTTTGTTCTATCATTCCAGACGCTTTCGAACAGCCGGATGAATTCCTGACTGTGCGGAGCAGGAAACTTCGTGACCATGTTATAGCTGTTATTTCCCCGTTCGCAGCCAATGTCCACCGTGGTGAAGCCATCCAGCGGCATATATGTGATCTGCTCACTGCCGGACTCTATATTAAGAAATCCCCCCATGTTTTCCGGCGTAGTATTTGACTTGAATGTAACCTTTTTTCTGATCCAATCGGCGCATTCACGGGCGATGGCCTTCTGGGTCAATTCATTACGCAGCTTCACTTCAAATTCTGAACCGTAAAGGCTTCGCTCCCGGTTAAGACGAGGGATATAGAATTCGCGTTTTTCTTTAGGAGCTTTTTCGGTGACGAAGGCAGGAGATGTAAAAATAAACCGCAGCTCATCGATATGGTCAAACTGTTTCCTTAAAACTTGATAAGCGTATATAGAGAAACAGGCGGCAGCTATCGAAAGACGGCTGCCCTTTTCGATAGTAACTGTTAAATCATCTTTGACTGTTTTTGTTATATTATCGAATATCTCCATACTTCGTTCCTTCAATGGTTACATATTATCTTGTTTTGTATTGTCCTGAAGATTTGGGACTGACTCCATTATTTCACCAAAATAAACGCCGAAAGTTGAAATTCGCTACCTATTTTATAGGTTTCAACTGATTTATACCAAAATCCTGCATGCGAACGATAGAAGTGTAATAGACAGCAACAAGTTCCATATCTGGATTACGGGCTTTGGTTGGGATTAAGAACGATGGCTACAGCGGCACAACTTCAACTGCCCGGCATAGAAAGAACTGACGAAACTGGTGGGAACAAGAAACCGAAAAATAGCCCAACAACGGCAAAGGCAGACAGCTTAATCTGCTGTCTGCCTAACCATAATAAACAAGCGCATTCAGCGCCTGATTTTTTTATTAAATTGCCAGGGC
This sequence comes from Syntrophomonas sp. UBA5288, assembly GCA_002408445.1. Lineage (GTDB taxonomy): Bacteria > Bacillota > Syntrophomonadia > Syntrophomonadales > Syntrophomonadaceae > UBA4851. Next base: position 7,738 of record DHSK01000068.1, read on the forward strand.
TGCATGCCACAACTATTGAAAATAGAGTATATCTCATAGTCCGTAGCCTGCCCTACGGCCCCGACGTTAGGAGCGGGCCTCAGGGCTGGGTGTTTTCCATGTTATGCTCTGCACCGGCCTGAAGGGCTACCGCCCTGTAGGCCGGCCTACGACTTTGTTTTCGCACTAATCATATTCAATCTGTGTCCTTCAGGGTTGAATTCGTTCCCCTCTAGAAATTTATCATCAGGCCGCCCTGGCCGGCGTAGGTGCCTATGGTGGCACCCATTTCGGATACTATTATTTTCTGCGGGTTAAAGCGTTTTTTAATTTCCTGTTCCAGTTCCAGCGCTTCATTTTCACAATCCACGTGGGTTATACCGACGATCCGGGCAGAAAGATTTTCCCCGCCCAGTTCATTCGTAAGAGTTAGGAGACGCTTAATAGCCTTCTTCCTTCCTCTGACTTTTTCAATCACTTCAGGTCTACCGTTTATACCCCGCAGGATCGGTTTGATATTTAAAATAGTTCCGGCCAGCCCTTCTATCCGGGATAAGCGTCCGCCCTTGACCACGTTTTCTAAACTATCAAGGGTAAATATGGTTTCATTCTTACTCCGGATGTTGATTAATCTATGGCACAAGGTATCCAGTGAGCATCCCTGCATGGCCAGGCGGGCGGCTTTGATTGCCATGAGGCCGGTTCCCATGGAGGCACTGAATGTATCGAAAATTCTTACACTGTTAATCCCCAGCATGTCACACGCCATGCGGGCCGTTTGGAAGGTACTGCTTAAACCGGATGATAGGCTTATAAAAATAACCTCGCCTTTTTCCTTCAAGCCTTGCTCAAAATACTGAAGAAAAGTAACGGGATCCGGAGCTGATGTTTGGGGCAGAAATTTTGAGGCCATCATCCTGGCCCAAAACGTTTTAGGTGATATTTCGAAACGATCCAGGAAGGTTTCGCCATTTGCAAAGGCCACCTTGAGAGGTATCATTTCAATATCGTATTGTTCTAAAATGTCATCCGGTAAATCACATGAAGTATCGGTTATGATTTTTACTGCCATTTATTCTTGTCCTTTCCCTGGAGGCGGAACAATGAAGACCTCATTATCTCTGAAATCAAAATAATCGCTTAATTTCCAGTAGATTCCCCGGGATAAACGGGTGTCAGCTTCCCACCTATAGCTTATATAGGGCACATCGCCTTTTAAAGTCAATTTAAATTCATGGTCGAGAAGGATTTCCTGCAGATCATGGAAACGCAGCTTGATACCTTCGTCTGTCTCCTGATAACCGATAGCCAGGAAAGGCACATCTTCTACTGTAATCGGGTTGATATCATCCCCCAGTTTGATACAGTAGGCACCATCTTCCTCTCGCTCAATATGGGTCGCCAGTATGTTCAGTATATTGCGCCGGAACATTTCCGCATCGCCATAATACCATTTGCCATCAGCTCTAATAGTAATATCTTTTAGATCCATATCCATCCCCCATCAAAATTCTATGCTTCTTACATTTTGCCAAATAATTAGCAAAAAGGCAAAGCCTTGTCAGCTTTTGACCAAAATACTTCGCTATAAAGCTTCACACCGGTCCTCGTAGTCAGAGCAATTACAAAAGCCAGGCATAGGAGACCCATGCCTGGCTAAAAGTTCAGTGCCAACATAATATTCAGCGTCTTCAGTTTTTAATTTTCTATTCTATCTACTCATTCTGAGCCCGGGTAAGCTTTAGGGAATTCTGATATATCTCATTTATCTCCTTGTCTGTCAATTCCCGGTTTTGATTTCTTAATCCGGCCAGACTGAATCCATGTTTCCGGCCCAGGTCACGCAGGTGGGCAAGGTCTTCCAGCGGCAGCTTGGTGCCGATACTGTAATTCTTCCCTTCCCCTTCCATGGCCAATAAAATAGTTTCAGACAGGCATCCCAGTCCCACCCCGTCACGGTAACCAAAATTAGGCCCGAAATTAACCTGATCCGGATATTGGACCAATCCACCCTCCAGAATCAGAACATCTTCCCGCCTGAGTGCCACCTCCGGTGATACATCGGCCGGCCGGGCTACATCACAGACTACGGCCCCGGTTTGGAAATGTTCCGGGAAGAGGATATATTCGGGTGAGTTGCTGGCAGCCACTATCAGATTGCATAAAGGCAAATCCCGATCCAAATCAAGACTGATCCTGATAGGACTGTCAATGGCCAGAAATGCTGCAATCTCCTCAGTCGTCGGCAGATCCAAATCCTGCCCCTGAATCAAGGCCAGATAATCGCGGGCAGCTGCGGTATCCTGCTTTTCCAGCATTCTCGTCACATTAGCCAGCCACCCGCTCATACCGCTAGTTCTGCCTTCGGTCAGTTCTTCTCTGGCCTGCCTGAAAATATCCTGGACCAATGAGTTAAGCCGGTTGCGGCTGCTGACGGCATGGCGCGCATTACCGAACAGGGTAATATCATTGACCTCCCGGGCCAGTAAAAGGGCACAGGCCCGGCCTATGGAACCGGTAGCGCCTATTACGGCCGCCCGGGCTTCGGAAACATTAATATGCATTTTTCTTGCGCCCAGCACAACTGCTTCAATAGCCATCAGGGTGGTAAAGCTGTTGCCACTCGTTATAGCGACATCCCGTCCTAGAACATTATGTCCCCCGCGGGTCACAACCGAAGTAAGAGCACCCAGGCCAACAATTTCCGCCCCCAGGTCGCGTCCCAGGTCAACTGCGCTGGCTACCATGGCCGAAGCTTCCTTGGCCGGCATGGACATTATTTCACGACCGCCCAGGGGCACTCCAATCAGCCAGCCTTCCGCCACCACCCCGGTATGCGATTTAATGGCCGGCATATGGCAGACCACCGCAGGATCTTCCGTCAGACTTTGCCATTGCAGGAAGCGGTACAGTTCATCCCGGCTAAAAGACTGAAAAGAAGGATTGTTGAGTACTACATCTTCAGGTCCGGGATAGTGAATCACAAAGGCAAATTTACGGGATGGCTTTTCAGTTTCACTTAGAACCGAGCATTTGGTTTTTCTGCTCATTAAGCGGTAATCAATAACTTTGTCGGCAGAATTGTTATTGCCCAGTAAAAAACGGTACAATTGTCCATAATCACGGCAAACCAATATGTGACATAACTTATCCAGGGCTTTTAACACATAGTCAATTTGTTCATAGGATATAGTCAGGGATGGCTCCAGTCTTAAGGTCATGGAATTATTCAGAAAAGGAGCCAATCTAATCCCCCCGACATTTAGCAGGTATCCGGCCAGTAAGGCGGTAAAACCACCGGCGTCAGTCATGAAAGACATATCGTAGGAGCCGCAGTCATCCATATCCCTGAACTCAATGCCCACCATCAGCCCCAGGCCTCTGACCTCTTTTATCACTTCCGCATAAGTCTGACCCAGCTTTTGGACTCCCTTCAAAAGATAGCGTCCTTTTTGCTCAACCTCCCTGATCAGCTCGCCATCATTATGCATGAGTTTATCCAAAACCGCATTACCGACGGCACAGGTGACTCCGTTATTGGCAAAAGTAGAGCTATGCAGCATCCCAAAGTCTTCATTCCAGACCCTGGGGGAACTGAGGCATACTGCCATCGGGAACAATCCCCCGCCCAGGGCTTTAGCCAAGAGCATCACATCCGGTTCAATTTCTTCATGCTGGCAGGCAAATAGACGCCCGGTACGTCCCAGCCCGGTTTGAATCTCGTCGACAATAAATACGATCCCATGTTCATTACAGAATTTCTGAGCCTCTTTTAAATAACCGGACCGGGCTACAATTATTCCACCTTCGCCCTGAACCGGCTCCACAATAAAGGCCGCCACATCACCCTGATACTCATCATAAACCGCTTGCAGTGCGGTAGCATCATTGTAAGGCACCTTGGCAAATCCCGGCGCAGGGGCCCGGAAAGGCTTCTGGTAAGAAGATTTGCCGGTCGCGGATAATGCCCCCAGGGTCTTGCCATGGAAACTGTTGTAAGTGGAAATAATAACGTTTTTACCGGTGCAGGAGCGGGCTAATTTTATGCCTGCTTCCACCGCTTCGGTACCGCTCTGGCAAAATGTACTGTAACACAAAGCGCCCGGAGAACATTCGGCCAAACGATTGGCCAACTTCAATGCCTCTTGCGGCAGTGAAGGCTGGACCAGACTGGGAAGTCCTTTTTCTCTGACTTCGTCCAGGGCGGCCCAGATGAAATCCGGGTTATAGCCAAAGGGTACGGCACCATATTGAGCAATAAAATCAAGGTATCTGTTCCCTTCCTCATCCCACAGATAAGAGCCTTCACCGCGGACATAATTCTTATCCAGTTTGAAGGTCTTGAGGATTTTGGCCAGAGTTGGATTTAGTAAATTATCTTTATATTGTGACATGTCACTCCCCCTTTTGTGCACACCTTTGTGCATAGTTAATGACTATAGATATTTTATTGATTATTCCCATAATGTCAAATTCAAAAACTTTTTTTGTTTTTACATAAATTTATGCAATGGTGGAAATACTGACAATTACAGATATTATACTGTAAAGAAAGGAGGATCTTTGGTGGAAGAGAGCGATATCAAAACTAAAGAGGGTTATGATCTTGGCAGCTGGCAGTTTCTAAAAACCGGATGGTGGGTTCTGCACATAATAGCCGTTGCCGCCTTGTTCTACCTTGGTTACTTATACGGTGCCTCAGTGTTTAGATAGGATAACTCAAATTGCTAAATGAGAGTTTTGCATAATTCCCAAAACCCCATTTGTCATTGCTATGAATAACGGTTTTATGTCATCCTGAGGCTAAGCCGAAGGATCTTTCCATCTCGGAGATTGAAAGATCCTTCACTACGTTCAGGATGACATTCGCAAAGTTACTGCTTAATCATAGGAAAAAGTTAATTATGCAAAACTCTCAAATACAAAACCCGCTCCCAGACTTTAATTAAAATGGCCTGAAAGCGGGTTTTGGTTTAGCTTTAAATTTTACCACTCGGGCGGCAGTTTTTTAAGCTGAGCCAGATTAAAAACCGGGCCGTCCAGGCAAATAAATTCACTGCCGATATTGCAGCGGCCGCATTTGCCGATACCGCATTTCATACGCATTTCCAGGGTGGTTATTACCTGTTCGTCGCTATAACCCATCTTCTCCAGGGCTTTAATAACAAATTTTATCAT